>JBKCMS010000055.1:0-14641 GCA_046300175.1 Pseudomonadota bacterium | reverse complement strand
TACAATCTGCCTCCACAAGCGCTGGATCAAAGGTGGCCAGATATTTATTCTTTAAGACTTTACGATCCCTTGAGATCACGCTCCAGCAATTCATTTAGACCATCAAACGACCCGTTTGACATAACAAACACTACATCTTCTATTGGCCCCTCACTCCGATTACGCGGAACTTCACCCCAGATATACTCTCGTATCTGATCGGCTGTATCTAAACAAACCGCTTGAACTCCGGATGCTGTAATCTCTTCACTTAAATTGCTAACGTCGATTAGTTCTAAGCCTGTATCGATCGCACGCGCCTGGACGTTCTTGAGTATCACGTGATCTGCTCGCTTGAAGGCTTGAATATACTCCTGCTGAAAGACTTTTCTTCTAGAGGTGTTTGAGCGAGGCTCAAATACCGCCCACAACCGGGCAGACGGGAAGGCCTCTCGCACCGCATCTACGGTCTGCTGCACTGCCGTGGGATGGTGCGCAAAATCCTCAATAAGCACTACTCGACTCCTCTGCGCTCGAACTTCTTGTCGGCGCTTTACCGAGCGAAAACCAGCTAGATACTCTGTGGTTTTTCCGAGCTCCATACCGATTATTTGAGAAACAATTATAGCAGCGAGAGTATTACGTGCGTTGTACTCTCCTAGCATCGGTATCTCGACAGTACATCCGCCGAGCCCTGGACCTGTTACAGTGACTCGCTGCCCCATACCTACAACTTCCCGATTTACAATAACAAAGTCCGCCTCAGGATCCGCACCAAAAGTGAGGATCTCACATTTTGATTTGGCCCTCCATTCAGCGACCAGGCGCTTGACGCGCGGAAAATCTATGCAGCATATGGCAGTCCCAGTGGGCTTCAATCCAGTTACCAGATTAGTGAACTCCGCTTCAATCGCCTCAACGTTGGCGTATATATCAGCGTGATCATATTCGATTGCATTCACAATCACCGTATCCGGTGCGTAGAAGGAAAACTTGGGCACCTTAGCAAAGAAAGCACTGTCGTACTCATCCCCCTCAACTACCGAGACCGCTCCCTTTCCAACAGCGAGGCTGTGCGGCAGCCCTTGGGCGATACCACCCACAAAGTACGAAGGCTCCCTGCCGTCTTGCAGCAAAAGTGTCGCTATAAGAGCTGTCGTAGTGGACTTTCCGTGGGTACCAGTCACAACTATGGAGTGTTTTCCGGCGATGGCAACTTCCTGAAGTATCTTAGGGAAGCACGTGTAAGGGAGATTTTTTGCCTCGACTACATCAACTTCAGGATTACCGTAGCTGATAGAGTTCCCTATCACGACCAGGTCAGCGTCAACCGGTACATTATCGTGCTGGTATCCAACACAGGTCTTTACTGATGATTTGGCAAGTAGACTCTTCATCGGCTCGTAGAACTCTTTGTCGCTACCTGAGACCACAAAGCCCCGCTCAGTCAGGGCTACAGATATCTGTGCCATGGCCACGCCGCACACGCCGATTACATGAATCTTGGCTCCACTCCGGAGCGAGTGTAGGCTGGTAGTGTTCTTTACTGAGAAAAAATCCTTCGGCATAATCCTTACCTTGATGTAGGCCCCTTGACTGTAAATGATATAAGCTATCTCAAAAGCATCAATCTACTGCTGCAGATTGCAATGTGAGACAACTTCTAATTACATAGCTGTTGATATATCAGAGTAAACCGGGGAATTTGAGCAGTAAAGTATCCACCTCCTCGCCGACTGAAAATATAAGCCCCGCGCATGGATCCAACCGGATCCTTAATCACGGTGGAGGAAGTGTACTCAAAGTGCTGACCAGGCTCTAGAATCGGTTGAACACCTACCACTCCCGGACCCACTACCTCGCCAATCTGCTCGCCTGCTGATTCAATTAGCCAGTGCCGCTCAAGGAGCTGCACAATGTTTTCAGGTCTATTTTCCGAGCGGTTTTCTATGCGTACTGTGTAGGCGAAGGCAAAGACTCCATCTTGAGGCTTACATTCCGCCTCAATCGGGGTGGTCTCGACAGAAACAACGATACTTTGGGTGGTTTGCGTAACGGTGCTCACATCCCTTAGATTACTCTACTAGCGCTAAACTGGAAAGCTACAACAGCGAAAAACCGCCCCTTGGAAATCATTATTAATAGGTCGCTAGCTCGATTTTGTATTTGCCATGTTCGATCGCCCAATTAATAAATGCCTGATGAATTATTCGGCCTTTTGCGCTAGAACCGGAGAGTAGCGCCCCTTCTACGTAGCTGTAGTTGGTCTCATTTTTTGCACATATCTTGATATGCTCCACACACTCCTGCCCCTAAAGCCCTACCGCAACTCTATTGCACTCACTCCTCTAGCTACAGAGATCCGTTCAGCTTGGTCGCTAATGCGCCGATCTCCGCACTGGGCGCCATTGGCACACGAAGTTACCAGTACTATTAAACGCATAGCACGCCCTTGCGCTATAGATGTTTCCCAGGACACGATAGCGATCGATCTACCAGCCTCAATGACCCCTCGCGGATTTGATGCCCTGCTACACAACCTATCGCCTTGGCGTATTGGCCCCTATCAAGTGGGCTCTACTATGATTGACTCCGAGTGGCGCTCATCTGAAAAGTGGCACCGTATATCCCCATTACTCGGCGAACTCCGTGGCGCTAGAATTGCCGATGTGGGCTGTAATAGCGGTTATTTTCTCTTTAAACTAACAGGATACAACCCGGAGCTTGTTGTTGGGTTTGATCCGATTGAGCGCTGTTGGCTTCAGTGTGGCCTCTTACAAGGTCTGGCAAAGATACCTACGGTCGCTTTTATTCCAACCGGAATCGCCACCGTTGATGCATTCCCTGAGTTTTTTGATCTAGTGCTATGTATGGGGGTGATCTACCACCAGAGAGACCCCTTCACCGCTTGCAAAAAGCTCTTTACTGCTACCCGACCCGGAGGCCGAGTGATCCTTGAAAGCCTGATTATTCCTCAGTCAGGTTCACACTTCTTAGTTCCGAATGACCGTTATGCGAAGATGCGCAACGCTTGGATAGTGCCCACGGCCGATGCCCTTGCTACATTACTCGATCGGGCTGGATTTAAAGATTGTACCATCCAACAATTTGGACCAGTAAAAACCTCTGAGCAGCGCAAAACTGAATGGGCGCCCTACGAAAGCCTCTCTGATTTTCTCGATCCGACAGATCCGACTAAAACTGTAGAGGGGCACCCAGCACCTCATAGTGCCCTTGTTTTTGCCAGAAAACCCTAGTCCGCATATTTAATGAAGGCTGCTACTGTGCGCGCCGATGATGGCGCTCTCCCGACGCAGTTTCATGAAATACGCGATTTAGAACTGGTATCAAAAGAGTATCCCGGCCACTTAATAACCCGAGCCTACCAAGAGCTCCTCGATCGAAAGGTCAAGGGCTTTGGCCAACTTTGCGATCGCTCCGATACTTATATTCTGCTTTCCATGCTCCACTGCGCTAATGTATGCACGATCAAGGTCTGATGAATCCGCCAACTCCTGCTGACTCATTCCGCGCAGCTTTCGGTACTCATGAACTGAGTGTCCCAATTTACGCAGAAATAGTGCCAGAGCGTTCTCAGCGTTGAGTAAGCCACACACCTGCCTCGCCATAGTAACAGCTTCCTGCGGATCAAGTGAAAACGCATCAGCCTTGACCGCTCCTATTAACTCTGGATGACCAATGAAGGCAGCACCACCCAATAGTATCTTTGGCCCAGCAGCTATCTTGCGTAACTCCGAAACCAGTTTCTGTGCGACCGGAACTAGGGAGGTTAGCGAAACAGAGATACACACCAGGTGCGCTCCGCGCGCTTTGGCATACGGCACAAGGTGGTCGGTTGGCACATCAGCACCTAGAAAATCTACTTCCCATCCATCCACTACGAGGAAATCGGCGATCGCTTGCGCTCCGAGAAAATGCTGATCGCCCTCTACCGAGCTAACCACTGCCTTGAGTCCAAGCTTCAATCGTGTTTTTAGCATAGCTCGCAAACGCGCCATCTGACGCAGCGTGATCTGAGTTGCAATGTGCTCTTGTGGAATAGTAACGTCGCCACGATGCCAGCGAGCCCCGATCTCTACCTGTGCTGGCATCAACACCTCCAGGTATAAGCGCGACGGAATAACGCCAGCGGCAAGCCCCTGGTCGATTACCTTGTGTGCTCTCTCTGCGTCACCCGAAAGGATTGTTTCTGTGTAGTCCTTGGTAAGCCTTGAGGTAATCTCAGTGTCCATAACGCTGCCTTTAATGGGTTAACCTCTACAAATCCCGTCCTGACTTTGACTTTAGGCTACATCAGGATATCATCTGATTGATAAATACACCAGTTAATACCAAAAAGATGCTTATAATAAACATAGGTATTAGACTATGAAAGACATAGCCAAGCTCCAAAACATGTAGCAAAATTGAGATGTTAAGCGCTGTGGAGCAACGCAGCCTGGCTGTCTTAACCTGGTCCGGCAGCTTACTGCAGACTCTGGCTGGTCATTTAAAGACCATAACCTCCCATAACGCTTATGTATGGATAAACGCGAAGCACACCTGGCGACTCTCGGATTGGCACCAGATGCCTCGTGGGACGAAGTCACCCAAGCCTACAAGGACCTGATGAGGGTCTGGCACCCAGATCGATTTCAAGGAGACGACCGACTGCGCCTCAAAGCGGAGGCGCAAGCTCAACGTATCAATGCGGCAATGAGTGAGTTGCGAAAAATGGGCAAGGAGCCGCCCCTTCACCGCCAATCCACTCGGGACAGCGCTACTGCTGCTAGCAATCGAACCCAAACCGATCACCAGCGTCCATCACCAAACACTACTAACACCTCCTCGCGGCGATCCTTTAATTCGTCACCAAATCAAGATCAACAACGCAAACAGACACAGCAATCGAGCTCATATCTTATAGCGCCGATGTACGTGCGGCAGAAACTTATGACGAGCTTCCTCAGAGTGATTCTAGCAGGAGCTATCTTTTATGTTGCGTACAACGCCCTCAAAAATCCCTCCGCATCTATCTCTCAGGAAGCCGCATCTCTAGGATTCATATTTCTCGCAATCGACCTCGGCATACGCAACCTAGCTCTTATGCTGCTTCCCAAACCCGTTATATCGATCGAACGTAACGGTCTATTCTTCCTCAAGACCGGTCGCCTTGGCTGGGCAGATATTGAAAGTGCTTGGCCCGTTATGACTTCTCGCTATCAGCAGATCAGCTTGATGCTCTCTCAACACTATCTACGTAAACGAAACTTAGCTACTCGCACCCTGCTACGATTCCGTAGATGGGCGAAGACCCCACATATTGTTATTCCTTTTAATGGACTGACCGCCGATCCGATCTCGGTGATTAACGCCATGCGGCTGAGACAGCTGCACCAGGATGTGGCGATAGAGGAGCCCGACAAACTTCCGACAGGTTGGATCATAGCAGCCTGGATAGTGAGTCTTCTCTGCGTTTCTGTGGCTATCTTTCGTTGTTTAATGGAGCTCTCACCAACTCCTACCGAATACATCCCGTATTTCGCTCTATTTGGTCTATGTCGAGCTGCTGGTATGGGGCTACGCATATTAAAAAGCTAATTAGTTTAATATCTACGTGAACTCGCGACCGCTAGCAGTGCTACCCTCACGGTCTTGGAGGATACTAGACCACCAGCAACCCTGATGGTGATATGAGGTTTGACCCAATACACCTCCTAACCTCTTGTATCTTTTTAACGGGATGTGGCATCTTAATGAAACTTGGCTCGCTGCAGCCTTAATCCCAAGCCGCTCTAGCTCAGTTGGTAGAGCAGCGCATTCGTAATCGACAACTCAGTCGAAGCTCAATTTCACAGCACTCTTTTTTATCAATGCTTTCAGGCATATAATAGCACTACGCAACTTCGTGGCAAAAAATATCGGCACATTTTCTTGTGTCAGTTTTGTGTCAGTCGATAGTGGAAGCAGACTTTTTCGACTCACAGCACATCGAACTTGAGTCAGTTTTGTGTCAGTGAGTCAGTCTAATCGTGGTGAACGTGTGAACAATAAGCTCTCATTCTGGACTGATTACTTCGAGCTAAAGAACGGCAGGATCAAGATATTCAAGCGTAAGGGTGTATCGAGTCGGTACTATGCTCGACTCACGTTTCGTGGAACGAAGGGTTTCGTTCAAGAGTCTCTCTTCACAACAGACAAGGAAGAAGCAACTGAGGCTGCTCTCGAAAAGTGGCTACAGTACGAGTTCAAGCTCAAACAAGGGCTCTCACTCACAAAGAAGACGTTCAAAGACGTTTCAACAGAGTACTTGGAACATCTCTCAGAGAAGGTAGCTCGTGGTGAGATAAAGCAGCGCAAGCTACACGGACAGAAGTTAATGATCGACAGATACTTCGACAACTTCTTCGGCGATATACAACTGGCAGATATACAGAATAAAGAGCTTGAACGGTATCGAGAGTGGCGCAAGAACTACTGGATATCAGGCGAAGGCTCAAAGCAGCGGCACATTACGTACTATCGAAACGGCAAGAAGATTAAACGTGAGATTCACGAGTCTCAGCGAACACGTGTCGCTGCAAGCACAACAGTCAACAGCGAAGAGACGATTCTAAGAGCTATCTTCAAGTTTGCGGTAACAAAGGGCTACATCGCTTCAAACGAGGTAGTTCAGATAAAGACAGAGCGTGTGAAGTTCAATCAACGATCTACGTTCTCTGAAGGCGAGTATCGAAAGCTCTTGGCTGTGGGACGAAAACGTATCGAGGAGCTTAAAGACTCTGGGCGAGACAGAGAACTGTGGTATTGAACTCTACTCTACAACTACATTCTGATCGCATCGAACTGTGGATGTCGAACTACTGAGCTGATGAATTTACGTTGGAAAGATATCGAATGGGATGCAAAAGATGCGTCTGGTGGAAGCAACATCATCTTGAGCGTTAGTGGCAAAGCTAAAAGCAGAGAGCTAGTGGCGAATGATGTCTGTCGAGACTACTTAACTCGTATTCTGGAACAGCAGAGAGGGTTCTCGGAGAAGTATGGCTTTCAGTTCAAAGCTCACGACGAATTCGTGTTCTCGGATTGTAGGGGCAGAAAGATTCAGTCGATGAAGGGTAACTTTAATGCTCTCTTGGATGAAGCTGGACTCACACGGGACAAAGCTGGCAAGAAACGTTCTCTTTCATCATTACGAATCTTCTACTGCACGATGCGACTTCTAAAGGGCGATAACGTCGATCTCTACGATTTAGCTCTTAACATGGGCTCATCTGTCGAGATGCTTCAAAAGACGTATTCTCGGCTTACGGCGAGGCTTAAAGGGCATAAGATTAAGAGCGCAGGCTCTGTGGAAGAACGACGAAAGGCAGCTCAGAAAGAAACTACGACAACGTAGTGGAGATTTGGCGATTGCATTTCATGGCTGACAGAAACTCGATCTCATCAGCTACTTGTCTTAGAAAGTTTATCGCATCGGTGTGTTGCTCATGATGCGCAAGAACGATGTCGATAACGATATACATATCAGCGTGAGAGAGTTCTATCGTCTTGGCGAACACTGGTGTCTCAACTGATTCAGTGAGTTTGGAGGTGGCGTCGTGATATTTCTTAAACGATAAGATCGGCATGGCTATTTCACTTTTATGGCGATCAAAACCACATCTCTTTCATCGTCAACATACTCGCTGGCTCTCTTAAGGAATCTTTGCAGGGCGGTTTTCTTATTTGTAGAAGAGGCTTTCTTAGAGATGAGGTGTAGCTCACTATCGAGAATGTCATAACGTTGGATTGCGGTAACGAGTTCTGTTTTAGTCTTCTTCATATCGTATGGTTCCATGGTTTCGTTGTCGTAAGATCGGCACATGAACTTTCTGGTGGTGATCGAGGTAGTGGAGGATGCTTCTCTTGATGATGGAGGATTTGCTCTCTTCAAGATCGATTGCAATCTCTTCAAGGGCTCTTAGTAGGTGGCTCGAAACTCGTGCTGATATCTTCTTGTCGAATCGTTTCATGGTGGCTCTCTTAATCTCTTCTCTTCTATTTATCTGTTTTAGAAGTTCTTAGGTAATAGACAGCACAGCACTGCGAGTGGAAACTCGTTGGCTCAGACTGACGTGGTAAGATGGCGTAACGATCTACTATTTGCTGAAAGCAAGTAGGGTTACGGCATCTGTTCTCTCAATGGCTTTCGTTGAAACTGAGTGGAGATCACAAAGTGTTCGTAGTTAAGCTCATTGAAGAGATCCTTAGTTGAATAGAACTTAGTCTTGATCACATCTTCTGGAGACTGTGGCTCCTCGATTTTTAGATCGGCGCTCTCTAAGACACGAGACAAGGCGTTCTGGGCATGGATCTGAAAGAGCACTCTGTAACGTGGAGGAACTTTCAGCATCAGATGGTAGTGGATGTTGCTATCGATATGTTCTGGAAACGCTATGAAGAAGATGCGTTGCTCGGCTGGTATTCGATAGAACTTTTTGCCCCAAAGAGATTTTTGGATCTGGTAGTGGAACTCATTCAATAGCTTCTGGGCTTTCGCTATTGAGAGGCTCTTGTTGAATGCGAGAGTAACAAAGAGTGGAAGATCAAGGTTTACGAGAAACGATCTAAGAGCGGCTTGTAGCTCTTTGCGTTCAGTATATGAATGTTGGCAATCGATCTTAGTCATGCTGTGGCTCACGGTTAGGAGCGTCTATACACAACGAGGAAGCTCGGAAAACGACTTTGTTTTGTGCTTCGTTGTCTGACACTCTAGGCACATCTATTTATCGAATAGAGAGCTTCCTACGAGACAAGCAGCTAACTAACTGATTTTACGTCAAATACGGGGATAGTGTAATCGTGCTACTGTACGATTACAGTTTTGGCTACAGGCTCTCATGCTGGATGTGGCTTCTGTCGTTCATCACTGTGAGCGTAGAGTTCAGAGGTATTCGTATATGGCTGTCTTTGGATACATCAGGGTTTCAACAGCACGACAAGCTGAAACTGGTTTGAGCTTAGACTCTCAGAAGCATCAGATCACAGCGTACTGTCTCGGTAAGCAGCTTGGAGACGTCTCGTGGTTTCAAGACACTGACGTCTCTGGTTCAACAGACTTAGCAGCTCGAAAAGCTGGCTCACAGCTTTTGGAACGGGCTAAAAAAGGCGACATCATCGTCTGCGCTAAACTCGATAGAATGTTCAGAAACGCTCAAAATGCACTCAATATGCTGGCAGAGTTTAAGAAGCGTGGAATCTCTCTTCACTTTATCGACTTAGGTGGTGACGTCACAAATGGAATCGGACAACTCGTCTTTACGATACTATCAGCGGTAGCGGAACAGGAACGTGAGCGCATCAGAGAGCGCATAGCTGACGTCAAGCTCACAATGCGTCGAGAGAAACGGTATCAGGGTGGTAACGTGGCTTTCGGCTACAGAGTTGGACAGAACGGCAAGCTCGTGAAGGACGCTAAGCAGCAACGGTGTATCGCTGTGATGCGTGAGAAACGAAAGGCTGGCATGTCGCTACGGGATATCAGTCAGTATCTGGCTGAAAATCATGGGGTATCGGTCTCGCATAATGCTGTGTCAGAACTGCTATCTGGGAAACGAAAGACGGCTCTCTGACATCATAAGACAAGAGTTGATTCTTCAAAGATTGTGCGGTATTTTTCTATCGTTTCAGGCGTCTTTTTGCCACCTTAGCTCAGTTGGTAGAGCATCTCATTCGTAATGCTTTGGCAATGGTCGAGGGTAACGAACGGTTTCGAGAGGTTACGAGAAGGTAGGAAACGGTTTCGACGTTATCGCGTCCATTCCGCGTCCAAAGTGAAAAAAACAACATGTGCCACCGTAGCTCAGTTGGTAGAGCGCATCATTCGTAATGATGAAGTCGCAGGTTCGACTCCTGTCGGTGGCTCCAGGTTTTTATGTGTACCCGCTTGATTTTGATGCCAACTAAACCACGCGGCCTCGGGTCAATTAGAAAGCTGATTGAGACCCTCGATTCAATTCAATGGTCGCAATCCCTACCCTATAGAAGTGATGATCCCACTTCAGATTAGGGACGCTAGCGTACAGGTCTGAACATCGAGACTTTCTGACTACGTTAGATGTACGATGGCAGAATTTCGGACCAAGGCCTCAAGCGTCCGTCCGCTTTGTAGGCGTTCATCCTTTCCTCGTTTTGATGAATAACACCACAACGGCTCTAGCTCATCAACTGAAAGTATAATGATGTCCTCAAATGTAGCCTTCGCCGCTTTGATGACTTCAATCTCTTCAGGTCTAAACTTGCCAGTTTTTCCGATACAGATATAGACCTTGAGCTTTAAGACATTTTCAACTCGTTTCGCGACCGCAATCAGGTTCGACAAATCCTTTTGATCAATGGCCCCGCCTTGACTCTTCGCCTCCCCAATAATCAAGGCAGGGGCTGATCCCCTGTCGGTGTGAATACAAGCAAAATCAACCTCACAGTCAACATCTGTGTCCTTAAGGTCGAATCCGACGCCATATGGGAGGACACCATAATCGCCATCTAAATTCATATTGAGAGATTGGAGAATCAAACCAACTGGAATGCCGCCTCCTTGATTATCGCCCCGGGCAAGAAGCCCTGATTTTCTATATTTCCAAGCACCGGCAGTCTTTAAAGCCCGTCCGACGTGGAACTTCTTACCGCAGAATATACACTTGCTGATCGTTTTTAGATCATCAAGCGAGATCCATGCTTCCAGATTGCAATTCGGACACTCAATGGTTAATCCGGGCATAAAAAGGTCTAACTCAACCAGCTGGTCGAAAATTCCATGAGATGACGGTTCCTTTCCTTTAATACCGAAGTCCGCATACTCCGTAAGAAGACGAGACTTTAATTCCTCCGACTGATGATTTCCGAAAATAATCTTAGTAGCGTCTGCACGGGTTATGGGCTCATCAACTTTCAATTTAGAGACTAATTTACGAACTCCTTCTATTTTGAACGCGCGGAAACCCTCTATCCCACCCATCCGTTGAATCAGTTGCAATACAACATGGGAGCTCTTCCTAATTGAGCACTGAATACTACATTTCTTGAAAAGCTCGATAAAAAAAGCCCTGGGATCGAACGATCGAATAGTTACAACCTCATCGGTGCCATGGCACAGGACCGATAGTCCAAAGGGCGTTGCTCGGCCTCGGTCATAACCCCCAGTATATTGCTGTTGCCGTCCAAAAAATTCATTAAGTTCGGGGACAAACGGAGTAGAGAAGCATCTATTCTCATCATAACTTCGATGGTCGATGTCTACCGCAAAAGTATGTCCGTAGGAAACTCGCTGGGGATCAAAAGGTCTCGATGGTAATGAAAATGAGAGGGAAGACCTTCCTTCCTGTTCGAGAGAAACCCCAAGGACATCACGTGGCGTAGTGCTATATCGCGAACTAAAAAATCCTTTTGGAATTTCAAAGGGAAAGAGAGTTAAATCCACTTTCGCCTGCTTGAATCGCTCCTCGACCATAGCCTTTGCTGGGTTGAAAGAATCCTCAGTGACTGACTCACATCGTAAATATTCGATTTTTGGTCTGAAATTATTCCCTCTTATTCGCTTACATAAATCCTGAATGTACGCTGTAACACTGTCCTCGAACCTATGTATCGATGTCGGATCAATGAAAATTATTGTCGATCCCGTTGCTCGCATATTCCAATACGCAATAAGGTCTCCAACTCTCTCGGTGGAGCCGAACAGGAACACGACGCGATTCGCCGAATAACCAAATCCGCGGTCTTCTAAAAAACATCCGGTGAAGGCTAAAAATGAGGGAGTGAGCCAATACTCCTTTGGTAAGGCTGCCCCGTTGGAAATATGGATATCTTGGATTCCGAGTGCGGCTTCCGCAAATTTATTATAATCAATGTCCGATTCTGAAGGATTCGGATAGTGCCCCTTGCAGATGAATAGAGAAGCAAAACTATCTCTCTTGTCGAAGTTGAAACGAGATAACTTCGACAGGCGTCCCTCCGGTACGTTCTTTTGCTCATCCCCCAATGAACGAAGAAACGGAAGAACATCGATAGCGTGTGCTTCGAATTTGCCTCGATGATTGCATTTGATGATTGACCAACCACGCTCAAATTCTAGGATCCCGTTTGGCCAAAGCCCCTCGGCTGGTTTCTCTGCGTAGGAAATGACATCAAGAGCATATTCCTTTGCAAGAGTCTCCTGCGCGGGCAGACTGCTATCCTCAAAGATATAGTTACGTACCCCACCCCATAGGCATGTGTTCCAATAGACCACTTTGCGGAAGTCATCAAGCGAGCCTTCTCTGATAACCCACGCGATGCGTAGTGGCCGGATTGCTATCTTTGCAACAGTGTTAATCATGGGTACGACTTCTATCTCAGGTCGCCAAGAAATTCCGATGACGGCCCAACACTCGAAATCAAAAGAGAATCTCTCGCTCTGGTACAAGCGACGTATAAGAGATGTCGCTCAGTATTATAGACGTCCTCAAGATCTGACTCATCGGCAGCGGCTTCAATTCGTGACTGAAGTGGCAGGACTTCATCGTCACACGCCATTACAACAACCGCCCGGAACTCGAGTCCCTTCGCGAGGTGCATAGTACTGACGGATACAAAGCCAGCCTTGGTTTCAACGCTATCGTCCAGAATAACGAATGGCAGTCTCGAATGCTCCAGCGCAGACTTCGCTCTGCCGATCTCTGAATCAGAACGGACAAAGACGCCTATTTCATGGGGCTTAAAACCCTCGTCGACTAGTTTCTTTAGCCATTCTGTAACAGTATCAATCTCCTCTCTCTCGGAGACCAACGTCAGGATTGATGGCTTTGGCCCGTCGAATAGAGATATTGAGCCATGACGGCCCTCAACATTTCCGTCAACATCGAACACCTCCGGACCAAGCAATCTATCGGCATGTTGGCGAATTTGATGTGAGGTCCGGTAATTAATGTGAAGAGTCTTGGAGCGACCTCGAATATCCACGCCCAACGACTTCCATGAAAACGGCGCCTGAAAGATTCTTTGACCCAAATCGCCAGCAAAGAAGAGGCTATTTGGTCGATCTCCGCCCAGCGCTTTAAGAAACTTTAGCTGTGCTACGCTTATATCCTGACACTCATCAACAATAGCAAACTCAAACGGTGCATTCTTGTCCTTGGCCAACTTGCTGGCGAGCCGCGTGAAAATATTCGACTGGGTTACGAGCTTATTGGATTCCAGTTCGGCCTTAAACTGTTCAAAGATCCTCCATAGGGCTGCGCGCTGCGGTTCCGGCAGTCGTGTTTTTCGACCGAGGCGAACGACATTCTTATAAGCCTCCCAGGACTCTAACTGCCATGCATCGACGACATCCGTCCATTCAGAGACAAGAAAATGCTTACTGAACTTCTGGTCCACGCACTTATCAGCTGCGGCCCCAATGAGTTGCGCAATTGTCTGAGGAGGCGCAACGGCTACTTTACCAAAATGAATCTCGTACAAGCGTTTTCCGATCCCATTCATTGAATGAACTTCAAGACGCTCAGCGAGGCGCGGCTCATTGCTAATTAGTCTCTTTAGTTTGTTTCCTAGTGCATTTGCCAATGTTTCTGAAAACGTAGTCAGCAACACGCGCGCATCAGAGTGTCTCCTTGCAAGCGACACTGCGCGATGAAGCGCTACTATGGTTTTTCCCGTTCCCGCAGAACCTGCAACCCTCGCCGGACCGTTAAAATCACGCTCGACAATTTCCTTCTGGGATGGGTGCAGAAATGTTGCCCATTTTTCCCATGGAAACTCGAGCGCCCGTTCAAGCTCTTCGACATTAGTCATCACACGGAAGCGTCGCTGCGCATCTGGATGCTCAAATGGACTTTGACTAGCAGCACCTGGAGGTGCTACCCGCGGAGTTACTCCGGTCGCCAAATCAAGCAGTGCTTCTGCCGCCTCGCTTGGTAGGTGACTGGCAAGATCGAGCAAGCTCTCTTCGTTAACCTTGCGAACATCTCCAATCCACTCGACAGGGACTCCGTAGGAAAGCAACTCATCGTCTGAAATATTTTCAAAAAGCAAGGGCTTTGGAATAGCTGGCTTTTCAACCACCTTGTAAGTAGGAATCTCGATCTCCTTGACGGTTTCGCGAATCTCTACAAGCTGAGCAGCGCCCGTTTTTGGATGAGTTTCAAGCTTTCGCCTTTCTGCCCAACGATACGCATCGTCAGGGTGATCAACATAACAAAGGAGAAGACTGGTCGACGTCCTATGCACAATCAGGCGAAGATCCCTGCTTACCCGGACTGACCAAAAGTTTGAATCCTTTGCGCGGTCCAATTTGTGAAACTGCATGCCAGGATTGGCCGGATTCATTTGGAGATCAAACGCCGTAGTTTTGACAGCCTTCTGCTCTTCGTTCGTTAATGTAGCAAGGCTATCAGTAAATGTGTCGGCAATTCGGAAATCCATTAATCCACCTTGAAGACCTTCATAACCTCGTCACCAAGGTGGTTAATTACTTTGACTGCAATTCGTCCAGAACTTGGTTTTTCAAACGGCCTTGACGTATCGCTGTGCAAAGTTTCCCACGCATCTGCATTGATTTCGGCCTTCAAAGTATTTTTGAGCGCTTTGTATGGATCATTTGCGCCCAGAAAATAAGCATGTCGAACGAAAAAACTTTCTTCGTTAT
>JBKCMS010000054.1:0-33438 GCA_046300175.1 Pseudomonadota bacterium | reverse complement strand
CTCCAAAAGTCCGTAGCGAAATCCCGAGTTTTGGAGAACGCTATCGATTCGCGGATGCGAATCAAAACAACAACCTATAGTGATGTACAGCAAAAGCCTTGCCAGTTTTACTGGCACGGACTTTTGCACGTCACTATAGTGAACTAACGGCGACTGAGCGCGGGGTGCGCATGATTATAGCGTTGCAGTATTTTGTGAGGCTAGGCTGGTCTAATTAGACACCATGAGCAAAAAATCAAGTTTTATACCTAACCTCAAAGATCGTACTGACGCTGGCCACGAGCTCGGCAGGAGACTTTTAGCAGAGAAAATCAAGCGGCCTATTGTCGTCCTTGGATTGCCTCGCGGAGGGGTACCGGTAGCCGCAGCGGTGGCAGAAACGCTCGGGGCGAAACTGGATATCTTAATGGTGCGCAAAATCGGGGCGCCCGGTCATGAAGAGCTTGCGTGCGGTGCAATTGCATCAGGTGGTATAACTGTTTGGAACGATGAAGTACTAAGGAGTCTTGGTCTGACTCCTCAAGATCTTCAGAGCACTCTAAGGGCTGAGAAAGCTGAACTGGTTGCACGCGAAAAATTGCTGCGAAGCGCTGCGACGCCTGAACTGTCGCTTAGGGGGCACAGTGTTGTGCTGGTCGATGATGGAGTGGCTACGGGGGCCACAATGAGAGCTGCCGTGCAGGCGGTGAAGTCCCACTTGCCGGACGCAATCATAGTAGGTTTGCCAGTAGGACCGATCGATACGTGTCAAAAGCTAGAGCGGGAGGAAGGCGCTAAGGTCATCTGTGTACACTCAATACCAACTGGTAATTTCGGCAGTGTTGGTCAGTGGTACACCGATTTTTCACAGGTAGAAAACCAGGAGTGTCGGGAGATACTGAGGCGTAATCGAGAGGATGGAATTACAGTCGATCGCAATAGCGCCTTAGCGTAGTTTGGTGCTAGTCCGCACTCACCCAGCTATTCTAAATCCTGAGCGGCTGATTTTTGAAAAAATCACTCGCAATAGCTGGACGAGCGTAATCATGGCGTAGCCAAGTTGCGCCGTAGAGGACAAGCCAACTCTGGCTCCTCTCTGATAATCAATTCTCAAGTATCGCAAACCATTGACGAGTCAGAGCCGCGCTTTGGCTAGTCTGGAGATTTAGGACCGCGCGTACCTGAGCTGAGAGCTGGGGATGAGCCCTAAAGGTAGAAGTTAATTCGGTGATTATCTGTTGGCGAAACGCTACGGCAAGGTCATTTAAAGAATCAAACTGCTGTGTGGGACTATCGGCACACAGGCTTAACTCAAAACGGCCCGTTAGGTTACGGGCGTCCTTGAATGTCATGGTTATAAACGTAAGTGCTCTCACAATAGCGACAGCTTGCTTTCCTCGTACATGGCAGAAATATCAGGGAAATATTCCGCGCAGCATATGAATCTATTTTCAAGCACTTGGATAGTTTACGCAGGGTGCCGGTCTGATGCTGATGTGCCGAATTGGAGATCGAAAGCTACCGTGTATAAGAGGGAGTACGAGAGGGAGCAGACGGCACCCGACCAGGCTGAAGCCAAACGGTAGCTGTTTAACTGCTGTGTTAATGGAAGGTTCAGCAGAATGGGATGCGGCAGCCCGTCCCCACAACCGTGGACCTGATGTGGCTCGAACAAAAACCGCTAGGACTGTGCCTGTTGCCAGTTGAATCCGCTTCCGGCATCTACTTTAAGTGGAACCTTGAGCGTTATGACTGATTCCATAGCTTGAGTGATTGCAGATATTAGCGACTGGTTATGCTCATCTCCCCTGTCAGGAGCTTCCACTAATAATTCGTCGTGAATCTGAAGCACAAGCTGAGCACCGGGGTAGGATTGATTCAGGAGGTCGTCTACCCGAATCATCGCTAGTTTGATGATGTCGGCCGCGGAGCCTTGCAACGGTGCATTAATAGCTGCTCGCATCGCAAAACCTTGGTCGCGACCGCTTGTATCGATTGAGCTGATAACGCGCTTACGGCCGTAGATCGTTTGAACCTCACCCTGCGCCAAGGCATTCTCCTCAAGTCGGGAGAAATACTCTTTTACCTTTGGGTAGCGATTGAAGTAACTCGTTATGTAGTTGCTTGCCTGAGATACCGGGATGCCCAATTCGCGGCCGAGGCGAAATGCGCCCATGCCGTAAACTATACCAAAGTTGATCGTTTTTCCGATTCGACGAATCTCACTGGTAACATCCTCGTCACTGGACAGCCCCATAATCTCGCGAGCGGTCTCCGAATGAATGTCGTGGCCTTCGCTAAATGCGCGTATTAAGTTGTCGTCCTCACTCAGATGGGCAAGGAGACGAAGCTCGATCTGCGAGTAGTCAGCAGCGATGAAGAAGTGTCCCTCCTTTGGGATAAATGCTGAGCGAATACGACGACCCTCAGCGCTCTGTACGGGAATGTTCTGTAGATTTGGATCTGAGCTTGACAGGCGCCCTGTGCCGGTGAGGGTTTGGTTGAGTCGCGTATGGACTCGACCGGTTTTAGGAGAGATATCTTCCGCCAGCGCATCGGTATAGGTGGATTTAAGCTTATGTAGACTGCGGTACTCCAATATAAGCGCCGGTAGTGGGTGAGACTCCGCGAGCTTTTCCAAAACTGATGAGTCTGTTGAAAAACCGGTCTTGGTCTTTTTTACACCTTTTGTTGATATGCCCAGTTTGCTGAAGAATATCTCCGCGAGCTGCTTGGGGGAGTTGATGTTAAATTTCTGACCAGCTTGACCATAAATCTGCTCCTCAAGTGTAAGGAGTTGCGCAGCAAATTCGGCTGACATAGCTCGGAGCGCATCCAGGTCTACTTTGATTCCAGCTCGCTCAATACGCGCCAGAACGGGGATCAGCGGTACCTCTAGCTCTGAGAATACTCGCGTTAGACTCGCCTCCTCGATCCGTGGAGCAAGCTGCTCCTTTAACAGCCAGGCGTAGTGCGCGTCTTGACAGGCGTACTGAGTGGCTTGCGCAATTGCCACTTCAGCGAAGTTTCCTTTCCCAGCTGTAACCTCCTCGTACTCGATAACGGGGAGCCTAAGGTAATCGCTGGCTAATGCGGTTAGGTTAAAATTTCGGCTATCGGGATTAAGAAGGTAAGCCGCTACCATTGAGTCAAAAGCAACACCGCGAACCTGCATTCCGTGCAGTTCGAGAATGCTAAGGTCGTACTTAATATTCTGGCCGCTCTTGAGCACCTTTGCATCGGAAAATCGATCTCTAGTAGCTGCTGAGAAATCAGCCCAGGAGACCTGGTGATCAAGGTCTCTGTGCGCTAGCGGGATGTAGAAGCTCTGGGTCGAGTTCCAACAGACAGAGATACCTACGATATCCGCGCTATGTACGTCCAGCGAAGTTGTCTCCAGGTCAAAAGAAAACTCGTTCTGGGTGCGAAACTGTTCACACCATGACGGGAATTGCGGTGCAAGGATAGTTTGGTACTCGTATGAATGGAGTGTAGTAGCCCGCGCACCGCCGTTTAAAATACCCTTGAACTCCTTGAACAGTGACTGGAACTCAAACTTTTCAAATAGCTCAGCTAGATGAGCAGCGTCGGTTTCTTTCTTTTCTAGAAGTGCCTGAATATCGTGCGCACCATCAGTGATCTTCTCAAGTGGTACATCACGCGCTACTTCAACCAGTCGCAAGGCGAGACGCAGTCGGTCGACGTTTGATTCGATGCTCTCGGCGATCTTCTTTCGGTTGCGAATTTCAGCATCTTCTTTTAATGCTGCTACGTTGGCGATGATCCCCTCGACACTTCCGTATTTTTGAACGAGTTGAGTGGCGGTTTTGGGTCCCACACCGTCAACTCCGGGCACGTTATCGGAGGAGTCGCCCGTGAGTGCCAGGATCTCAGTGACCTTTTCGGGCCCAACACCGAACTTCTCGGTTACCTGCGGTGGGCCATAGTGGGCATCTTTCATCGTATCCCAAATATGCACGTTGTCTGTAACGAGCTGCATTAGGTCTTTGTCACCGGAAACGATAACCACCGGCATCCTCTCAGCAGAGAGTTTTGAGGTGAGGGTGGCGATAATGTCGTCAGCTTCCCAGCCAGGACACTCAAGAACTGGAAGTCCCAGAGCACGAGACAGCTCTCGGAAGTAGGGCATCTGCTCTGAGAGTTCAGGAGGGCATTCGGCGCGGTTTGCTTTATACTCCGGGTAGAGATCGTTTCTAAATGTCTTCCTGCCTGCGTCAAAGATGATGGCAACGCGGCTTGAGTTGGCCTCTGCCATCGTTTTCAGCATCATTCGAAGAAAACCGTACAGAGCATTAGTTGGAAAGCCATCTTTGGTCGATAGTCGCTGGATGGCGTAGAATGCACGGAATATGTAACCGGAGCCATCTATTAAATAGGTAGTGTCGTGTGTTGTGCGCATCCCGCAAGGTTACGAACCTTCAGCGGGGTGCGTCAAGCAAAAGCGAAGAGAGTCAGAGAGAGTTATGCGATAAATGGCAGCTCGATGCCGAGTCGCTCGTTAAGCGCTTTTCTGAGGCGGTTCTGGATGCCTACAGGTAGCGGCTCTGCTGGCTCGCGCAGCTCAGCAGCACTTGAGATGACGTGTTTATATGAAGCCAGGAATGAACAGCAATCAGGACATTCATCGAGGTGATTCTCGATAGCTGCACGTTGTGCCATGGGAATCTCGCGATCAACGAAGTCACCCAGGTGAGCTATGACGTCCTTGCAGTCGTGGAAATCAAGAAAGTTTGTTTGAGGGTCGATGTTTAAATCTTTATCGTTCATGGTGTAAGTCCTCTCGTTACGGTTCAGTTGTTTCTTCTTTTACGGAACTCCAAGAGCTGAAACCAACAACGCTTACTTCAAACCAGCCTTTGTCCTACCAACTGATACCACACCGGATACTGCGGAGAACTGATCAACCACCACTATCGAGCAATCACTTGAACTGCTTGTAAAACCTACGTCTTGGTACGTCACGTCAGTGCCTTTCCTTCTTTGATTCTCTCTGGCAGCAAAAGGATGCAAATTTGGTACAAATTTTCGAAGAAAAAGTTACAAACTCGATAATAATTTGATTTTATTTACTAATTCAGGCAACAAACTTGTAGCCAACCCCGTGTACGGTGAGGATATGCTGGGGTTCATCGATGTTTGACTCTATTTTCTGCCTCAGTCTAGCGATGTGATTATCGACCGTGCGGGTCGTTGGATAGGAGTTATAACCCCAGACCTCATCGAGTAGCTCATCACGAGTTACAACGTTACCCTCTTTGGCTATCAAATAACGTAACAGCCTGTATTCACGGGCAGATAGTTCGATCGGATCATCATTTCGGTGGGCCTTATAGGCCTTAAAATCGATCACAACATCAGCGAAACGGACCTGGTCGACATTTGAGGTCCGCTGAATGCGCCTGAGCAGCGCCTTGACGCGAGCGATTAGCTCAAGCATTCCAAACGGTTTCGCTAAGTAATCATCCGCGCCGAGGTCGAGGCCAAGCACCTTATCCACCTCACTGCTGCGGGCGGTCAACAATATGAGGGGGGTTGAAACACCAGATATGCGCAACTCGCGGCATGCTTGCAGTCCATCCTTCCGAGGCATCATCACATCCATGATGATAAGGTCCGGTTTTTGCTGATTAATCAGTTCGACTCCGGATTCGCCATCTGAGGCTGTAATGACTTTGAAGCCCTCAAGCTCAAGGTTCATAACGAGGCTCTTTCGGATTAAGTCCTCGTCCTCAATTACTGCTACCGTGAAGCTATCCCCGCGCATTCATTCCCTGAATAACAACTCTTACTAACACTACTCACTTCACTGTGAACTTTATCACGGTGGTCTGGATCCATTCGGGGGTGAGACAGATCAGCCCCCAAAGGCAAGTATAACCACAAAGAAGTCTTAATCATATAGGTGATCTCCTTGCTTTTCGGCAGACTTCCCGGTATCTTCTCCTTTCTGTGTTCTCTATTCTA
This sequence comes from Pseudomonadota bacterium, assembly GCA_046300175.1. Lineage (GTDB taxonomy): Bacteria > Bdellovibrionota_C > UBA2361 > UBA2361 > OMII01 > OMII01. Next base: position 27,474 of record JBKCMS010000054.1, on the reverse strand, counting down.
GTACTTTCAAGTGGTTAGCCACTTTGTAGTTATTTATAACTCTAAGGTCTCTAGAATCATTAGATAACGCACTAAAGGGAGAGTCGCTGCATGCCCAACCTCAGAGGAGCAGCGCCCGAAGAAGCACCTTAGAAGCAGTGGTTAGAAGGCTATGACAAACGAGACGAGCAATCAGGAAAATAAGGCCTCCAGCAAGGAGACAAAGAAGCAGGATGCAAAGGCATCAGAGCCGCAGGTATTCGCTATAGTTCGCACTTGTGGCAAGCAGTACCGAGTAACTCCGGGAAGCAAAATTTCAATCGATGAGCAGGAAGGTCAGCCAGGTGATAAGATCACTTTTTCTGACGTGCTAATGGCCGGAAAGACCGGAGGGTCCGAAGTTCGTGTGCTCGCCGCTGGTGAGAAGTCGCTCGGTGTGACGGTTACTGGACGTTTAGTGGCTCACAAGAAAGATAAGAAAGTTATCATATTCAAGAAGCGTCGTCGTGGTGGTTACACCAAGAAACAGGGTCATCGACAGGCTAAGAGCGAGATTCTAATTGAGTCAGTGGCGCTTTAGTGGGTGATTCAGGAAGAGAATACTAGAGAGGTAGCACAATGGCACATAAGAAAGCGGTAGGAAGTACTCGAAACGGACGTGACAGCCGTGGTAAGCGACTCGGAGTAAAGAAGTTCGGCGGGCAGGCGGTTCGTGCTGGTAACATTCTCGTACGTCAGCGTGGCAGTACGTACCATGCCGGTGACAACGTCGGAACTGGTCGTGACTATACTCTTTTTGCTCTAGTCGACGGAGTTGTGGAGTTTAAGCAGGGGCTTCGTCAGTACGTGACTGTTAGGCCGGCAGCGTAGGCATAAAACAGATAGTTGCGGAAAAAAGGGAGTAGAGCGCGGGAGCGCCACTCCCTTTTTTTGTTCCCCTTGATGGGCTCGCATAAAGAGAGTTAGCGGATATGAAATTTATCGATGAAGCAGCCATAGAGGTAAAGGCCGGTAAAGGTGGCGCCGGCTCGCGGAGTTTTAGGCGCGAGAAGTTCGTTCCGCTCGGTGGGCCCGATGGAGGTAACGGCGGACGCGGCGGTTCGGTCATACTTAAAGCCGATCAAAGCGTGCACACTCTGCTGGATTTTAAATTTCAGGCTGTTTGGGAAGCAAAAGGTGGCGACTCTGGATCAGGAGCGCGCAAAGATGGTCGCGCAGGAGATGATATCATTATCAAGCTTCCGGTTGGCACGCAGGTATTTGCTTACAACGTAGAGACTCAGGATGCAGGTGAGCTTGTTGTGGACCTCGATGCCCCCGATAGAGAGTTCGTTATTGCCAAAGGAGGTCGCGGTGGCAAGGGTAATGCTTTCTTTAAAACATCGACCAATCAGGCGCCTGAGTATGCGCAACCCGGAGAGGAAGGGGAGGGAGGCACATATCTCCTATCGCTAAAGCTGGTTGCTGATGTAGGTCTCGTGGGGTTTCCAAATGCAGGAAAGTCGACCTTAATCTCGCGTATCTCAGCGGCGCGACCGAAGATCGCCGACTATCCATTCACAACGCTGGTGCCCAATCTCGGAGTGGTCAAAGCAAAAGGCGGAAGAAGCTTTGTGGTGGCGGATATCCCTGGACTTATTCCAGGTGCTAGCGAGGGTAAGGGGCTGGGAATTAGATTTTTAAAACATGTAGAGCGCACAAAGATAATCGCTCACCTGCTTGACTTAACGCAGTTAAATGAAGATGGCACAGAAGCTAATCTTGAGGAGCTCTTTGATTGTATCAACCACGAGCTGAGAAGCTTTTCCGAAGAGGTTGCGGCGCGGGAGCAGATAGTAGTTTTAACCAAAGCAGATGCAGTATCATCGCCCGAGCGTGTAGAGCAGTACCGTAAGCGGTTTACAGATCTTGGTTTTGAGGTAGCTGTGATCTCAAGTGTCGCAGGACACGGGATCGAGGAGTTGATTGAACGCTTAGCCCGGCGAGTATTTGCCTGAGCCTGTTTTAGTCGCCGCGATACTAAACCCAGCTTCATTCATTTTTGAAAAAAATCACTCGCGCAGGGTTTATTACTGGTAGTTACTTTTATCTGCTGTAACTATCTGCTGTAGCAATGTCTCCCGATGATTCCTGTCTATGGCGCTACATTTTCAAAGCCTTAGCTGTAAGCTCGTTGGTTAGCACGCCGTCTAAGCAGGTGAGGGCATGCCTAATCTCGGGGGAACGGCTCGCCTGAGTCGCGCCTTCATCGGCGAGTTTGATAATGTAGGGCAGTGTAGCTGATGCCAGAGCAATCGTAGATGTGCGGGGCGTCTGAGCGGGCATGTTACATACACCGTAGTGAATCACTCCGTCTACTTCGTACACGGGTGCGTCCAGAGTAGTAGGGCGACTCGTTTCGGCACAGCCTCCTTGATCGATACTGATATCAATAAAAACGGACCCTCGTGGCATGGAGCGGATCATATCACGAGTGATAATACGAGGGGTTGCGGCACCGGGAACCAAAACCGCGCCGATTAAAAGGTCGGCAGTGCGGCATGCCTCTTTGATCGCCTCAGGTGATGACTGAACCGGGGTAATCTTTCGGCCGAACTCACCCTGTAGCGCTTCAAGCTTGGTTGAGTTGATGTCCAGCACGGTGACCTGAGCCCCCATCCCAATAGCGTTAGAGCATGCAGCGTGGCCAGCGATCCCCGCTCCGATTACGACAACGTGCGCGGCAGGTGCGCTTCCCGCGCCACCGAGCAGGACGCCCCGTCCTCCGTTTTGAGAGAGTAGATAATAGGCGCCGTTAAGCACAGAGAGCTTGCCGGCTACTTCGCTCATCGGTTCAAGGAGCGGAAGCCTGCCATCGGCTGTCTTTAGAGTCTCATAGGCAAACGCTGTTACTTTTTTGTCGAGTAGGGCTGCTGCGACCTCTGGGAGGCTTGCCAAGTGAAGATAGTCAAAGAGTACAAGGTCTTGACGGAAAAATTGGAACTCACTGACGTCCGGTTCCTTTACCTTTACCAAGAGCTCAGCTTGAGTCCAGACATCTGCCAAGCTTTGCACTATCTGGCAGCCGGCCTGCCGATAATCCTCATCGCTAAAGGATGAACCGAGCCCAGCTCCAGTTTCAATCATAACTTGGTGGCCACGGGCGACCAATTGGCGACCACCTTCGGGGGTTACTGCTACCCGTTTTTCGAGGGTTTTTCTCTCTTTTGGAATTCCTATTCGCATCATCACATCCAGGTTGAAGGCCTATGCCGTTGGGTGCTACCCGTTAATTTCGGTGCTACCCGTTCATACTGAGTAACGCCTGATTGGATAAAGTCTACGCCAAGTTGAAATAGGAATCATCGGAAAAAGCGATAGAATTTTTGAGCTGCTTTCGATTTACTTCGTTTTGCCGCTCTACTATAACAGCTAACAACCCCAGACGTTTAGCCTCCGTCCCAGCTTTAAAATCCATGTCGCACACAGTAAACATCTTAGACGGAAAGAAGCTCTCACAGGCAGTGGCGCGCACACTTACCGGTCTGATTTCTACATACTCGCGAAGCGTCGGAAGAGGGCCAGGTCTTGCGGTTATCCTAGTTGGTGATGATGCCGCCTCTAAGACATATGTGGCCGCTAAGCATCGTTTTGCTAAAGAGTGTGGGATTAGAACTTTTGATGCATCTCTTCCGGCGACTGTTACTGCCGAGCAGCTTGCAGATGTGATTGAGGGTTTTAATAAAAACGTTGATGTCGACGGTATACTGCTTCAGCTGCCGTTACCCAAGCCACTTGATGGAGCGCTCTTCACTCGGTTGATAGCGCCGGAAAAAGATGCTGATGGTCTGCATCCTCTCAACCAGGGTCTCCTTTTGCAGGGACTTCCAGCTCCGCGGGCTTGTACACCGTTGGGAGCTATGACGATGATTGATCTGGCGATATCAGGGGTGGAATTGAGTGACGCAACTACTTTAGCTGATATTCCAAAGGCATCGCTCGCCGGCAAGCGCGCGGTAGTGATCGGGCGCTCGCAGCTTGTTGGCAAGCCGCTTGGCATACTTCTATTGGAGCGAAACGCTACGGTAACTTTTGCGCACTCCAAGACCCCAGACATTGCGTCGGTATGTCGAGAGGCCGATATCCTCGTAGCAGCGGTCGGTGTGCCTGAGCTTGTGAAGGCCGATTGGATCAAGCCGGGAGCAATAGTGATCGATGTAGGGATAAATCGCATGATGGATAAGAGACTCGTGGGTGATGTGGCGTACCATGACGTAGCGCCACTAACCAGGGCGATTACCCCGGTGCCGGGCGGTGTTGGTCCAATGACGGTGGCAATGTTAATGTCAAACACGGTAGATAACTGGTTGCGAAAAAACAAAGTAGCGGGTTGAGAGTAGCGGTATGAAGAGGACACCCCTTTATCAGGAGCATTTGCGGCTAGGCGGCAAGATGGTTGAATTCGCTGGGTGGGAGATGCCTGTCCAGTATAGCGGTGTGGTCGCTGAACACGTTGCAGTTCGTGAGCGCGTTGGCCTGTTTGATGTGAGCCACATGGGTGAAATTTGGGTTACTGGCCCCGATGCTGAGAGAGCCCTTGAGCAGCTCACGTGTAATCGCATAAGTGCCCTGTATGACGGCAAGGCTCAATACAGTGCGCTTTTAAACGATGATGGAGGAGTAATCGATGATATCATCGTCTACCGCTTTGCATCAGATCGTTACCTTCTTTGTGTGAATGCATCAAATGCGGATCGAGATTTTGAGTGGCTGGTATCCCGAAATACCACACAAGCAGTGATCTCAAATGCCAGCGATGACTATGGGCAGATCGCGGTTCAGGGGCCACGTGCAATCGAGCTTCTTGCTCCCCTGGTGCGTTCGTGTGACCTCACTCAAGTCAAGAGCTTTCACTTTATAGAAACGGAGTTGCTGGGCACAAACGTAATCATCGCGCGCACGGGATATACGGGAGAGGATGGAGTAGAGATATTTGCGCCAGCTTCTCGAACAGCTGATCTATGGAGGCTGCTGCTTGAGCACGGGGAACCTTATGGAGTTATCCCATGTGGACTAGGAGCGAGAGATTCGCTGCGTCTTGAGGCTGCGCTTCCTCTGCATGGCCATGAGTTGGCTCCGAATGTTTCCGCGCTTGAGAGTGGCCTTGGGTGGATAGTTAAGTTTGATAAGGGTGAGTTTATCGGAAGGGCTGCGCTGCTGAAGGAGCGAGAGCAGGGGCTAGCGCGAAAGCTAGTTGGACTGTTTCTCACTGATAATGGTATCGCACGACAGGGAGACGGGGTGTCCACTGCTGACAGCGGCGCGGTAATAGGTGTCGTTACAAGTGGGACGAAAACTCCAACAGTGCAACGAGCGCTAGCTATGGCACTGATTGACAGTAAGTGTAGCGCTGTTGATACCAAGGTAATGTGTGTAGTGCGAGGGCGATCGTTAAGTGCAACGGTAGTTCCGCTGCCGTTTTATAGGCGCTCTCGATAGAGAAGAGAACTGTTAGTAGGTAAATTGTAAGTACGAGGAGGAGAAGATGGAGTTTCCTAACGATTATAAATACACCAAGGATCATGAATGGGTGCGTATGGAGGGTGATGTAGCGGTGGTAGGTATTACCGAGTTTGCTCAATCCGAATTGGGAGATCTGGTTTTTGTTGATCTTCCTAAAATCGGTACAGCCGTCAAGCAGCATGGAACCATGTGCGTGGTTGAATCAACGAAGGCTGCCTCCGATGTTTACTCTCCGCTGACCGGTACAGTATCGGGGATAAACGAAGCATTGAGCGCGGACCCGGGTTTAATCAACCGCAACCCTTACTCGGAGGGCTGGATTGTAAAGATATCTGGGGTAGTAGCGGCTGAGCTTGCTGGGCTTATGTCAGCAGATGAATACAAAAAACTACTCGGAAAGTAATTCTAAACGAGCGATAGAGAGTAATAGCGATGAACGTAGCTGAGAAGAGAGATGTGGAGGTAGTAACTATGGGAGCGCGTACTGGTTTCGGAGTTTCGCAGTTCGCAGAGCGGCATATCGGGCCCCGTAAGGCTGATGTCGATTCCATGGTTGCCTTTCTCGGAAAGCGCTCCCTTGCTGAGGTAATCGATGCGGTTGTGCCAGCAGCTGTTCGCTCTCAAAAACCGCTTCTGCTCTCGGCCTTTCCGGTCGCTCTGTCGGAGCACGAGGCGTTGCTTAGACTCAAGGCGATGGCGGCTAAGAACGTGGTAGCTCGCTCGTTTCTTGGAATGGGATACTATGATTGTATTACGCCGCCGGTTATTCAGCGCAACATCCTTGAGAATCCAGGATGGTATACTCAGTACACACCGTATCAAGCTGAGATAGCGCAGGGAAGGCTTGAGGCTCTTTTAAACTTTCAGACTTTAGTGATGGACCTCACCGGGCTGCCGATAGCCAATGCGTCGCTCCTAGACGAAGGTACAGCGGCAGCTGAGGCCATGGCCATGTCTTTGTCGGTATCGACGAAGGTAGCGAGCACTACAGGGCAGCATGAGTACTTGCTAGCGAATACGCTTCACCCTCAGACGATCGCAGTTGTCCAGACGCGAGCACGCGCGTTGGGTGTGACTACGAAGGTGGTCTCTCTGTCGGAGTTTGCTTTTGGACCCAATACATTTGGATGTCTGATGCAATATCCAGACACAACGGGGACGGTGAGTGCCATTAAGCCAGTGATCGATCAGGCGCATGCAGCTGGCGCGTTAGTCACGGTAGCAACTGATCTTCTGGCTCTGTGCATGCTAAAAGCACCCGGATCTTTTGGCGCAGATATAGTAGTCGGATCTGCGCAGAGATTCGGAGTGCCTCTAGGATACGGAGGTCCGCACGCAGCGTTCTTCGCTACTAAAGATGAGTACAAGCGCAGCATGCCGGGACGTCTTGTGGGGGTCTCTAAAGACGCTACTGGGAAGCCGGCCTTGCGACTAGCTTTGCAAACTCGCGAGCAGCATATCCGTCGAGAGAAAGCCACAAGCAATATCTGTACAGCTCAGGTGCTGCTTGCTGTCATGGCGAGTATGTATGCGGTATACCACGGACCTCGTGGATTACGTGCAATAGCCGAGCGCACGCACCGGATGACGGCCGCATTCGTTAGGCTGGTGGCTAAGTCTGGTTTAAAGGTGATAACGCCAGCGTTTTTCGATACAGTGACGGTAGATGTTGGCTCCAAGAACGCTGCGAGGATCGCCTCTGCAGCAGAGCTTTCTTCTTTACTTATTCGAGTCGTCAATGATTCCCAGGTAGCAGTTAGCTTTGATGAGGGTAAGGGGATAGATGATCTAGTGGCGCTCTTAACGGCTTTTGGCGTTAAGGTTCCGAGAACAGAGGCAGAGCTTGCAGTTTCAGAGAGCGCAATTCAAGTGCCATCGGAGTTTTCTCGCGAAGTAGATTATCTGCGACATACGGTCTTCAATTCGTATCACTCGGAGACTGAGTTTCTACGATACGTGAGGAAGTTAGAGTCGCGTGACCTGTCGCTGGGGTTTTCCATGATTCCTCTCGGGTCGTGCACGATGAAGCTCAACGCGACATCGGAGATGATACCGGTAACGTGGAGTGAATTCGGAGGAATCCATCCGTTTGCTCCTAAGGCTCATACTTCTGGATACCAGGAGATGTTTAGTGAACTGGAGCGATCTTTGTGTGAAATCACAGGATTCGATGGGTGCTCTTTGCAACCCAACGCAGGTTCCCAGGGTGAGTATGCGGGCTTAATTGTAATCAAGGCGTACCACGAGAGTCGTGGAGACGCACATCGGCGCATCTGCTTGATTCCTAAGTCAGCGCACGGCACTAATCCAGCAAGTGCTGCCATGGTGGGAATGGAGGTAGTTGGTGTTGCCTGCGATCAATACGGTAACGTTGACCTCGATGACCTGGAGAAAAAGGCTTCTGAGTATAGCGATAAGTTGGCGGCGCTGATGGTGACCTACCCGTCGACTCACGGTGTATTTGAAGAGGGGATCCGTAAGGCTTGCGAGATCGTACATCGTCATGGTGGGCAGGTGTACATGGACGGCGCCAATCTAAATGCGCTTGTTGGCCTTGTACGTCCAGCCGAGTTCGGGGCAGATGTTTGTCATATAAATTTGCACAAGACCTTCTGTATTCCGCATGGAGGTGGAGGACCGGGAATGGGCCCGATATGTTGTGGTAAGCATCTGGCGCCATTCCTGCCGAATCACCCGATAATAGAGATAGGCCACGCCAAGGGAGTTGGCCCGATATCAGCGGCTCCATGGGGATCCGCGAGCATACTGCCGATATCTTGGATGTATTTGGCGATGATGGCGGGCGATGGACTCACGGCAGCCACTGAGGTGGCTATTCTTTCGGCCAATTATGTTTCGAAACGGTTAGAGGGGGATTACCCAACTTTCTATCGAGGCAGTAATGGTTTTGTGGCGCATGAGTGCATCTTGAATCTCCAAGGGCTGAAGACTGAGGCAGGAGTGGAAGTCGAAGACGTGGCAAAGCGTTTGATGGATTACGGATTTCATGCGCCAACGGTATCGTGGCCTGTGGCTGGAACGCTGATGGTAGAGCCGACTGAGAGCGAATCAAAGGAGGAGCTTGATCGGTTCTGCGACGCTATGGCGATGATTAGGCAGGAAGTCAGAGAGATTGCAGACGGCAAATCAGATCGTAACAACAATCCACTTAAGCAAGCCCCTCACACGGCAGCAGTAGTGATAGCTGAGAGTTGGGATCGACCGTATTCGCGCGAGAAGGCTGCTTTCCCAGCACCGTGGACGAGAGACACTAAATTCTGGCCGGCTGTCAGTAGGATCGACGGTGTCTACGGAGATCGTAACTTGTTTTGTTCGTGTGAACCGATGAGTGACAGAAGCTAAGAGGTCAGCGGGTAGTAGCTCAACCCGGCCTGATTTTTTTAATTAATGCGAATAGCTGGTAGATTCTTTCTTGGCTACCGCCTGCAAGAGAAACTCTGCCTAGGTAGCTGGGATATTAAGCTCTGGAGCCGATCCGAGCGGCTACGGATCGATTTCATGATCTTGTTGGACTCTGGCTCGGAGCGTAGCTTCTCCTGTCTGATTTTTCTGTTAAATAGTAGTGATTCTCTGCGTACTTGGATCGCCGAGAAACGCATCCTGCGCACTGCATCCCTAAGGTCTAACCGATTGCAAGAGGCAACTGAGCTTGCGCATGCTAGTTGTCTGTCAGGTAAAAGGGCGCTGAGGTCGAGATAGAAGCTGGCGTGATACAGAGTGCGATTCATAGCACGCCCAGTCTCACGCTTTGATTCTCCGGCGGTAAGGGCAGGCAGGAGTTTCTTATGGTCGGTGTGCGCGCTGCGGTACATAAAGCGCAGGTGTATGGCAGCATTGTACAGAGCAGATAGCTTATCCGTTTCCGAGCACTTCATCGGGTTGTAATCGGCTAGCTTGCTAGGTCTTACGCCAACGAATATACCGGCTTGAGTAGGAATATCGTAGCCTCCGTTCTCTAGCTGCGTGCTGCGAATCTTCACTGTCATCTTCATACCAGGGGGCTCAATCCCAAGGAAGGAATAGAATCCATTCTTATCAGTAAGCGCTACATCGACGATCTCAGGGATGTACACTATCGCTCCGGCAAACGGGGTACCTCCGACTATAATTTCGCCGCCGTGTGAGTTATCTGGGAGGGGGCGAGTGGAGTACAGCGGAGTGCCAGTCGGTGTTGGCTGAGACTGCTCTCCTGAAGGACTAGTTGGCTTGGGATCTGGCGTACGGGGCGGAGTGATCGGTGTGTCGGTTGATCTGCTCGTGGGAGTGGGTGATGGAGTAGCTGTTGAAGGAGGTATGGTGGAATCAGAGCCATTAGGAGTATTTGTAGGAGTAGCTGTAGCTTGAGGGGTAGATGATGCAGTTGGGGTTAGTGTGTCAGTGGGTGTAATAGTTGGTGTACTAGTAGGTGTACGAGTCGGCGTATCGGTTGGTGTAAAGGTAGGTGTGTGTGTTGGTTTAATTCTGTCACCTAGGCAGTAGATAGGCGGATTGTCGCAGCTAGCACCTGTCTGACCCGATATCCAGCCAGAATTTACCAGATCGCTCCGCCCCCGGCCGACGAAGAGTTGTCCACTTGGGTCGGTCCAATTGCTGCAAGATTCACCTAATGGAGAACCGTCGGCGGCTGCACCGGAAGCGATGGTAGCCGATTTAGCGACCCCAAACTGGTTGTAACGAACAGCATTCGAGAGGTCAGAAGAGCGATCCCACAAAGCTGCGCGAGTAATTGCTACCACCTCTCCTTGAGTGTTGTAGATCGGCTTTGAGTTAGGCGCGCGCCCTGTATACCAGTATGCTGGTTGAGAATTTGTGGCCAGCACAGCTCTCCAGATCGTGCCTGATGGTGCTAAACCGGCTTGGCCAGCCTCGATGGTACAGAATTCATGAGCTGCCGCCAGACCCCCGGTGACACCGTTGTAAGGGTTGGTCAAATTAAATCCAGATTTAGAGATAAAGATCGTTAGCTCCCGATCGTCAGGCCACTCGGAGCCATCGTTGCTCGGCGGAGTTGGGGTAAGTGTAGCGGTTGAAGTAGAAATAGGGGTCTGAGTCGGGGAGTTGGTCGGGGTGTTTGTTGGAGTATTTGTTGGGGTGTTTGTCGGAGTATTAGTTGGGTCTACTTGCGAAACCTCTGTAGGAGTATGAGAGGGTGTCATTGTTGGAGTATGCGTCGGCGTATGTGACGGGGTATGCGTTGGTGTATGCGTTGGTGTATCTGTTGGAGTTTTTGTTGGAGTTTCAGTCGGCGTGCTTGTCGACGATGGAGTGCTTGTAGCAGTCGGTGAGCTGGTAGGTGTTGAGGTATTTTGTGGAGTAGGCGAGGGTGTGGCTGTTGATGTAGCTGTGAAGCTAGGAGTTCGTGTTGGAGTAGCAGTTGGCAGACATGGACAGTTTGGTATGTCGCAGCACGACGGAACTCCCAGGTTAACGCAATCCGGGTCAGGAATATCGCAAAGCGAGCATGAAACTCCACCCGCGGTTTCGCACAGAACTACTCCGCAGATACCATCGCTCTTCCCGCATCCCGAGCCAGGAGGCAGAGTATTTGTTGGTATGGCAGTATTGGTAGCGGTCGCGGTGGCCGTTGGTGTATCGGCCGGCGTGCTGGTATACGTGGCTGTGCCAGTTGGGGTTCTGGTGGGAGTGAGAGAGGGGGTTAGAGTAGGGCCAGTCGTAGGTGTGAGAGTGGGTGTTGCAGTATCTACCGGTGTTAGGCTTGGAGTGGCTGTGAAAGTTGCGGTAGGAGAGTTTGTAAAAGTCGGCGTGCTGGTAGCAGTAGGTGTATGAGTGGATGTGGGTGTGTAAGTTGGGGTATTCGTCGGAGTAGAGGTTGGGAGGATCGGGTCGTTGATGACTCCGATGCAGTAGAAACGACCCTGATTCAAACAAGCATTAGCTGGCTGGCCATCTCCATCATAGATCGCAATCCATCCCGCATCAGCGCGATCGATCCGCCCGGTTTCGGCACTGCTGGAGATAGAGGCCCAGTTACTACACGGGACCGATGGAAGACGTGTATCCCGTAAGCCGTTTTTGTGGGTACCAGTCCAGACATTCCAACCTGATGGGGATGGAGCCGATTTGGAGGAATCAGCGTGGTATTGTATCTGCGTCATTATCTGACCGCTCCAAAGGCCGCGAGGGCCATCGGTTCCCTCAGCGATTATCTGACGCATCGGTGAGAGATCGCGTATATCCGAGGTAATAGGCTTACCACCATTTAGCGCTTCTAAACGACTCTTAGCATCGGTGTTTCGGTCAGAGAGAATCGCGATCCAGCTTCCGCCTCGGCCACTGATCTGGGCTTCGTCTCTACATATCTGATCTGCAGTTGCGATACCACCAAAGTTGCCCTGTGCACTAGCCTTGGATAAGAAAATACGCCAGTCGCGTTCACATGCTGAGCTGTTGTAGTTTAATACGGTTAATGAATCGCGCGCCGTTACCGCACCATCGGGGGTGTAATACGATCCGCTAACGTCTAATTGCTGCTCGTAGGGCCTACCTGCGTTGAGGTGGTCTATGATCGTTTGAGCGTCGAGATCATCAATTTGGCAATCGCGATTGACATCCAGCCGCGCCTCAAACGATGAAACCTGTATAAGAGGGCATTTCGCGCGTTTGACGCAACTAGGTGACCACTGTCCACTGGGCTGAGCGCTGGCGAACTCCGAGTTCACGAGCCCATGGCTCGCTAGTACAAGCGCCAAAAAATACAGTTGTAACCACCGGTACATCTCGCCCCCTAATCCCTTCCCTACTATCGATAGATGCTGATGGCGCCGTTTATGACCCTAGTTTTTGTCAAATAGTCTCAGTTAAGCGCAGCACGCCTAAGGTGATGTGCAAAAGTCATTGCCAGTAAAACAGGCAAGGTTTGCTGCAAATCACTATAGGTTGTTGTTTTTATTCGCATCCGCGAACCGATAGCGTTCTCCGAAAGAGGGGATTTCGTTACGGACTTCTGGAGAGCGCTATAGCATAACGTCTGTAGATACAGTTAGTTGCGATTGAAAAATTGCTATTCGCGTTGAGTGCGAATATTACGAAGAGCCTAGAGAGCCGGGGCAATCTAGGAATATAGGTCTACAATTAAGTCTTGAGTCTCGGAGGCGCCGCGCAAAGCGTCCGCTTCGACCTCTATAACCAGCCGCGGGTCAACCAGCTTTGCAACCTGGACTATACTCGAGGCCGGGCGCACGCTTCCAAAAACCTCTTGGTGAGCACGTGCGTAATCATCCCAGGCAACGATGTTGGTAACAAATAGACGAGTGCGTACTACATCGGCCGTGGAGAAGCCCCGCTTTGCAAGGATGGTTTTAATCGATGCAAGCGCCGCTTTGGTTTGCTTGTAGGCATCTCCCGGGTGCAGCACATCACCTTGACTGGTCATTGCTGTTGTTCCTGAGATAAATAGGTGATCGCCAATTTGCACAGCACGTGAATAACCACGAAGAGGTTCAAAAGGAGACCCTGAGGCGATATTGGTGCGGATGAGTTCGTTTTTCACGAGCCACAGAGTGACACACATAAAAGGTCTCGAAAAGACCCTAAGTCATCCTAATTTCAATATGTTAGCCAGGTGTAGAGGGGCCAGTTATTGACCGCAGCCCCCAGACGGCACCATTAGGCAAAAGCAGGGGCTAAAAAGGTTGAAAACTAGCTTTGTGAGCCTTAAATCTGTCATATTGGGGTAATGGCAGCAGCTCTGTGAGCTTCTATAGAGGTAGTAAGGTATGCCCATTTACGAATACGAGTGTCCTGATTGCGGTCGTTTTGAGACGATTCAAAAGATAAGCGATAAACCGCTCTCTCACTGTCCACGGTGTAAAGAGGCTGGTCGAAAGAGCCCCGTAAAGAAGGCCGTGTCCGCTTCGGCTTTTCACCTGAAGGGAACTGGGTGGTACAAGACTGATTATTCATCGAACACATCCTCAGGCTCGGGGAAAAAGGCGAATGGCTCATCCTCTGGAGATAGTTCAGCGGGGAGTTCGGGGGATTCAAAAGCAGCGACAGCTCCGGCCGGTAAGGCGTGTGGTACTGGCTGCGGCTGCCACTAGTCTTGATTTCTTAGTGACTTGCCTCTGCATCAACTGTTTAGGTTGTTCTAGCGAAGTCGCTGGCCAAGAGAGATCTCTTGTTCAGCTCTGTAGCGTAGTTGGTCTATAACAAAGCTTCCTGGATTTGAGGAGTTGACCTCGATAGTCCCGTTCGAGGCGTTTTTAAAGCACTTTGCAAGACCGATCTGCTTTATGCGACCCGGCTGTAGAGACAACTGCGTTGCGTCAATAAGTTGCGAATTAGCATAGCAGGCTACAGTCAAAGAGCCGGAGGAGACTCCTAGGTTGGTTACCTTTAGAATTGAATCAAGCCCCTGCCTTCTGCTGTAGCTGCCGTAGGCTAGGTCGCCAAAAGTCTCTTGGACAGCTAGGCTCTTAACGGATAGTAACGATTTATCGGCACGATAGTGCTTTGTGACATTGGCGATTATTATTGAGCCTGATGCATCGCTTGATATCTCAGCCACACCCTCCTCGTATCTATCCAGAAGTCGGCTCAGACGAATTTTGCGTGTTTCATGCGGCGATAGCAAAAGCGGTATAGTTGGGCGTGCCTTACCTGTTCTTCCGATACGTTTAATTCGCACATTCAAAGGCTGACTGGTCACGTTCGCGATCTCTGCGTATTGCACAGCTGTTTTTTTAGGAAGATAGCGTACGCGAGCAAAGCGAGTCCCTGCAGATCCAACTTCAGCGTAATTCATGAAGGTAAATTCACGATTTTTATCGGACAAATGTGGCGATTGAGCACCGGTACGAATCATGACTGCCAGATATGGTGCCTGAGCATTATCTGGCTCCACCTCCTGAATGCCGTTTTGAGGGATATTTTCCTCGGATCTAATGAAAGGAACCATGTAACTTCCTTTGGCTGGAATAGTGAAACGCAAAGTTTTGCTGAGAGAGCCGTTTGATAGGTATCTTCGTACCGTGAAGCTTTGTGGACTCGATGATACATTACTCACCAGAAGCTCATTGCGCATCGAGAAGCTCTCGGTTCCCTTGCGAATTCGGTGATAGGCGTTATCAAAAAAGAGATAAGATTTCCCCATAACTGGATTAGCCAACGGCAATTCGTTAAATGAGCTAAGATACCGGTCGAATGAACCGCTTCGATGATGATTGACCAGAGTTGCATCGTATTCCTGATTCGGGAAGGCGATCTTCACCAGCCCATATGCGTCCTGGCGGAAGCAGGGGCTTTGACTCAACTCAAGAGAGCTATGTGAGCGGGGTGAAATGGAGCTTGAGATGACCTCTGAACATACGCTCCCATCGCTCTGATAAAGAGTGGCGGTGACGGTTTGAAGCTCTGATGATTTGTTAAGCACCCGTACCAGTTGTCTGATGTTCTCCATGTTGCCGGACCATATTGTGAATGACTCGGCTTCTAAAGTGGGAGTTGCAAGCCACTGAATACTTGCACCAGCAGCGATCGCTCGTGGGCTAAGTGTCTCAGAGCGTTTTATTCGCCAGCCATACTTAGACAAGATCAACTTAGGGTCACTCGGCTCAGGAACCACTAATGAAAACACACCATCAGCACCACTAGAAGTCGACAGTACGGTGTCGCTTACTGATACTCCTCTGAATGGGGTCAAGTCACGATTGGCGTATAGCACTATCCCTACGATGCGTGTGCCGATCGTTAGTGCCAGTGGTGTTGCTGCCGAAGTTGTCAGGTCGCCAGGGTCTTCTGTTGTGCCGGTGATCTGGTGGCGTCCAGCAGATAGTATCGAAGTACTCTGGCATGACCAGCTACCAGTGGCTGACACATCTGCAAGACACAGGGTGGCGCTCCCCAACCGCACTCGAACCTTCTTGTTAGCGGGAGCAGTGCCGACAAATGTTGGCGAAGTTTCAGTGCTCATGCCGCTGTCAGGCGCGGTAAAGACCGGAGCATCGAGTGCAAACAGGTCAACTGTAAAATTAACTTGGTCGGATGGCGAACTGGTATTGCCGGCGCGGTCTTCGGAAATCGCAGTGATCTGGTATGCACCGTCGGCCAGGTTCGATACGACACAGCTCCAGTCTCCTTGGTCAGACGTTGTCGCTTCGCAGAGCTGCCCAAGCACGACATTGCTGACAATTACAGTTGAAGATGGCTCGGCAACACCGCGTACTTCAATGTGTGCCCGCTGAATTAATGAATCTGTAGACGGTACAGATATGCGAGGCTCCTCAGGTGCCTGGGTGTCGATAACGATCTGATTCTGACCAGCAAGAGACTGTGAGCTCCCAGGTATCGGCAGTAATACCACAGCTGAGTTTGTCGCTAGATCCTTAATAGTACTGCTAGAGAGTTGCAGTGAGTTGATTGCTTGATAATCAAGATCGGCCGAATTATCTCCGGCTCTGACGGTGTATCTGAATTGAAGCGTATTGGTACCTTCTCCCGTTAGGTAGGTTGCGGTTGTTGTGTTAATTATGTTTGTATCCGTTGCCAGGATTAAGCTGGGAGAGCCGGTAACATAGATCGGCTCGGAAAATACTACCTCTATGGTGATAAGCTCACCTGCCCGGTAGTAGCCGTTTGGGGTGGAAGATCTGACAGACCGAACCTCCGGCGGTGTAGAGTCATAAAAGCGCGATAGGGTATCGCTACTTTGATTGCCATTGCCGCCCGCATCAATCGCCACGTCAGTCTGTATAAATAACTCCACTGGACCATCGCTAGTTGGAAGCACCTCAATAGAGTATGTGGCCCCTGATCCCGCGAAGAGAGCTATAGTTCCGTTTGTAACCGAGATGTCGGCCAGTTCAAATCCAGTGACAGCTTCGCTAAAAGTTATACTTGCCGGGATCGAGTTAGTATTGGAGGTCTGAGCGGCTGACGAGTCTATCCTAACAGTTGGTCGGACTGAATCGTAGGTTCGCTGAAAGATTTGAGAAGTGGCACTTAGATTGCCTGCAGTATCAAGTGCGGCTCCTGCTTGAAGCTCTAATGTGATTAAGCCATCAGAGAGGGGCACCAGTTCAAGTGTGTAAGTTGTGCCTGAGCCAGTTAGGTTCTGGACGGTACCGTTGGCTACCGTCAGGTCGTCACTCGTTACACCTGAAACAGGCTCATTAAAAATCAGGGTAACAACGATCGGATTTAAATTTGTGGTAGACTGCGTCGTAGACGAAAGTGTCGCTACGGGAGATATCGTATCGAGGACTATAGAGCTCTTTCCAGCCAAAGATGTGGAAGAGCCTGGATTTGGAAGTGTTAGGTCAGCGCTATTGAGAGCGATATCGTTCAGGGCAGCTCCGGAGCCACTTAGCGTCAATGATGTGCTGGCCTGATAGTCTAAGTCCGGTGAATTGTCACCCGGCTGAACTGTGTATGAACACCTCAGGGTGGACGGAGTCACAAGAGATATGCAAGAGGCCCGACCAAAACCACTGGCGGTCGCCAGTTGTAAATTCAAAGCCCCAGAGAGGTAAATATTCTCGCTAAAGATAAGATTGATATCAATCTGTGAGCCGGCCCGGTAGAAGCCATTAGAAGTGACATACGATATGTCAATTAATGTAGGAACAGTCGTATCGATAATCCGTTGGCCCTGCGCAGCTAAGGAGCCTGAGGTGCCGGGCGCAGCCAGAGTAACATTCGCGTCATTTGTTGCTGGGTCACGAATTGACGCCCCTACGGGCATAAGCAGCGAATTAGTTGCCGAGTAATCCAAATTGCTGGAATTGTGTCCGGCTGCCACAGTATAGAGGAAGGTAAGAATAGAGGTTCCAGACCCAGAGAGATAGGTGGCGGTTGCTTGGGTTGGGACCGTGTTCAAGGTTAGGAATGGTGTGCCGGTCACATTGACCGGTTCAGAGAAGACAACAGAGATCGGAATCGTTGCACCGATCGAATAAGCGCCGTTCGGAGTAGTCGATCGAACTTCAACGATCGATGGTGCTGTGGTATCAAGTTGTAGATTTTTGTTGAAGCTGAGTGAGAATTGGGTGCCGGGCTGCGCAAGAGAGACGATAGCATCGTTGCCAGCTAGATCACGTAAGCTACCGCCGTTAGTATCGAGCGCAGATATACCTGTGTAGTCTAGGTCCAAGGCTGTATCGCCACTACTAACAGTGTAAGAGAAATTGAGAGTACTACTTGCGCTACCTGATGAGAATGTCGCGAAGCGGTTAGGAACTCCTGCCGCTAAGGCTAGTCTTGGTGTCCCCGTAACGTAGATTACCTCAGAGAACGCTACCTGGACATTTAGCAGTGTACCAGCTTTATAGCTTCCGTTAGCAGTGGTCGAGGTGACATTGGGCACAATCGGCGGAATCGTATCGATAATGAGGTTTTTCTGGCCAAAAAGTGAGTTCGTTGAGCCGGGAGCCGGGAGTGTGGTTACAGCTACATTGCCAGCGTGATCAACGATTGTTGATCCATTTAGTGAAAACGCACCGGTGTTCGTATAATCAAGGCGGTTTGAGTTGTGGCCGTCTACCACGGTGTAGGAGAAGTCGAGATTAGCACTACCACTTCCAGACACCATAGAGATCACTGGGTCGTTAGGGCCCGTTTCTAAGGTAAGCGTTGGTGTGCCGGTAACAAATACATTTTCCGAGAACTGTGTTTGTACATTAAGTGTTCGACCAGCACGGTAGGCACCGTTGGCTGTAGTTGAGGTAACTCTGGATATCGTCGGAGCGATGGTATCTACAATAATATTTTTGGCGTGTGACAGTGAGCCTGATGCACCTGGACAAGCAAAGGTAAAAGCTGCATCGAATGTAGCAGTAGCCAGATCGCGAATCTGTCCACCACTTAGAGCTAATGGCGGTAGAGGAATATAGTCCAGGTCGTTAGAGTTTTGGCCAGGGGCAATCGTGTACTCAAAGGTGAGTGTATCGGTTCCGGATCCGGATGTATAATCGACTGTAGCGATCGAACCTGTTGCCAGACGTAGCTGAGGTGTTCCAGTGACTATTACCGGATCTGAGAAAGACACCTGAATAGAGATCATCTGACCAGCTTTGTAGGCACCGTTAGGTGTGCTTGATGTGACCGAGGTAACTTTAGGTCCAGAGGTGAGGAAGTTAACAACTACAGGTGTGGGAGCCGCGGTGTTCGGATTGCCGGCTACATCGAAGGCTGCCGCTCCTGGGATCGAGACAGTTACGGTTCCGTGTGCGCGTGGCACGATATCAGCAAAGTAGGTGGTGCCACTACCTCGCAGGTTAGAAGCACAGCCATTAGCGACGGAGAAGTCGCTTAGGCTAAATCCAGATACCGGTTCCGAGAAAATCACCTCTACTGGGATGGCGTCTAATGAGGTGGTTCCAGAGATAGGAGATGATATCACTACATCCGGTATGATCGTATCAACCGTTACGTTTGCGTTTGTAGAGAGTGATGTACTTGAGCCAATAGGTGGCAGATTAAGGATGGCATTGTTAGAAGCTAAGTCTCTAATCGAGCCTCCATTAAGGACCAGAGAGTCAGAGGCGGTATACTCCAAGTCTGCGGAGTTATGCCCTGTCTGAACGGTATACTGAAAGGTCAGTTGATTGGTGCCGGACCCACTGAAGTAGTTCGCCACTCCATCGGATACGCCCGTTTCAACCGTAAATGATGGGATCCCGGTGACAGTAACAGGCTCAGAGAATACAACCACTAGATTTACATTCTGACCAGCGCGGTAGGCACCAGTGACCGGTGTAGAGGTGACTCCGGTGATATTCGGAAAATTCGTGTCGTATAGAAAGGTGATCGTAGAGGAGGCGGTGTTACCATTAAGAGCGGGGTCAAAGGCTGAACTGGCAGGTATCTGAACGGTTACATTTCCATTCGTGTAAGGGGTAATCTCTAAGGTGTACGAGTTGCCGCTTCCCGTCAGGCCGCTTATTTCCCCGTTTGTAACGTTAGGGTCGAGAGGGGTGAAGTCGGAGACGGGCTCGCTAAATGTGACTTGAACGCGGAACGGGTGGGAGTTGGTGATAAGAGGAGTAAGAGCTTGAATAACCGTAGTCGGAGCGGTTGTATCGATCTGAATATTTTTATTTGCCCCAAGCGAACCGGCAGCCCCTGGAGTTGGGAGCGTAAGGTTTGCCGCAGCTCCGCTAGTGTTTCTGATCGTTCCTCCAGCTAACGATAGTGCCGCTGTGCTGTGGTAATCCAGGTCGGCTGATGTGTGACCACTACTAACTGTGTAGGTGAACCTAAGGGTGTTGGTTCCACTTCCGCTACTATAATTGACGACAGCATCGGTTGCTCCTGTTTCAAGTCTCAGCTGTGGGGTTCCAGTAACGGTCACCACATCTGAGAAAACGAGATCGATATTAATGGAGTTGCCGGCGCGATACGCTCCGTTGGAAGTTGGCGATGAGACATTACTTACGGATGCAGCGTGGGCTGTGAGCGGTAACAAGAGAAGGATGATAGCCCATGCTAAAAAAGTTAGGTGACTAAATCGTTTGGTATTATGAATCCTGAACAGATTTGAGATAAAGCAATGGCGGTCACGGCTTAGCGCTGCATGCTTCTCCTCGGATGGAATAATACTCTCCGCCACGATACGATAGGATGCGGGCGTAAGAGGTGCTGCTTCAGTAGAATCAGCCCATAAATTTACTGCGCCAAATCGCCAACAGTCACTCTTTTAGCGCGAGTTTGGGCAGTGTGTAAGATTTGACGCATGAAGCTTACTTCAGTGGGTTAAGCTCTGGTGCGATATGATGGATGCCGGTGCGTGGCGGTTACTTGACAGCCAGCATCTCGACCTCAAAAATCAAAGCCGCATTTGGGCCGATAATATGACCAGCACCACGTGATCCGTAAGCTAGATTCGACGGAATGAACAACGTGCGCTTGCCACCCACTCTCATGCCGGCTACACCTTCGTCCCAGCCAGCGATGACTTGACTCGCGCCTAGATTAAACTGAAATGGGTCGTTGCGGTCCTTAGAGCTATCGAATTTTGTGCCTGGCTTGTCCTGATCGTTCAGCCAGCCTGTATAGTGAACGACAACTGGTCTACCCTTCTCGGCTAGGGTACCTGTGCCCACAAGATCGTCGCGATAGCGAAGTCCTGATGGTGTTGTTTGTATCTGAATTTTTGTCTCTTCCATCTTCTTTACTTCCCCATGGGCAAAAAACGGAGCACCGGTTAGTACTAAAGCTGTTAGCAGGAATGATATTGAACGCTTCATATTTTGTTCCATCTGTAGAGTGTGAGGTTATATTCGCTGTTCTTAGGGATATACAAATACCTACCCAGCTCAGCACGAGCCTAGAACTTCGGGGTTCTCGTTAACGTGCTAGAGCTCGTAGACGAGCAAAGCTCCAAAGAGCCTATCTTTATGGGTTACTCTGAAACCTGTGGGTTCTGAGCCGCCTCATGGGAGGAGTGTGACCTAGAAATAAGCAGACGAAAAGATGTAAAAACGGAGCAGGCGTGTTGCCTATGCAAGTCACAACCTTGGATATGCGGACAGAGTTGCGAATTATTATTAGCGTTTAAAACGGAGTAGGCGCCGATCGGATTTAATGCCGCGATTGTAGTTAACTGCTTAAAGTTATTAAATATAAATCCAAAAACGGCGGCGCAGGGTCCATCTACCTGATTCAGGATCGAAAAAGTAGCGGCAGAGCCTGTCTAGTTAGGTCACATAGCCGGGGGTTTGTAGCATAACTCTTTTGTACGGGGATTTTTGGCTTAGCGCAGCTGCTTTGGCTAGGCTTTGACAAACCTTCGCCCAAGTCACTGACACTGGTTGGAGAGTGGTAAAGATGAGTGGATCAATAGAGTCCTTGAGTGTTGAAGCTGCGGGGAAGATAACGACCAATAGCAGCACCACACGTGAAGCTGAGCAGCAGAGCCAGGCGACCTCCTATCAAAAAGAAGGCGAAATCGCGGTCGTCGCACCCAATGCTCAATCGTTTCACATTCGAAGATTAATTAGTCATGCAGTGGTCAGTAATGAGCCTAGTTCCCCGGTAACGGCTAGTAATACCTCCGGTTCATTAACATCGGGTCGAAAACTAAACGAGGTCGTAGCACAGACCTCAACTGCACAGGTAGCTAGCGCATCAAGTGAAGCTGACCATCAAGCCGAAAAATCTCAGAGAAGGAGCTGGGGAGAGTGGTTGAGCTCTAGTATTAGTTCCGGGTGGCGCGTAACCAGGGAGGCTGTATCCGGAGCTGCCAAGCTGCTTGGAGCTGCTGCGTCGCTAGGGTGTCACGCGTTGCTGCGCCCGCAGGAAACGCTCGCTGCCGTTGCCAGTGTCGTAGCTGCGGTGGCTAAGGTGGCCTGCACGGTTGCACCAATTGTGGGCAGCGCCGTTATCTCGGGTGTAAAGTGGTGTGCGCAGAACCCTGGTACAGCTCTTCAGGCTGTTGTTGGTTTTATGGCGTCAATGGTGGCTGGCTTTGTAAGCTGGGTATGGGAAGGTGCAAAAAAAGTGGTGAGTGGAGAGATGTCGGTGGGGCAAGCTCTTCTCAATACCTTTGTTTTCTGCTGCCAGATGTCAGGATTGGCTGACCTGTGTGGTGCGGTAAAGCACGGGGCGCTAGCACTTGCTGCCTATGGAAAGGGAGATCGTCAGGCTCTAGCGGCGCACCTTGGTCAATTTGCAGTACACGCGGGTGTTGTGGCGCTAGCTCTGGCGATGGTTAGTTCGCTTGGCGTAGCGGCACCGGTGTTGATGCCGCTCTTGGCAGCTCGCGCTTTCTTGGGAGCTTCTCTCAAGCAGGGTATTGTTCACGGATTCAAAGCAGGTTTTCGGGAGTTAGCCGAGTACGGGTCGAAAGCTGGTGTCTTGGCCGCTATCCGAGGTACGACTACAGTAACTGAAAAGCAGTTAGCGAAAACAGCAGTACAATACCTTGAACGCAGCGCAGAGGACATAGCCGAACGCACAATTGAGAGAATGGGTAAAGCCGCAGCCCAAAAGCTCGAGGTTGAGCTGCCTCAGGAAATGGTTCGGATCAATAAAATTGCAATGGAGGCAGTCGGTGCAGAAGCATCTCCAGAGGCACTAGCAACAAAAATCAACGAGCTAGCCTTTGATCGAATCGTTGCTTTACGAGGTGATGGTATCGCCCTCTCCATGGGCAAGACGCTAAGCGACGACGTGATTGAGCAGGGGGCGCAGGTTCTCACCACTAAACGGATCAAGCAGCTTGGAGAAGAGATTGGCGAAGCTAATACCAAGTCCTTGCTAAAAGAGCTTGGACTTTCTGAGCATGTAGATGACCTTACTCACCAAATGCTTGAGACCATTACTGATCCTCAAATGGCCCGCAAACATTCCCTTAATACGGTAGCGCCAAGTCTAGGGCTGACCGAGAAACAGGCCAATAAGTTAGTAGGGGAGATGGACACATTAATTGAGAAGGGACTCTCCGATGTGCAGATTAAGAGGGCGCTGGAAGATAAGATAACCGAGAGGCTATCTGGGGTCGTTAAAAAAAATATGGAGGATAGCTTCAAATCCACCTTTAGGAGGGGGCTAAAAGGAGAGCTCAATGACCCCGATAGCGCGCAGTGGTCGGCCAATCTGCACCAAGCGGTCAAGCAGCAAGCGGACGAACTCGGTAAGTCAGTTGATGATTTATCCGATGATTTCGTTAAGGCAGGCTGGGAAGGGGTCGAGAATGGTATTGAGCGGGCGACGCGTGGTCTTGTGCGTGAAGGGATCGAGGGCGCCTTTCAGCGCTTTCGTAATGCAAGGCGGGGGATACGAGCGGCTCCGAGTGCAAACGAAGCAGGTTCGACAAAACCGATCGGAGTATCATCAGACGATGCTGGAGGCTCCGGTGTTAAGGCGGCAGGAGCTCAAGGCGCGCGTAGGGAAGGTGATCTGGGCACAACCATGGGGGTAGAAGAAGAAACGGCACGCTATGTGCAGGAAGGTCCTAATGGAGGCGAGACGATCACGACAGAGGTGACTAGGGGAGATAAGGTGGTCTCCAGGAGGATAGATGTGCGAGAGGGCAGAAGAGGCGGCAAAGCACCTAAGGATGGTAGTCTAGCGATTTAGCCAGGGACTGCTAGATGACGCGATAACCATCGCTATACGGGCACCTGCCGGATTAACTATTCGCCCTTTCGCGTTACGCCAAGGGCGTATTTGCGTAGCAAACGTCAGAAGTTTATACTTCTTTAAATCGCGGCAGCGAGGATAAAGCGCGTGGAACTATACAATGTTTCTCTGATTTTTGAGATTCGAGTGCTCGCCCTGAAGGACCGTTTTCTATAAACGACATGTGTAGTTTAGCGTTTGCGATAGTCTCATCCGCCCTAGCGGCTGAATCTATGCTGATTGGCCTGTGTCGTAAAGGAAGTGAGTAGGTAGACTTGAGTAGTTTTTATGGCTAAGCGGGGCGGTAGAGATAGGTCAGATCGCGGAAGTGACTCTGACAGTAGTAGCCTCACAGGCGTGCAATTCAAGAGACAAGAGCCTCTGTCCCGTGATGAAGAAGCAGAGTTAGGCGGAAAAAAAAATGCTGCTAAATTAGCAGCGCAAGAAACTTTAGCCGGTAGTCCTTGGATAGCCCAGCGCTTCTTGGATATCTTTGTTGGGATTTTTGAGTCTAATAAGGCTGCCGAAAAAAAATACAGATTTGATAACGTAGTCGACATAGCGGCTAATAAAAACTCCGCTGCGAAGGTGGAAGCTAGGAAAAAGGTTAGTGGAGCGCGGCAGCCGCTAGCCGATTTGATTGCGGAAAATAAAGCTGCCATCACAAAAATATTGGATGCTAATCAATGCTCAATAACTAGCCAGAGAGATGGGAGTGAGCACTATGAAGTTCTTAAATCTTATCAAGGTAAGCTCTCTAAGATGATTATTGAGCTAGATATCAAGCTTGAATTTACTATTAGGTTAAACGATAAGCTTCGATTGTTTGCTTTGGAGACGGAGCTTCTACGGGCCCGCGTAGAAGCTTCTGGAAGGAAAAGTAATGACTGCAGCCAAGCCATAGAGGGAATACATCAGGAGCTTTTTAAGCTTAAGAGGGTCCCTAACGAGCAGCAAATTGTGCTGCGCACACCGGAAGAGCTTAATGCTTTAACGGAAAGGCTTAAAGAGTTAAGAGAAAATAGAGCGCCGAGTGAGGAGCAGGCGGCATCAACAAGTAAGTTGGGTCGAGTGATTTTTCTTGAGCAGCAGCTAGCTAGTAAACTTAAAAAACTGAGAGAGCTTCCCGAGCAGAAATCTCAATATGACGATAACGAGCAATACGAAAGACAGGAGCAGCGCCTTAAGGCTGAATTGGAGGAGCTCAAAGAAGCAGCACGCAACCTAAACAAAAAGCCGGTTACTAGAGATGAGAAATTGGCGATGGAGCAGGCTCTACGCAGGCGTATTCTAGAGCTGGGAGAGATGCCAAAGGAAGCTCTCGAGAGAGTTGATAAGACTAATCAGCAACTCGTGAGTTTTAACAAGAGCAGGGATGAGTTTGTAGGAAAAAATTTTCCTTTAGTAAATTGGTTTATCACCAAGAAAAGTCCGTTTGCAGGATTTGCAACAGGTCCAAAGGGTCACGAAAACATGTCCGAGATGTTTGCCGCAGGCTTGGTCGGATTGAACAGGGCAGCAGAGAAATTCGATTCGAGTAGAGGTATTAAGTTCGGTACATACGCTACGGGATGGATCCGGCAGGCATTGATGAAATGGAAAGAGAGTCGTGAAGATGGGCCGGCTAATATGCAACAAGAAATTGCTCGTTTGATTCAGTCAGATGGCCGGTTGCAACATAAGTTGGGTAGAGATTGTACCACGGAGGAGCGAGTGTTGGAATACCTAGAGTCTCGCAGCCCGCGCGTTGATTTTAGCAAGATGGATCCTTCGGATTTGAAAAAGCAACTTAATAATACTGAGCGACTAATCGCATTGCTTGATGCTTTAAAGGCACCTAAGGTATCGGTCTCTCAACAGGGACGAGGGGATAGGTCCTCAGGTAGTTATAACGATCTGCTGGACCCTTCAAATAGCGTTACCTATTGTGATGATTCGGATGGGAATAAAGCTATTTTATCGGGCCTTTTATCAAATTTAAACGACAGGCAGCGTCGTATCTTAGAATTGAGATACGGACTATCTGGTGAAAAACCTCAAACACTGCAAGAGGTTGGTGAAGTATTTAGTGTAAGTAAGGAGCGAATTAGGCAGATCGAGAAGGACGCGCTGCGAAAAATAGGGGAACTTGTAAATCAGCATGGTGCGGGCCCAAATCCCAATCCCGATCAAACACCCGACGTTAGTTAGAGCCGGAACTAACGATTCATACTAAATCTATCCAGAACCGGTCTCAAAAATAGCTTCGTCGCGAGTTTGAAGAGATGCGAGGCGAGACGAGGAAAACGAGGGGAAAAACCGGAGGTGTATCCACTGAGATACACTCAAGGATGTTTTCGCGAAGTTTGACGAAGTCGCAGCCCGCATCTCGTCAACCGCAGCAGAAGATATTTTTGAGACAGGTTCTACTCAATCCGTAGCGATAGACATTTTGCGGCTCCGCCGGCCTTGATAAACTCACTTAGTTCGACAGGGTGAGTTCGAAAGCCACGCGACGCAAGAAGAGTGTATGTAGATTCGCATCCTGCTGCTAACACCACATCATTTCCCAGTACCACTGCGTTACAAACAAATTTCTCTGCATCATGGCTTGGAACTGGGATCAATTCGATTGAGCGTTCAAGCAGCCGTATCCCTTCAGCCGTGAAGGCCCCAGGGAAAAACATAGCTAAGTCCTTGGTGATGGGGCAAAAACAGGTGTCGATGTGGTAGAATCGAGGGTCTACAAGTTCAACTGCTACTAACTCCTTCACAGATAGAAGAGTAGCAACCTCATCTTGGGCCTGTCGATCGGAGCGGAAGCCATAACCACTGAACAATCTATCACCTGCGAACAGAGCATCCCCCTCTCCTTCAAATGCACCTGAAGCAACTGTTAGAACGCGGAAATTTCGATCTTCGAACCAGCGACGGAAAAACGCCTCTTCTCCCTGTCGCTCCTTATGGCGAAAGCGCGAGAGAACCACATCACCTCCACGAATAAGCCCTGCGTTGGCGGTAAACACCATGTCCGGCAGGCCATCCTCGTGGTGTACGTACTCAAGCCAAGCTCCCAGTCTAATAAGTGTATGGTGTAATGCTGTCCACTGTGATTGAGCAAGCGCCTTCTGGGGTATACGCGCCAGGTCCATCCACGGATTAATCCGATAGCGGACATCGTAATCAAGTGGTCGGCACACAAGCCATCGGCCGTTTGGGAATAGTGGATTATGGGAAAGTTGTTGGGTAGTAGTCATATCATTTCACCTAAAAACAGCAGCTGCGATATTTGCATCCTCATTAACTGTTGTTCCCACGTTTAAGGATACGAAATAATCCAGCTAGGGAACAGCTAGAACTGGCGGTGCCAAGTTTGACCAAGTCGCAGTCCGCATATTGGAAACCGGAGCGGAGGATATTTTCTATAGCGTTCTCCAAAAGTCCGTAGCGAAATCCCGAGTTTTGGAGAACGCTATCGATTCGCGGATGCGAATCAAAACAAAAACCTATAGTGATGTCCAGCAAAAGCCTTGCCAGTTTTACTGGCACGGACTTTTGCACGTCACTATAGCGTTCTCCAAAAGTCCGTAGCGAAATCCCGAGTTTTGGAGAACGCTATCGATTCGCGGATGCGAATCAAAACAACAAACTATAGTGATGTCCAGCAAAAGCCTTGCCAGTTTTACTGGCACGGACTTTTGCACATCACTATAGTCGGCCGGTAATGGCACAAGAAATTAGGCAAAAAAAAAGCCCCGCAAAGCTTTCACTTTGCGGGGCATAAATCTGGCAACGACCTACTTTCCCGGGAGATCCCAGTATCATCGGCCTTTGAGAGCTTAACTACCGTGTTCGGGATGGGAACGGGTGTGACCTCTCAGGTAGAGTCACCAGAAAATCGAGAGCCGCACAGCC
>JBKCMS010000053.1:0-16521 GCA_046300175.1 Pseudomonadota bacterium | reverse complement strand
CCCCTTCGCTTCCTGATAAGAATGACCTGGCGCCCTCTCTGCCTCCCTCAGCGCCACCTCTGCCTTCGCTTCTTTCTAACCCCACGGTAAACTCCCCTTAACAACTATCAGAGCGTGCCTTTTTGCTTCATTATTCCCGATGAATAAGGCGCTCTCTCCGCTAAGCTATATAAAAGGGGATACTAATTGCAATTAACTATGATCGTTGCGTTGCTAATACATGCTCAAAGATACAGAAACGTACAGATTATGCTCTTCTACCGGGCGCTAGAGTTTAGGTAACGCCGTAGCACTGCCAGGCTATCGATCGAGAAATTATACGGCTGCTCGTAGCGTCCCTTGCATACCACGATCTGTCCTCCCGTGGCTCCGTTCTCATAAATCTGAAAATTGAGCTTAGCGGATACACCCTGCGCGGGAACGGAGCAGCTAGCTACCGTGAAGCATGCTGCTTTCTTTGAATACACCTTTCTAACTTTTTCAGCTTGGGCCCTTGCTGACCACTGGTGCAGCTTTGACAGACCTCGTTGAAGCTCAGCTATATCTCCTCTAGTAAGCGTGATGCGATCACGCGGATCGTTATTACTACCAACACCATCGACAAACTCAAGTGAGTAGCGCTTTTCTCCGCGGTCGGATAAAGCTGTATTTAACTTCATCACACCGGCTTCCTGTGTTCCCGGTAGATAAAACGGCACTGCCGGGCTGCGCAATGGCCGCTCATACGCAGCAGACCGTTCCATACTCCAATCTCTGCTATTCTCTGTATCGTCTAATTTTGAGTAATCACCTCTACCCGTGCTGCGGTCCGAGTGTTCAACTTTGCCTAACGCTATCGTCTCCTTCTGTGCGCCCGCACCTACTGACGTTTCTCTCTGATTTGGTATACCCTGACGCTGCCTGGATGGTGATTGCTGCTCCAATCCGGTTGGCCGTGGTAATCTTGATTCCGGCGATCCCGATTCCGCCGCTGTCACTTCGTTATTTGATCCCTCGCCACTTCCGTTACCGGTTATAGCTTCGGCCACTCTCGACTTAGCTCCCCGCAGCATTACCGCAGGGTGCAGCAGCTGCGCTTGATCTAGCCCTGCCCGACCGGGATTTAAGTGATTTGCCTCCTTAATTTTAGCTAGGCTGCTCTGCTGCTGCCGATCGTCGATATAAGTTGCTCCGCGCCCCGTTACTTCTCCAACCACCAACTTACCTAAGCCCAGCCCTTTAACCTGGGCTTCTTTAGCTGATTGGCTTCCACCACTGATAGCGCTACGGGAGCTTGAACTGCATCCTATTAACACTAGAGCAATTAGCGCTACTAGCACCACCGGCGAGCTCTGGAAGTAGAAGTGCACATAAGACATATCAGTCGCTAAAGCGGTCTCCCGCCGCGCCGAAGGCGAATTAGCTACTGCTCGGATGCTACTGAAACATCTCATCTAGGTCCTTGATTGACTGACTGCCAGCCTTGAAATCAAAGTCTGATTCCTTGAGCACAAAAGCTGCATACGCCTGAAGCAACATAGCGCTGTCGATTGATATGTTGTATCCCTCTTCAAATCGCCCCTTATTGCGCTGAATGCGCCCTGCTGTTGCGCCGTCTTCATATATCTGAAAGCGCACCTCAGTAGAGGAACGCCCTAGCTCACCCTTTTCTCCATCAGCAGGACACTCATTTAACGGGAAACAGATCGCTCGTTTAGAAAAGACACGTCTTATCTTCTCTTCCTGCGCCTTCTTAGACCATTCAAATAACTTAAAGAGACCCTGCTGAACCTCGAAGAGCTGGCCTCGATCCATCTCTATTGTGTCGCGTTTGACGTCGTTAAGAGCTTCACGATCGATGAAATGAAATTTAAATCGCTGTTCACCTTTATCTGTAACGAACGGCTCTACCCAAAACTCCCCCGTCTCTGTCGTGCCGGGAATATAGAAAGGCACCTTAGGATACATCTCAGAGGCTTTACGAGCCGACAGATACTGATTTCGATTGTTGGGGGTAATTGAGGTTAGATAGCCCTGCAGCTTTACATCTGCTTGCTTGAGGTCGTTTTTCTTCTCTTCAATTCTCGCATTAACAATCTTTATTGTCGCTTCAATCGTAAGCTTCTGATCGATGTTCGCTTTTTGGAGCGCTCCCTGCTGGTTCTCTAACACCTTCCGGAGCATCTCGATCTGCGCCGTAAGATTGGCAACTCCATCGGCTGTTTTTTCAAGTGCTTCCTTATCACCATCTGATAGAGCTGCAACGCTGCCTACGCCGTTATTGGCGGTCGCACTATTTGCCGCTCCACTACCAGCGTGAGCTCCCGCTGCACCACCTGGCGCAGCTCCATTAGCCGCAAAGGATCTCTGCACTGCGTCGCTTCCAACACTGTTGGGTAACGCTGCGCTGGCCTCTACTGAGCTACCGGCGACCTGCGCAGAGCGTGCGGCTCTCTCCACCTCTTCAATCGCTTTTCCAGCTCCGGTTAGAGTACCCGCTATCTTGATATCTACCACTCCTATCTCGTAATTACGCTTAACCTTGAAGCTACTTAGGAGGGTAACAAGCGCATTAGGATCGTCGATGATGATACTGCTACCCTGGTTCTTTGCTTGAAAGGAGCCTATATTTTCCCCGTTAAATGAGAAGCTGACAGCCACATTAGGAGCTCCAACCGAAATAGGGCTCTTGGTTGCAATGCTAAGATAAAGGTGACCGGCTGTGTTGTGAGACACACTGACACCATTGGGCTCGGCAGCGATAGTGGCACCGTTTAGAGAGACCACGGCCCAAGCACCGCGAGCAGCCGACTTTTCTCCCCCAGAAGCCCCTACTCGACGTGCGTAGCTGCCAGCTTCAGGCCCTGGGCGCCGCGCCGGATAACTTCCCCTTTTTGAAGCCTGAGGTGGATCGCTCTCTAAAACATCATCAACGATCCCCCCTATGAAGTTTATTAAATCCTGTGTTTGAGTATACCCAGTTGATGCCGACGCCATTAGCGCAAGCGCAATTCCAATAGCTACCTTCATACCAATCCTCCACAACCCGCTGGGTTCCTTCCGCAAAGTTAAGTCTCGGCGCCGACCGTCCCACACTTGATATTTCGGCGCTGACAAAGAGCGCAGCCTTAAAGAGGCTCGGAATCATCTCTTGCATGGCATGTAGAGCACACTTTTAGTCTATATTGATGTAAAACTGGCAAGGCTTTTGCTGGACATCACTATAGGTTGTTGTTTTGATTCGCATCCGCGAATCGATAGCGTTCTCCAAAACCCGGGATTTCGCTACGGACTTTTGCAGAACGCTATAGTGACGTGCAAAAGTCGGTGCCAGTAAAACTGGCAAGGCTTTTGCTGGACATCACTATAGGTTGTTGTTTTGATTCGCATCCGCGAATCGATAGCGTTCTCCAAAACTCGGGATTTCGCTACGGACTTTTGCAGAACGCTATAGTGACGTGCAAAAGTCCGTGCCAGTAAAACTGGCAAGGCTTTTGCTGGACATCACTATAGGTTGTTGTTTTGATTCGCATCCGCGAATCGATAGCGTTCTCCAAAACCCGGGATTTCGCTACGGACTTTTGGAGAACGCTATATAAGACGCAATAAGCAGTACTTGCGGCCGGCGCTCACGGCATATAGGCCTTTGGTCACACGCTACCGGAATCTCGTAAAGCGCGGCGCGTAGCAGTAGCAGCTTAATCTCGGGAGCATTAAGCTAGGGTGTTCGTGGGACCGCCACAGAAAAAAACTAACTAGCGTCGCCCCTTGCCCTAGTAGCCAGCTTTTCAGTACTCTTACTAAACCATGAATAACCACCGCGTTGTATCGTTAGCTATTTACTCACTCCTGTGCGTCTTGCTCCTCTCTTGCAAAACTACAGAGGGGCGCTCTAGTCGTCCGAATATCATTTTTCTCATGCTCGATACTCTGCGAGCTGATCATTTGAGCACATACGGGTATGAGCGACAAACATCACCAGTACTTGACGCATTCGCCAAAGAGAATCTAAAAGCTTCATTTGCTCTTACTGCGGCGCCCTGGACCCCAGCGTCTGTTGCCTCAATGTTCACCGGCCTCTATCCGTCATCGCACCGCATGATGCCGCCCAACGACAGGGAGCTTGCCAAACAGGGACTAACACGCCTAAGCGATCAGCTTGAGACCCTAGCCGAAAAGCTTAAATCGGCGGGCTATGCAACTGCTGGCGTAAGCCCTAACCCATGGGTCACTAAACAATTCGGTTATACCCAAGGATTCGATCAATTCTTCTTTATTGAGCGTGAATCAGCTAACAAGATAACCGAGTCAGGTCGTGAAATTATAGAGGCCTGGGAGAAAAACAAACTTAAAGATCCGTTCTTTTTATACCTCCATTTCCTGGATCCTCACGATCCCTACACACCCCCCGGTGAATATGCCACTAAGTTCACAGGGCCGCTCAAACAATCACCCTTCACCTATTCTCAAGAGATGCAGGACAAGATAAATCTCTACGATGGAGAGATCGCATTTCTTGATTCTGAACTTGGGAAATTTTTTGAGTATCTGAAGGTGAAGAAGCTCTACGATGACCTGGTCATAGTTATCGTCTCCGACCACGGCGAGCAGTTCATGGAGCACGGCGACGAGCGTCACGGTTACAAGCTGTTCAACGAAGAGGTGCACATACCTCTATTTATAAAGACAGGGCGCCAGACCGATCAGGGTAAAGTGATCGATGAGACGGTGAGTACAGTTGATATACTCCCAACAATCCTAGCGCGGTTGGGCCTTGCAAAGCCGGAAAATCTTCCGGGTGTATCGCTTATGGATGAAGCGGCGATTAAATCTCGTCGTGGAATCATGTCTGAGATTCGCAAAAAGTACGATATGAAGTCGGTCACCGATAACCCTGGAAATCGGCTGATTATGGACGTCGCATTTGATGAAAAGAACCCTGATCCGCAGATATCACTAGAA
Source organism: Pseudomonadota bacterium (assembly GCA_046300175.1). Classification (GTDB taxonomy): domain Bacteria; phylum Bdellovibrionota_C; class UBA2361; order UBA2361; family OMII01; genus OMII01. The sequence goes on along the minus strand of JBKCMS010000053.1, from coordinate 11,580 downwards.
GCGTGGGTGGCGCCACGAATCCTCGGGCTCTTTGAATCTCGCAAAGAGTACGCCTGCATGACCCCACTATCAAATAAAGGAGTTGAAGCGCGACTTAGAGGCACATTCGATCAGATTCATGTAACTGCGCTCAAAACCTTCGTTGCGCCTATAACTAAAGGTGAGACGATCAAAGATGAGACACTTGAACAGCTAAAATCACTGGGATACCTACAATAGAGAGAACAAAGGCTTTGGCAACAGTGGACATCCACCGAAAAACCCGCAGTGCAGATGGGCTCAAAACCTGGCTGTGTGTTGCAGTTGTGTGTCTATCGATTATTCTTTCGAGGTTACACTTGCTGTACGATATAAGAGCTGGGCATAACTGGTCAAAAACCTCGTGTCTGATCGCATTTCCACTACGCATCGTCGAATCGCACCAGGACTACGGGAATCTGGGCTGCAATCGCTCAATCTCTGGCGACTCAATGCGACTTGGTGGCAAACTGTATACATCTGGCATTACCACCCATGCGAACGCCCGCATTCAGTTTGAGCCAGTTCCTGCTGCTCTTGGAACTGGACACCTCTCGGGACGTGTTGGACTGAGTGACCACGTCGTGTACCTTGGCGGATCAGCGGTTGCGTCGATCCTAATTGATGGGGTTAAGCAGTGGGGCTCTCAAAAGCTCGTTGCGGGAATAGTTGAGTCATTTCGTGTTTCGGTAGCTCCAGGGAACAAGATCGAACTGGTCATTAACGACGCGGGCGATGGTATCCGTTCAGATGAGGTAGCGTGGATCGACCTTCAGATACAATAAACGCCCCCGGTCGCTATAGGATGACTGCAGCTGCCCCGGCGCTGCTTGTGGAAGGGTTAATAGTCTTGGCAGTTGCCCTCTTTGCGCTGCTATTGGTGCTCTGCAGGATCGAACTAGACGGAGGCAACTCGTTCTTTTACACCTCTGAATATCGTCGTCTAAGCGAGGCGCCCTACACCCTATCGGCGCTTCGCTCGCGAAGCTTTGTGCCGCTAATCGCCTGGTCTGTAGGGCTTGGGAGCCAGCGCTACGCTTATTTTTCTCTCCTGGTTACATTTGCCTTCCTGGGTGCAACTGCGCTCTACCTGCGCCGTGCTACTGGCCAAATATCGTTAACCTTTGTCGGCACTATTCTGATTGCCACACTTCCCATTACTGAGTTCGGAGTGTTTGCTCTCGGTTGGCCCGATCAGTTCTGCTATCTGATGTTTATACTCACACTACTTCTACCGCCATCAGGCATCCTGTTTAGTATTGCCGGACTACTGGCGCACGAGCTCTACATTACCTTACTTTTATGCACTGTCTTTGTTATTTCTCGCCCCTGGCATTGGCGTTTGATTCATCTTTTAGTCCCGCTGGGAGTTATCTGGCTCAGTAAATCTTACTTTAATTTTCCCCCAGACGGGGGACTCGGAGCTATTCCTATTATCCAAGGTTTTCTTGCTGATCCTGGTGGGCAGATTAGCAGCCAGCCTTTTGTACTAGGTTTTTTTAGCGCTATGAAGATCTTTTCCCTACTCATTCCGTACGCGATATATCGCTCCGTACTATCGGGCTCACGCGATATCTGGTCAATAGCACTGCCTCTTGCTCTAGCTGCAGGGTGCCTAATACTTGCGCATGACTCAACGCGCATCTGGGGGCTAGCACTTCCGGCTATACTTGTTTCTATTTGCCACCTTCGGCACCATCAGCTACTACTGGCAGCTGCTTGTGTAGCCAATATTTTTTTACCCTCCTACAGCGTGTCATCCGCCTGGCGAGTTCACCTCGACCGTTCTTTTGGATGGATTGAGTTAATCTATATTGCAATTGTACAGGGTGTCGCCTGGTAAGCATTGCTCTGAGCTACCCGTTTTGTTATCCATTAATAGGCAATTCTAACCAAAAAAATAGCCGCTAGCGGGTAAAAATACTGTCGGTCTCTTGATCAATCAAATACCCTTAGCTCAAACACGTTAAGCCCATATGCTCATCACCCACACTACATATTCCACCATCGAAGCTTTGACCAACGGCCACAACGCTCAGCGAATACGGCCACTACGTATATTGCTACTGCTAGCTGCACTTGCACCCGCAGCCACACCCGATTGCGCATTTGCCTACATAGGCCCCGGTGCAGGCTTTGCCTTTTTGGGATCGACACTTGTCTTTGTAGTAACGATCGCCATGGCGCTTGCTACCCTGCTCTTCTGGCCGCTTCAGTGGCTTTTGCGCAAGCTCCGCAAACAGGGCATTCCGAAAAGTGCACGCACACGCCGGGTTGTAATTGTTGGGCTCGACGGTCTTGAGCCAACACTCGCTGAGAGCTACATGAATCAGGGACTGTTACCCAACCTCTCGAAACTAAAAGAGCAGGGCGACTTTGCGCGCCTAGGAACCACTCTACCAGCTTTGTCGCCGGTGGCCTGGTCGAGTTTTCAAACCGGCGTAAACCCAGGGGCGCACAATATATTTGATTTTCTCACAAGAGATAAGCGCTACTGCCTGCCGCAGCTAGCTTCTACCGAGACTCGCGTCTCCGACAAGGCACGCAGACTGCTTGGTCTCCGGATTGAGAAACGTCAAGCCTCAGTCGTTATCACCCGTAAGAGTCAACCTTTCTGGAAGATTCTTGGCGCTCATGGGGTATTTTCAAATATCATTAGAGTGCCGATCTCTTACCCGCCCGAGAAGTTTAATGGAAACATCCTCTCTGCAATGTGCACTCCTGACCTTAAAGGAACACAGGGGAGCTTCACGTACTTTGTGCAAAAACTAGCTGAGGCCACAACGGCAACCGGAGGAGACGTTAGGATATTTGAAAAACGAGGCAACGATCTCTGCGGCGAAATAAGTGGTCCGCCCAACCCAGATGGTTCAGGATTTATCACCCTTCCCTTTTCTCTCAGAATTGACACTGACAGCAAACAAGCGCTTTTGATGATTGATTCTCAAAGCATCACCCTCGCAGCCAACTCACTATCCCCCTGGGTGGAGCTGATGTTTACCAAGGGTCGCTCAAAAATTCATGGTATCGCACGCTTTTGCCTGCGATACTCAGAGGACTCTTTTTCACTCTATGTCTCCCCGGTTAACGTTCACCCAGAGAAACCTGCCTTACCGATCTCCGAGCCTACTATTTTTTCAGGATGGCTAGCCAAAAAGCACGGACTTTACGGCACTCTTGGATTGATGGAAGACACCTGGGGGCGCAACGAACTAGCACTCGATGATGCGCGTTTTCTTGAGCAGACCTACCTTACGCACAACGAGCGCGAACGGATGTTTTTTGAGGCGCTATCAAAGACCCGCGAAGGACTATGTGCATGCGTTTTTGATGCAAGCGATCGTATTCAGCATATGTTTTGGCGCTACATTGATGAACATCATCCTGCACCGCTTGAAGATACTGGCACCTTTGGCCATACAATTCGTGATATGTACATCAAGATGGATGAGTTGATCGGACGAGTACAAGAGCAGCTAAACCCGAACGACCGTCTCTTTGTTTTGAGCGATCATGGATTTGCATCGTTTAGGCGCTGTATCAACTTAAACACCTGGCTACTAAATCAGGGGTATCTAGCGCTTAAAGATGGCAAGACCTTCGGAGCCGATTATTTTCGTGATGTCGATTGGAGCCGAACAAAGGCATACGCTGTCGGCCTCTCTGGAATCTATATTAATCGCAAGGGGCGTGAAGCCCACGGCGTGGTAGAGCCCAAGGATGTTGAGAAGCTTAAGGTCGAGATCTCTCGAAAGCTAGAGCAGTTATGCGATCCAGACGACGGCTCTCCGGCGATACGCCGAGTGCATGATGCTGCCAGCTCTTACAAAGGAATCTACAAAGATGAGGCACCCGACCTAATAGTGGGCTATCACCCCGGCTACCGAGTGAGCTGGGACTCAATCACGGGCACTGTAGAGTCACAAGTGTTCTCTGACAATACAAAAGCCTGGAGTGGAGATCATCACGTCGATCCAGAGCTTGTTCCGGGTGTTTTATTCACCAATACAAAGCTGACAAAAACCTCTCCGCACATTACCGACCTCGCTCCGACGGTACTTGCGCTCTTCGGCGTTAAAGCACCTGGGTATATGGAGGGGGATGTGATTGTCTAGGGCTAGCCCGGAAATTTCATGAAGCCTGCTACTATAGTGATTTGCAAAAGTCCGTGCCAGTAAAACTGGCAAGGCTTTTGCTGGACATCACTATAGGTGTATCATCTGCACCTTGGATCTTTAAGCAGAAGCTTTTACCTAACGAAGGTTGCCGGTTTTTGTCGCAAATCACTGTAGCCTCTACCACGTCCGAGGCATATATTTCTGCACGGTGTCGATAATCTGCTGAGCAATATCTTGCGGTACCAAGCGAGTACTAAAATGTATCCCTGCAACTGAGGCCTTAGCTAAAACCACAGAAAGATCGTCGAGACATTTATTGTAAGCCTCACTACCGATAGAGAGCGTCTTGGACTCAAATATAGCGCGCAGTTTTGCATCGCCAGGGCGTGCCTCAGCGAGCGGCGGTAGACGCGTAACGTGGAATTCCTTAAGGGTTCCCTGAGAAAAAACCAGTCTCATTCCAGGTAAATCAATGCCTGGTTGGTAATCAAGCTCAACGCACCCCGGCTCAACGTACTTAAGAACACCGCATGGGTCCGGCGGTCGTACTCCCGCAGCAAGCCAGCGATGCGCCAAGGCTGCCTCCTCATACATCTGCAACCCAACGTGATCGGCAAGCGGCGGAAAGTCGTTTTTCCATTCATCGGTGAGACCAAATGGGTATCCCTTGGCTATTTCTTCCTCCGGAACTAACAGCTTTGATAGCAACAAGCGCCACGAGCTATGAGGCTGATCTGCCAAATCCTCTATCAGTGTGGCGACCGCTTCAGCCGCATCAACACCAAATTCCTTACCTGTGCGCAATCTGCACCTAAGTGAGGTGCTCAACCCGTTTATTACAGCTACATCTAGGCTATCATCATTCATGATAAATATACTCAGGTACCTGATATCTTGCGGCCTTGGATCGTGCTGTAAACCGTACCTGTTACGATTGCCGGCCTCCACCCTAATGTTCACGCTTGCCTGTAACGCGCTGCGGAGGAGCCATTCGGAAGGTTCATCTTGTACCTGTATAAATAGCTCTGAGAGCTTGCCAACCCGTTCCGCTCGCTTTTTGCCTAGCAGCGTTTCGAGGTTGTAGCCACGAGACTGCACAAACATTGAGAGCGGATCATTCAAGCTCCCCACAAATAGCTCGCCCTCCTTGGGCTCGATTGCAGGCCACCTCTCGACTTTGGTGCGAGCTTCCGCACACAACTTGATTCCCTGACTTTGTTCTTTATCATCCTCTGATGTCATTAACCTGTACATATTGCGAAGGTATTGCACCTGAGATGATGAGAGCTCTTGATCGAGTCGCCGCGACTCAAATATCAGCCGGTACTGAACATCTGGCCTGCCAGCTAAAGGCATAATCGTCAAACATCCCGCTCGTTTGGCTATTAGTAGTGATGCCCTCGCCCCGGAAGGCAATATCTTAGATTCGGCCACTAGCGCTTTGGTAGAGCCATTTTTAATGGATTGATCCATGGTATCGATCTCTTCACGAGACCCGTGCGCCTGCAGTAAAATGACCCTTTGATCATCACTGAAGCGCTCACTCACACTATCGACACCGCCCTCATGCACACCGACCGCGACCGCCTGCACACTCTTTTTCAAAATGCGTCGCACCTGAGAGGCACGCAAGGTTTTATCGGGTTCTGCCAGAAGCTTAAATAGCGTGCGCTGCGACTCCTCATCTCCGTAGCTCTGCGTGTCGACAGTAACAGTTGCATAACCAAGTTCTGCTTGGATACTCGCGGTCAGCCGGATTACCTGCCGATCTGCCAACCATGTCGCCGTCAGGTTATTATCTATACTCGCTGGATCTGACAATAACTTCTCTAGGCGGGGAATAGCCGGCCGAAACTCAGCGAGAACATCTTTGGTCTCAGTTGCCATCTGAGGCTTGGCAGAAGTCGCTCTCCAGGAGACGAAATTACCGTTCGATACTACTTCGTAAATATCCTTTACTAAGCGCAGTGACTCGTAGTTGCTCTTACGGGTCTTTAGAATATCGAGTAAAATTCGACTAGCATTTGGATGTATACGTCCATCAGTCTGATAGGTAACAACCGGCTCTCCCTGCAATGTACGAACCTCAAACGCGACTTCAACTACGTGAGGCTGAGGGTCAGACTCGGTGCGAATAATCGCTGTGATATTTCTTGATTTTACCCTGATTGGCTCGCCGGGGCGCTCAGGCACGAATAGCTTATCACCCCCCTCTTCTCCGACAGAACCCTCTGGAACGGGGCCCTTAGGTGGCCGGGGCGCCTCATCCCCTGGCCCCTTAGAATGTGCTGCTTGCGGGTCCATACGTTTCTACCTCAAATAAAATTACCGAAACTACTCACCGGGTTTACAGTTTGTTGCTCATGCTCAATCTTTCAATATCGCTATTTCGCCGATCATTTCTTCTTGCCAGCCCCTGGTCGGGGATTAGCCCGGATATTTCATAAAACTGCGTCGCGAGAGCGCCGAGAATGGTGATTTTTCGGGCCCGTCGGGCGAATCCAAAAATCGATTTTTGAACCGAAAAAGCACCGTTATCGGCGATCGTAGTAGCAGGCTTCATGAACTTTCCGGGTTAACTACTGCTGGTGAGTGGGTGACGTTTCCACCCCGCTTTGCTCCGCAAAGCCGCCCCCCTTAATAGGGGCTGACTCTACTGTCGCTGCATTTGCTGACTAGTTCCAAATTACCTAATGCGGCAAGGAGCAAAATCCACGCAAAGGCAGCTGAATCGCCCCACCTGCTTTATGGCGGACTCTTATCCTAAAAGATCAGTTACAGAGGACAAAAATGGCGCAACTAAGCAAAAGTTCGAAGGATTTTAAGCTGCTGCGCTATTTTTTAGGCCCCCCTACCGGTCTTATTTTGAACATACTCTAAAAACGCTTGTTCATACGGCAGCACAGAACGCAGAAGACCAGGGGGTAAGAGAATTCAGTACAACTACCTATGGTGGTGTATGGTAAAAGCCCTTGACGCTAACCTTGCAGATACCATCGGGTTGGGATTTGCCCATAGCAGCCAAAGAGGATAATCTGAAGTCCGTGGCCGTTTTCGAGGTTTGATAGGTCTAAACATGTTCAGAAAAAAAACAAAGCTCACCATCTCCGATATCGTCCTTGAAAAAATAGCAGTAGCGGCAGAGATCGCCGGCTGTGCCTCACCCGATGAATTCGCCGAGCGGGCGCTGCTAGAAGCTGCCGAACGAGTTATCTCAAGCACTGCAAAGCGTGAAGCTTCACCTGAAGAGGTTGAGGCTATTAAGAACCAACTGGCGGGGCTTGGCTACCTAGAGTAAGGGATTCGGTGCGTGGAGTCGTTTAATCGTATCGTTACCTATCTCTTTTCGCTTGCGCTCACCCCTTTTCAAGGTGCGGCTGCTATCTGGGGGTTATTGGCGGTCTCTATCGTTGCTGGCATAGTACTTGTTTACATTTACGGCCTAATCTCCAATCAGGCCGCCCTCAAGCGAGTAAAGAAGAGAATCACGGCAGGCATATATGAGTCGGTCCTGTTTCGTCACGATCTGCCAACGAGCCTTAAGGCCCAAGCGGGGATGCTGCTGGGTGGGGTCCGCTATTTTGCTCTCGCTATACCCCCGATCCTTGTTCTTCTTATTCCAAGCTTGGTTATATTAGCGCAGCTTAACCTGCGCTACGGAGCCCGCGCTCTAAACACAGGAGAGCACGCTATTGTAACGGTAGAGCTGAATAGCGAGGATGCGCTATTCTCAACTGAGCTTACCTCAGCAGAAAAGGGATTACAGATCACCCCACCACTCCGTGATCTCGATGCTCAGAGTGTCTCATGGCGCGTTGACACTCTCAAAAAACCGCACTTAGGCGAGCAGTTAAACCCATCATCAATATCACCCGACCCAGTACTCACCTTGACGGTCAACGGCGCCCAAGCCGATCAGCAGCTCTTTACTTTATCTCAACCCTCTATACTTCCCACTGCTAAGCACAACTCACCTTGGCTACAGCTACTCTACCCCGGAGGGTCCGTTCCAACAAACCTACGCTCTCAAGTAAGCGCTATCACCATAGCATACCCAGAGCAGCAGATTTCAGTCGCTGGAATTACCATTAATTGGCTGCTATTGTTTCTGCTGGTCTCGATAATTTCTGGTCTAGTTGCAAGCAAGCTAGTCGGCATCGAGGTCTAGCCCCCCTGCGTAAATACGCCGAGGTATCGCGATAAACCCCGACTATTGCCTACAAGAAGCTTTAGGGTCCCTATGAAAAACAACCTTCTCTTTATAGTATTTGACAGCTGCCGCTTTGATACTTTTGTAGCGGCTAAGACACCCTATATCTCGCGCCTGGGTGAGGCAAAGCGCTGCTACTCATACGCTACATGGACGGTACCATCGCATCACGTCTACATGATGGGGGTTTCGCCGCACACATCACCTAAGGGGGTTTTTGCCTCTGAAGTTTACAAAAAAGACTTCGTTCACTGGAGCGATAGGCTGAATATCCCTGACATCTCTTTTAAAGGTTTCGTACCCAAACTATCACTGCCAGGGTTCCTCAAAGGGAACGGCTACTCTACAAACGGCCTGGTATCGATGCCGGTGCTTAATCAAACCACCGCGATTAACAACCACTTCGATCGCTACCAGTTGATGAAGTCGCACAACGATTTCAACGCTATGATCGACCAACTGATCTTTGAGCCCGATAAACCATCATTTTATCTGCTTAATGTCGGTGAAACCCACTACCCCTACACCCTTCCCGGTGAGAGCGGCGAACATCTGCCACGTATATCAGGGGTGCACGGGGTGTTCAAACACATGGACGATCTAGTGGCTAATGAGTCGGATGCCGGCAAAAAGACCCAGGCAGCAACTGGCGATGATTTTTTCAACATGGACCAGATGCTGGCTCTTAAAGAGAAGCAGCGAACAAATATTGAGTATCTAGACAAGCTATTTGAAAAACTGTACGAAAAAGTCCCGCGCAATACCCATATCATCGTGACGGCGGACCACGGCGAGTGCTTTGGTGAAGATGGATACTTTGGTCATGGCCCGATCATCCACGAGAAGGTCTTTGAGGTCTTTCATGTCGAGGGGCGTATTAAATAACAACACGATTGCGACCCGGATTATATGAGCAAGCAGAGCCGCGCTACACGAAAGACAACCTCGCTTAGTCGACGACGATTTATCGTCAAGGGCTCCCAAGTTGTTGCTGGACTTGCTGCTGCATCAGCCCTCTCCGCTATGCGGCAGCCTGCTGCTCATAAACCGCAGAAATTTCCCTATCTCCGCAATACCAAGATATCCCAGAAGGTACTCGTGCTTGGCATGGATGGCATGGACCCAGGCCTAATTCGTCGCTTCGTTGCAGAAGGGGTCATGCCAAACTTTAAGAAACTGATCGGTAGCGGTCAGTTCGGAGATCTGCAAACTACCATGCCGCCCCACAGCCCGGTTGCATGGTCGAGCTTTATCACTGGGTGCAATCCCGGTGGGCACGGAATATACGACTTTATTCACCGCGACCCGAGCTCTTTTACCCCATATATGTCGACTTCGCGCTCTTTTGATTCAACCAGCGAGGTTAAAGTGGGCCCCTGGACGATCCCTCTCAGCTCAGGGCGAGTGGAGCTTATGCGTAAAGGCCCTGCATTTTGGAACATCCTTGCTGAGCGCGATATTCCCAGCACAATTGTGCAGATTCCGGCTAATTTTCCCGTTGCACCGAGCGAGGTTCGCGCTCTAAGCGGCATGGGAACTCCGGATCTACTGGGCTCATACGGAACGTGCACCTACATCACAGACTCCGTGGTTGAAAATTCTGCGGCGCTTACCGGCACTAAAGTAGTTAAAGTTGCCGCTATGAATCACGTCTTCAAAGCAACCCTTGAAGGCCCCAAAAACTCACTACGCGCCGACCGTGCGGCCTCAACAATTGATATCACTATCCGCAGAGACCCCTATGAGCAGATAGTCAAGCTTTCAATTCAAAGCCATGAGCTGCTTCTCAAACAGGGAGAGTGGTCCGAGTGGATTCCCTTATCATTTCCACTGATGCCGATGTTTGCCTCGGTAGGTGGTATGGTGCGGATATACATCAAAGAGGTCCATCCGAGACTTAAAATATATATATCGCCTATAAATGTAGACCCTCTAGAGCCGTCACTACCGATCTGCAGTCCAGCAAGCTACTCTCGCGAACTATCACAAGCTGTGGGTCGATTTTATACCCAGGGGTTTCCCGCGGATCAGAAGGCGCTAAGTGAGGGAATTCTGACCGATGATGAGTATTTGGCACAAGCCCATCTGGTTCTTGATGAAAATATGCGCATGTTCGAGCACGAACTAGCGCAATTTAACGAAGGAGTGTTCTTCTTTTACTTCTCTAGCATCGACCAGAACTGTCACATGCTGCTGCGCACCATGGACCCAACGCATCCACTCTATCGACCTGATGCCAGTGACGCCGTTAAGAACGCTGTACGCGGATTCTATCAGCGGATGGATGTAGCGCTTGGGCGAGCCATGGAACGCATCGACTCAACTACTACTCTATATGCGCTAAGCGATCATGGATTTGCTCCATTTACTAGGGAATTTAACCTTAACACATGGCTCTATCAACAAGGCTACCTAGCTCTTACAGATGAGTCCAAGCTCGGACAAGGTGAATTCTTTCAACACGTCGATTGGTCACGAACCAAGGCATATGGCCTAGGGATCAATGGATTATACATAAACGTTGAGGGTCGTGATAAATTTGGCTCTGTTAAACCTGAGGAAACCGGGCGTATCGCATCTGAAATAGCCCACAAACTTCCATCTGTAACCGATCCGAAAAATGGAGCGCCGATCATCACCCAAGCTTATAACTCGCGAAAGCTTTACTCTGGACCTTTTGTTGAGCTCGCTCCCGATATCATAGTTGGTTACCAACGCAGCTACCGCAGCTCAGACGAAACGGTCCTCGGCAAAGTACCACACGATTTGGTTGGAGACCGCACCAACCTCTGGTCTGCTGACCACTGCATGGACCCGGCAGTTGTACCGGGGATGCTCCTGTCTAACAAGCCGTGGCAGCATCCCAAGCCGGGACTCTGGGACATGGCCCCAACGATATTAAGCCACTTCGGTATCTCGCAACCCAAAGAGATGGACGGCGTAAACATCACAGGGTGATAGGAGATTAAAATCAGGGTTGTTCAATTCAAACTAAAAAGAGCAGTTAAGGTGGGGCAGAATGGAGCAGCTGGTTAAAAGCACAAAGGATTTTGATATTTTCGGCGCGCAACCCTAGCACCGTCAGGGTGAGCACCGAAAATTCAAAAGCCGCTGTGATTTCGTGTAGATGCGCTATTTTCAGGCCCGCAACTGCTCTTTTTAGGTTTAAGGCGACCGTCTCTTACAGTCGAGCACCATTTTAAAGACGCGCGCTTACCGCACTAGAGTTTTTCT
>JBKCMS010000052.1:0-10220 GCA_046300175.1 Pseudomonadota bacterium | reverse complement strand
CCCTCGGTCTTGCGATAGGCGGCTACAACAGAGTCACGTACTTCAGCGAGGGGTTTTATCGAGGGTTCCTTGAACTCTTTTACTTGCAGCGCTGCCGTTGAGTTTCCGAGTTCTACGGTTGTTGCAATCAATCGATCGCTCGGGGGAAGCTGTAACGCTTTTTGCGTCAGCCCCTTAAGAAGCGGGTCTGGATTGCGGTCTTGAGCATCAACACTAACGGCTTTGGGGGCCGGTAGGCCCTTCTCTGTAGCTACGATCGAGAGTGCGCGTGATGTCTTGCGAGCATCGGTAACGATCTCCTGGGCCTTTGCGGCTGCATAGGCTGGAGCCTCCCGTAACCTAATTGCGCGCTCTATCTCATCCTTTACTTGGGCAAAAGGTTTCTGGCCTGGCTCCTTGCGCTCCTCCACAAGGACGATCTCGTAACCGGTATTTGATTCGATTAGTTCTGCAACAGCGCCGGCTTGAGTAGCAAATACGGCTTTGTCGAAGGCCTTTGCCCCCTTGCCGCGCTCAACCCAGCCCTTAACACCACCGGCTAGTTTTGTAGGTAAATCGTCAGAGTACTTCTGCACTAATTCAGCAAACGGCTTGCCACTTGCAGCCTCATCGTGAACTGCCTTGGCTTTAGTCTTCACATCGGCCATGCGAGCCGGATCGCTCTCTTTAGGATAGAGTAAAGTGATCGAACGGATGCGGGCCTGCTCCGGTGTTTTAAACTTGGATAGGTTTTCCGTGTAGTATAGTTCAATATCTTGAGGAGAAACCTGAACCTCCTTTGCGTAGTCCTCCGCTGCAAACGAGAGGTACTCGTATGAGACCCGAGCTGGAACCTCGTAGGTGGCTGCTGTCTCGTTGTAGAGCTTCTGGATCGCGACATCGTTTGGCTCGGTAATTTGCTTGCTAAATGCTTCTACCGGGATAGTTGCAGCGAGGAGAGAGAAAGTGGTCTCTTGTCTGGTGTACTGGGCCTCAATATCACGCTCACCTACAAAGGCGGCGTCACGAACTATATTCGCGAAGGCCTCTCGGCTGATCTCCTGCTTGACCTCTGTACTAAACTGCCGATAGTTCATCCCGAGATTCTGAAGCATGGCACGGATGGCATCCTTTGATATTTCTCGCCCTGCAAAAACCTTGGTTAAAAGGTAACGGTTAACAGCATCATCACTGCCGGCTAGCCCCCAATCAGCCGCCTCTTGAGTAAGAAGGTTAGAGTCAACCAGAGAGTCGACCGCCTGTTGATTGATGTTGAGGTTGAACTGCTTTGCGAGGGTATCAAAATTGTCTCCAAACATACGCCGGTATCGTTCGGTAAGGTTCTCACGGGTACGCTCGAATTCAACAGGAGATATCTCTTTATCGTTGACCTTAATCGCGTAGCGTTCGGCACTTGAACCACCGTGCAAAACGTCTAGCCCCACACCGCTGAACATAAAGCAGATGGCAACAAATAGAAAAACGTAAGTAATGATTTTATTGTAGCGGTGAATTAGTTTTATCATAGCGTTCCTGTTTATTTGCCCCCTGAATATATTATCCTAAAAACGGCAGTTGCGCGTCCCAAAATGGCGCATCCGGATAAAATCACTACGGCTTTTGAATTTCCGGCGCTCTCCCTGACGGTGCCAGAGTTCTGCGCCGAAAATATCACAGTCCTTTGTACTTTTAACCAGCTGTACCATTTTGGTCCACCTTAAATGCCGTTTTTAGTATTATGACTTATCAGTACTGGCATCGGTTAAATTTGCTTTATCGAGCGGATCAAGGGGGCGAGGAGCGATCTCCCACTCAACGTCCTCGCGTATCGCGTCAAGTACCGCAATACAGTCCTCTTTGAGTCCGGCTGTTGTCATTACGCACAGAGTCGGCTCTGGCTCAGCAACGGTCCTCACCGTACCAACGCCATCGTAGAGCTCAAAATAGGTTTGCAATAAAACCACATGGCTACGCGGCACCCTGAGGTAGAACACCCAGGTTTCGGGGTCAAGCGCTATGGCTGAGTCCCTGAGTTGCTGAGTGCGATAGTTGTTGTTCCCCATGGTTATTACTGTTTACGTAGCGCAGCTTCCTTGCGAATAAGTTCATTAACCTTCTTGGGATTAGCCTGCCCACCTGTAGCCTTCATTACCTGACCAACAAAAAACCCATGGAGGCGCTCGTTGCCTCCAAGGTAGCCGGCAAGCTGTTCCGGATTGCTGTTAAATTCGGCTTTGATAACCGCGAGAATCTCATCATCGTTGCTGAGTTGCCTTAGCCCCTTTTCCTGGATGATTGTGTTAGGGTCGCGAGATGTGGAAAACATCTCCTCAAAGACCGTTTTGCCGATCTTTCCGGATATAACATCCGTTTCAATTAGACGGATCAGCTCCCCTAAATCCTTAGCAGATATCGGAGTCTGCTCGATCGACAGGCCCGCTTTGTTCAGCATTCCGAAGAGCTCAGAGGTGACCCAGTTGCAGGCCGCCTTTGCGTTGCCACCGGCTGATACCACCTCATGAAAGTACTCTACCGACGAGCGCTCAGTAGTTAATACGGTAGCGTCGTAGAGCGACAGTCCGAACTCGGACACCAGTTCATTGGCCCACTGAGCTGGCAGTTTCGGCAGGGTCCTCTGCACTTCGCGGATCCAGCTCTCTTCTACAACTACTGGCGGCAGATCGGGGTCGGGGAAGTAGCGGTAATCGGCGCTCTCCTCTTTGGAACGCATCGGCCGAGTAGTTCCGTTAACGCTATCAAATAGAAGCGTCTCCTGAGTTACCTCTTGTCCGGAACGGAGTACGGCCGTTTGTCGCGCTATTTCGTACTCAAGAGCGCGTTCAACAAATTTGAAGGAGTTTAGGTTCTTAATCTCAGTGCGAGTTCCAAACTTCATCTGGCCTACTGGACGAAGCGAGATGTTGGCGTCACACCTGAGGCTTCCTTCCTCCATATTTCCGTCGCTGATACCTAGGTAGCGCACCAGCTGTCTGATAGAGCGAAGGTAAGCGGCAGCTTCAGCAGGTGAACGAATCTCAGGCTCAGAGACGATCTCCAGCAGCGGAACGCCAGCACGATTTAAGTCTACTAGAGACGAGTTTGTGCGGCTGTCATGAATGTTTTTTCCTGCATCTTCCTCCATGTGGATCCGCTTGAGTCCCACTGTGCGCTTGGTCTCTTCCATGAAGAACTCTACATGGCCACGCTCGCAGATCGGCTCATCAAACTGTGATATCTGGTATCCTTTTGGCAGGTCAGGATAGAAGTAGTGCTTGCGAGCAAAGCGGTTAAAGCGGCGAATCTCGCAATTCGTCGCCAACCCCAGCATTATTGCAAACTCCACGACACGTTTGTTAGTAACCGGCAAAGCTCCAGGTAGTCCAAGGGTTACCGGATCGATAAACTCGTTGGGCTCGCCGCCATAAGCAGCAGAAGCGTTTGAGAATATCTTCGATTGGGTTGCGAGCTGAACGTGAACTTCAAGTCCTATAACGGTTTCGTAATCCATTTGTTATAGCGCTCCTTTTGTCTGTCTTGTGTGCCACGACGTTGCCCCCTCATAGGCGGAAGCTACTTGCAAGAGGGTGGCTTCGTCCCACGGCTTACCGATCAGCTGCAACCCGATCGGTAGCCCATTATTAGAAAATCCGCACGGCACACTGAGTCCCGGTAGCCCAGCTAAATTAACTGGGATAGTAAAAAGATCGTTTAGGTACATCGTCAACGGGTCGCTTACCTTTTCACCTAATTTAAAAGGAGGGGTTGGGGTAGTTGGTGACACGATCAGATCGCACGAATCCTTAAAAGCATCATGAAAATCTCTGACTATTAGTGAACGAACCTTTTGTGCTTTGACATAGAACGCATCGTAAAATCCTGAAGATAGTACATATGTACCTACAAGGAT
This sequence comes from Pseudomonadota bacterium, assembly GCA_046300175.1. Lineage (GTDB taxonomy): Bacteria > Bdellovibrionota_C > UBA2361 > UBA2361 > OMII01 > OMII01. The sequence continues at coordinate 6,334 of JBKCMS010000052.1, read as the reverse complement.
ACGCCGCTGTACCTCTCGACCAAATCCTTCACTGCGCGATTTGCAGTACAAGCTCTTCAGATCAAGGTTGCCCTTGGCGCGGTGTCCATAGCGGATACCGTCGTAGCGAGCTAAGTTTGATGAAGCTTCAGCCGGCGCGAGGATGTAGTACACTGCCACTGCAAGCTCAGTGTGCGGCAGTGTAATCTCTACAGGGATAGCTCCGAGACCTTCAAGCACCTTGAGAGCTTTGCCTGTGGCCTCTTTTACCTCTGGAGCTAGCCCGTCAATGAAGTACTCTTTGGGGACTCCGATGCGTAGCCCCTTTATTGATCGGCCTAAATGTTCTGCGAAATTGGGAACCGGTTGGTCAGCGGAGGTTGCATCGTTAGGGTCTACCCCGCAGATAGCCTGAGTCGCAATGGCGCAATCGTGTACATTCCTTGCGAAGGCACCAACTTGATCAAGCGATGATGCATAAGCGATCACACCGTAGCGACTGACGCGGCCATAGGTAGGCTTCAGACCGACGATGCCACAGAATGCAGCAGGTTGCCGAATCGAACCGCCGGTGTCAGTTCCAAGGGTAATCGGGCAGATGCCGGCAGCAACAGCTGCTGCTGAGCCGCCGCTTGAGCCGCCAGGAACGTATTCAGGGTTCCAGGGATTGCGCACTGGACCAAAAGCGGAGTTCTCGTTGGAGGAGCCCATGGCAAACTCGTCCATATTCATTTTTCCGATCGAGACCGCTCCGGCTGTTATCAACTTGCGAACAACTGTGGCGTCATAAGGAGGTATGAAGTTCTCTAGAATCTTACTGGCGGCAGTGGTTCGCACTCCTTTGGTGCAGATAACGTCCTTGATGCCCACTGGAACTCCGAGCAGTGGAGCGCGCTTTCCGGCTTTAATTAACGAGTCGATCTGCTCGGCGCTCTTGAGTGCCGTCTCGTGGGAGATAAGGGTGAAGCAGTTAAGATCGGAGAGCCTTGCCGCCTTATCAAGCGATGCCTTGGTAAGCTCAACGCATGAAAACTTTTTTTCATCGAGGCCTGCTCTGATTTCTGCAACTGAGAGAGATGCTAAGTCACCGGTCATATCGCGCTTTCTAATCCTTATTGAAAAGCTTTCGGTTCGCTTTGTTTTCCTATCGATCCAGCCTAAATATTTCACTCAACAATAAGAGGAGCTCGTACAAAGGTCCCGGAATGATCAGGGGTATTCCTAAGCAGGTCCTCCGCAGTTAACATCCCCTGTTTAGGGATAGAAGGATCTCCAAGCGGCTGAGCTACAGGGTCTGACCCAGCAGCGCAGACCAGGTCTTCTCGCATCACGTTAGTGGCCTGCAGGGTGTGGCTCATCGGGTTTATCGAGGAGGTATCTACCTGGTTTAGGCACTGCACGTATTCCAGGATTGAATTTAGTTGTCCGGTTATCACCGGTTTCATGCTAGGGTCTAGCTCCAGACGCGCCAAGGACGCTAGTTTTTCGACGCCGTTCTCAGAGATCATGGTGTTTAAATATGCTATATAATCAACTGGTTGGACGAATAGAGAATCATTCGCCACTCCCCAACACTAAAGCATGTAAACGACTAGGAATCAATCATGGACAGCTCTGAGCCAGGGACCCCATCTATAGCACCCAATAGCGGCTACGATTACGACCTGATCGTGATCGGTAGCGGTCCAGCAGGGCAGCGTGCCGCCATCCAGGCTGCTAAACTCAGGAAGCGGGTAGCGATCATCGACCGCCGCGAGGTAGTTGGAGGGGTTTGCGTGAATACAGGCACAATTCCCAGCAAATCCTTTAAAGAAGCGGTGCTGTATCTGTCGGGCTTTAGACAGAGGCACATTTATGGAGCCGGCTACCGTGTCAAAGCTGATATCTCGATGAATGATCTGACATTGCGGTGTAACAAGATCATGCAGCTTGAGATCGAAGTGATCAAAAACCAACTCCAGCGCAACAAAGTAGACACCTTGTATGGCCACGCAGCATTTGTCGATCTGCATACAGTAGAGATTGCGTCATCGAGTGGAGTTGTCCGCAAAACAGCTGAAAAATTCGTAGTGGCGGTGGGTGCTCGACCATTTAGGCCGCCGAACGTTGAGTTTGATGGGCAAAGTATATTTGATAGCGACGATGTTTTGAGCTTAAAAAACTTGCCGCGCGAGATGGTGGTGGTTGGAGGCGGGGTTATCGGGACAGAATATGGTTCTATGTTCGCCGCTCTAGGAGTTAATGTAACCATTGTCGATCAACGTAAACGGCTCTTGGGTTTCGTTGATGAAGAGATAATCGAGAACTTTCAGTTTCAGTTACGCAATCTCGATGTCCGTTTGAGGCTAGGAGAGGAGGTCTCTAGCTGCACACAGCGTGAGGATAAGCAGGTCGTGACAGTGCTCAAGAGCGGCAAGGTCATTATATCTGATTGTGTGCTCTATTCGGCAGGACGCGTGAGCGCCACCGATACTCTAGGGCTTGAAAACGTCGGAATAAAGCCGGATCCGCGGGGAAAGTTAACGGTCAATGAACACTTTCAGACCTCTGTCTCGCATATCTATGCAGCAGGAGACGTGATCGGCTTTCCAGCCTTAGCATCAACATCAGCTCGTCAGGGGCGCTTGGCTACTTGTCACGCCTTCGGAGTGCACGAATCGATCATGGATGTGCCACTGCCCTATGGAATTTACGCTATTCCAGAGATATCGCTAGTTGGTGCTAACGAAGATGAGCTAACCGATAAAGGAGTCCCGTACGAGGCGGGCATAGCTCGGTATCGGGAGATAGCACGAGGGCAGCTCCTCGGAGACGAAGACGGCATGCTCAAGGTTCTTTTTCATCGTGAAACCCTTGAGGTGTTGGGTGTGCACATTATCGGAGAGTATGCCACAGAGCTGGTGCACATCGGTCAGGCAGTAATTGCCCTAAAAGGAGGTCTGACATATCTGCGTGATGCAGTATTTAACTATCCCACTCTCGCGGAGTGCTACAAAGTTGCTGCTCTCGATGGATTTAACAAATTGCGGGCGTGAAGGTGCATGGCCGAGCGTAACATGAGCCAGAGCGAGCTTTATTTGTGTGCCCGTCTGCTGCGGTCACTGGCACACCGTGTTCGCGGAGATCTATCGGTCATTACAAACGACCTGGCCTATATCGCAACAGTTGTTGACCCTAGTCACGTTGAACGAGCACGTAACCGTTGTGGACGTATATCAGAAGGGCTGGGCCATATAGGTGCTCTAAGTGAGGCCGATGAGAAGGTGGTAGTGCCGTCGACCATAGTTTTGCGGACTCTGGGAGTTGCCGAAGCAGAGAGTGCCATCGGAGAGTCTTTGGGCTGTAAAGTGTCACGAAAGCTGATTGAAAGTTTAGTGCAGGTGCTCCGTGAGGTTATAGGTGAGTGGAAGGTATGTGTGCATGGAAGTGCTCACTGCAGCCAGGAGGGAGAGCCGCTAACTGTTGAGCTGTTTTCTCTTCGCAGCGCTGAGTTTGCCGCCGAATATCCTTCGTTTATGGCGTATGCAGAAGCGCAATTAGGGGAGAGATTGATTGTAGAGGCAGGTCTAATAGATCTAATAGTGCGTGATCACCAATGGTCTATGGCGGTAGGGTGTGTAGATCACCGAGTGGTCATACGAGCAAGAATTCCTTTGGTGCATACCTAGCGGAGGTGTATGGCAGACATCGTACTAGTTGATGATGATGCGGAATTGGTGCAGAGCTTACTAAGGGTTCTGGCGCGATTCGTATCGCCTCGTACGATCTGCGCAGCTGGTAACGCATCGAGTGCTTTGGAGCTGATAAAATCAGAGAGGCCTCTGGTAGCAGTAGTCGATCTCTGCCTCGATGAGCGGATCGGTATTGAGAGCGGTTTTGACCTGCTTAGAAAGATACAGGCTCGTTGGCCGGATATGCGAGTGCTCGTATTGACTGGGCACGGTTCGCGGAGTAACGGAATCCGGGCGATGCAGCTCGGTGCCTCCAGCTTTCTTGAAAAACCAATTGATCCGGAACATCTAGCAATTTTGATACGCGACGCCATCGCTCAAGGAGAGCTACGGCGAGAATATGAGCGGTTGCTTCGCCAGGGGGACTCGGGATTGGTGAGCGCTCTTAGTGGTATTAGTGCAGCAACCGTGAAGCTACGAGAAGAGATAGCATTTGCAGCGGCAACGTCTCAGCCCGTGCTCATACTCGGTGAAACGGGCACAGGCAAAGGGCTCTGTGCTCGACTGATTCATGAGCACGGCGTGCGCCGAACTAGGAAGTTTGTTCATTACCAGCCTAACTTTGGGGGTGGAGATATAGTCCGCAGTGAGTTGTTCGGTCATGTTCGAGGGGCTTTTACCGGCGCCGCAGAAAGTCGGCGTGGTCTTGCCGTTGAGGCCGATGGTGGCACTCTGTTTATCGACGAACTCGACGCAGTTCCCCAAGAGACGCAAGTCTCACTGCTTGACCTAATCCAGGAGCAGCGCATTCGCCCGATAGGCTCTGATAGTTACCATCAGGTCAACTGCCGCTTTATCGCGGCAACTAATAGGCCGCTAGAAGCTGCCCTCAGCGAGGGGTTAATACGAAAAGACCTTCATCATCGTATTGCGCACACCATGATTACCATACCGCCGCTGCGTGAGCGGCCCGAGGATATCCCAGTACTAGTGACTAGCGCATTAGATGCAGTTCGTATTCGGGAGGGGTTAAATGTCTTTGAGATCGAACCTGCGCTGACTAAAGAGTTGCAGAAATACAATTGGCCCGGCAATATTCGGGAGCTTCACGGTGCAATCGAGGGGGGCGCATTCCGGGCGAATTTTAGGGGGCGAAGTGTGATCGATTTAGGAGACGTAGTGCTGGGAGGAAAGCCTGCTGGTATCTCAAGAGCAGAAGCAGCGGATAGTGCGAAAATATTTGCTTCAAATGCTACCGAGAGAGCTTCGTTTCACGACCAGGTTGAGGTATTTAAGCGCGATCTCGTTAGGAAAGCCTTGCAAGAGTGCGAGGGAAATCAGCTTAGGGCAGCGTTATTGCTGGGGGTCGATCGGGGAACGATACGCAGGTTGGGTTGATAATTTCGTAACTACTCGGCTATCTGCGCCATTTTTAGAAAAGAGGCTCTATATGAATTCAAAGACGACAGCAGTGCTAGGAGCTAGCAATAAGCCGGAGCGTTACTCTAATAAAGCAGTGCGTATGTTAAGGGAGTATGGACACTCAGTCATTCCGATTCATCCGCTTCACAAACAGATCGAGGGGATTGACGCAGTGCAATCTGTAGATCAGCTACCCCTTGGCATTGACACTATCACTGTATACGTAGGGGCAGAAACTAGCGAGAAGTTGATCTCGGCGATAGTTGCTAGAGCGCCGCGAAGGGTTATAATTAATCCTGGTGCTGAGAGCCAACTATTGGAAGAGTCGCTGCGGAAAATGGGCGTGCTGGTTGAGCGTGCCTGCACGTTGGTCTTGCTTCAAACCGGGCAGTTTTAATCTAGCAAAGAGGGATAGGGTATGTCGGGAGTTCTGATATTTGGAGGTAGCGGTGGTATTGGCAGGTCGGTCGCCAGATATTTGGCAAAACGCGATATCCCGTTTTGTTTAGCAGCACGAAATGAGGCGGCGTTAATAGCGGCTTCACAGGAGGTAGGCGCAGCTGGATATGTCGTTGCTGATACAACTGATCTCCAGCAGGTAGAGCAGGCATTTTCATCGGCAACCGCTATTCTCGGTGCTGTTAAAGGGGTGGCTCACTGTGTGGGATCTATCGTACTAAAACCGGCTCATCTGACCAGTGAAGCGGAATTTATGAATGTCGTTAGTGTTAATCTCACATCGGCGTTCTTAGTTGTGCGTACCGCAGCGCGGACGATGACCGAAGGTGGCTCTGTAGTGCTCTTTTCATCTGCAGCTGCGCGGGTGGGTTTAGCAAACCACGAGGCGATAGCCGCGGCAAAGGGAGGAGTTATCGGGCTGACGCTTTCTGCTGCTGCGACTTATGCAGCCAGAGGGTTAAGATTTAACTGCATCGCCCCTGGTTTGGTTGAGACAGCGCTTAGTGAGAAGATCACTAGTAATCCATCAGCGGCTGCGTTCTCTACTGCACTTCATCCCTTGGGACGACTAGGTCAACCAAATGATATTGGTGCTTTGGCAGGACTACTACTAAGTGATGATGCTGGTTGGATCACTGGGCAGGTATTAGGTATCGATGGCGGATTAGCCACCATTAAGACTAGAGCTTAATTCTAAAGCTCCCTTTTTTATCGATGCTGTGCAGACTCCCTGCTTGTTGCGCTGGATCTCCGCGGTGAATTGGCCTGAATTTGTGGTGGAGATGAAAATACGGGCCGAGTGC
>JBKCMS010000051.1:0-30224 GCA_046300175.1 Pseudomonadota bacterium | reverse complement strand
TGGCCTTGTTACTTCTAGAAAGGCCTTTGGCCATTTTTTGGCGCTTAGTGCAAGGTTTATTACGCTGATGAGGTCTTTTTAAAAAAAGAGCTCGGATGGTAGGGCTAAATCCAGATATCCTTAAAAACTTCGCTGTGATCTAAGCAACGGCCAGCACCCTGAGCCACCACCCCAAGCGGATCAGCAGGTACAGTCACCTCCATCTCCAGCTCCTCAGAGAGTCGCTTACCTAGGCCCCGCACGAGTGCTCCGCCTCCAGCAAGAGACACTCCCCTATTTATGATATCTCCCGACAACTCAGGAGGAGTATTCTCAAGAGCCTGTCTAACAGCGATAACGATCTGAGATATGACCTCGTTCATCGCCTCTCTAATTTCGCCACCTGTTACCGTAAGCGTCGTCGGCGCACCTAACGTCAATGAACGACCACGCACCTCGATTACCTCATCATCATAATCACTGTGTGCCGTGCCGACCGATTTTTTTATCTGCTCAGCTGTTGCTTCACCTATCAACAGGTGATGTTTACGGCGAATGTAATTGATAATCGCCTCATCAAGAGCATCTCCGCCCTGACGCACTGAGACTGAATAAACTACATCTTTGAGGCTAATCACCGCGATATCAGTTGTGCCACCACCGATATCGATTACTAAGCTCCCGGTGGCCTCGGTCACCGGCAGATCGCAACCGATCGCTGCTGCCATCGCCTCATCAATCAACCGAACTTCCCGCGCCTGATCTTGCACGGCTTCGCGAATCGCCCGCTTTTCTACTTCGGTGATCCCGCACGGCACACCCACCATCACCCGCGGCTTAATCAGCGCAAACGACATCGAGCGAACTCGAGATATAAATTGCCTTAGCATCATGCTGGCTACCTCGAAATCGGCTATCACGCCGGTTCTTACCGGCCGAATTACCTCTACGCCCTCTGGGGTCTTGCCAAGCATAGCCTTTGCCTCTGCTCCATAAGCAACCGCCTCACGCTTGCCGTTAACTTCTTTGAGCGCAACCATCGATGGCTCGTTTAAAACGATCCCTCTCCCTTTCTCGTAAATGAGAGTATTGGCAGTGCCAAGATCAATCGCTAAATCTCGTGCAAAAAGGTGCTTCATAGTGACCATCTATAAACGTAGGGTTTGCGGGTACGCCTGCTCGACAACCGGGACCCTGATCTTGCCACAAACCAGGGGTCGAGTACAAATACGGGCCGCTACCTTACCCTGCCAGGTCAATCGACTAGACTAAAAATCCTGGTTGAAATTGGTCGTGTGTGCAATTATTGCGCAGTCCGGTCTAACGGGTAAAAGGCCTGACGCTCTGTCGAAAAGGTATTCGCCGTCTAAATAATCGCCAACTATCAGGAGTTAGTCATGTTCAGGACAATCGGAGTAATCGGTGCTGGTCAGATGGGAGCCGGTATTGCGCAGGTTATCGCGACCAGCGGCTTTGCGACGTTTCTACACGACTCCAATCCTAATGCCTTGAGCAAGGGGCTTGAAGGGATTCGAGCACGTCTCAATCAAGCAGCCCAAAAGGGAAAACTAACAACTGAGGCGGCGGAAGCGGCGGCCAATAAGCTTCATCCGGCCAATAACCTGGGCGACTTTGCTCAATGCGACCTGGTGATTGAGGCGATCGTCGAGAATTTCGAAGTCAAGGCGGCTTTATTTAAACAGCTTGACGTGGTTGTCAAAAAAGATGCCATCCTAGCTTCGAACACCTCTTCGATTTCGATTACTCGCATCGCGGCTGCCACTACTCGTCCAGACAAAGTCATCGGGGTTCATTTTATGAATCCTGTGCCGGTGATGAAGCTAGTCGAGCTGATTCGGGGGCTGCAAACAAGTGATGCGACCTACGCGGTTATCCAAGAGTTCTGCCTACAAATCGACAAAACTACCGTTCTGGCGATCGACACTCCGGGTTTTATCGTCAATCGCATTCTTTGTCCGATGATTAACGAAGCGATATTTCTCGTTCAGGAGGGGGTTAAGCCTGAGGACATCGACACTGCCATGAAGCTTGGCACTAATCAGCCTATGGGACCTCTTACCCTAGCTGACTTCGTCGGACTCGATACCCTTCTCTATATTCTTCAGCTTCTCCACCGAGAGCTGGGAGAGGATAAATATCGCCCCTGCCCGCTTCTTGTTAAGTACGTGGAGGCCGGGTGGTACGGCAAAAAGAGTGGTCGCGGCTTTTATCGCTACTCCAGCTAGCGTGATGAGCTGTGCCATTTTGGTCTTTCTCAACTACTCTTTTTGGGAACATTCGAGGACACCGAAGCCAAGCTGACCAAAGCGCGCTCTTTCAGTGGAGACTCCACATCGCGAACGAGCGACAGAGCCGCCGCAAGAAAAGCACCCTGATAATTTAAATGAAGCGTCGCTTCATCTGACATCACCTGCTTTAGCACACTGGTGATATATTCACTACCTTTTGTCATGGCTGCACACCCTCTACTCCACCTGTTATCGAGCGCTTGGTTTTCGCTGCTGATGCTATCAGGGCATCAACCATATCTTCTGCCAGAACTGTCCAAGAGCACTCCTGCTGTGCAGCCTCTCGGCAATTTTCCTCTAAGATACTCACTACCTCATCTTCGCCAAGGGCCTCAGCGATCGTCCGCGCATCTTCGTAAGATCTCTGAGCTATGGTCTCGATCGTCCGCATATTTAATACCAACCCAAGATCTAGCAGGGCGTCCTTTCCCCTTCTCTCAACGATCTCACTCCCTTTTTTAATCAGTGCATCCATGAATCGACACTTCGCGTGATGCGGGTCTATATTTAGTTTTTGCAGCAAATTTGAAATCTTCTCCAGGCGCTGCTGGGTTTCCTCTCCGTGCTTCGCTAGTTGCGACTTAAACTCGGTCGACACTACGCCGTCTATGTAATGGCTAAGCTCGCGTGCTACGTGAGCCTCTGTCGCATATATCTCTTGCAGCTGCTGATCAAGGAGCGATTGAAGAGTTTGGTAGGTCATGTGTTCCTCGCACTTAAAACTAATCCACCCGTGAGTTGCTGCAAGCTTACACCGGCCAGATAAGTCTGCGGTATGACCGAGACTAGCCTAACCTCTTACTCTACCTTGTTTAGATATCCTGACCACGGTGAGACGGCTGGCTTTAGCCTCTTACAGATGCTTCACAAAAGTCTGCTAGCCGCGTTTTCTGAAAGGTTCGCGAAGTAGTGCTGCTTAGGCAGCATAAACCTAAAAACGGCAGTTGCGGGCCTGAAAATGGCGCACCTACGCGAAATCACTTTGGCTTTTGAATTTTTGGTGCTCACCCTGACGGTGCCAGGGTTGCGCGCCAAAAATTTCAAAATCCTGCGTGCTTTCGCGTATCAGCACCATTTTCATGCTCCTTAAATGCCGTTTTTAGGTGATTAGGCCGTCTTAATGATATCCTCTACCAAACGGTCAAATGGGATCGGCTTGGAGATGTACGACATCCAGTGCTTGTTCGATGTTAACCCACGCAGCTCGTCGGGCTCGTACCCAGAGGTGAATATGACCCTGAGCTTGGGATTGCGCTCGTGTAGGTACTCGACCAACTTCTGAGTTGATAGTTCTCCGGGCACGCACCAGTCTGCTATCAACAGATCCGGAGGATTAACGCTGCATTCCGCGTATGCACTATCGGTCGATGTATAAGACTTGACGTCAAAGCCCTCCTCCTGGAGTAGTTGCGTCAAGGCAATCGAAGAGAGGACGTCATCCTCAACAATAACAACTCTGCCCACTTCCACCTCCACAACCTGCTAGCGCCCCCAAGGGAGTGATGCAAAGGTTGTTAATGAATCGTACTTCTATAGTGACGTGCAAAAGTCCGTGCCAGTAAAACTGGCAAGGCTTTTGCTGGACATCACTATAGGTTGTTGCTTTGATTCGCATCCGCGAATCGATAGCGTTCTCCAAAACTCGGGATTTTGCTGCGGACTTTTGGAGAACGCTATAGGACCTCTAATAGCCAGGGCACAAAAAAGCAAGCACTAAAAGGGGTAATCGTAAAATCAAACACGATGAACTGCTCCCAATCACCCTTAAACCATCACTTAGGCCATTTCAGGTGCTTGCCGCCCTCCAAATCGCCCCTTACAATGGGTGAAAATGAAACAGCGTGCGAATGTAAAAGAGTCCGGAGTCGCGTTACTAATGGTAATCGTAATGATTGCTATCACATCGGCGATCCTTATCTCTTTGACCGAATCGACTTTTATTTCGATGCGCATTAACGGCGCCTCAGAGCAGCGGCTCAAAGCCGAATACATGCTCAAATCAGCGTTTAATTTAGCGAGGGTGTTAATCAAGAACGACTCTACCCCTTTCGACGACGAGACAAAGGACGCTTGGATGTTGTTCAAGAGTAGCAAAGATATCCCAGCTTCTTACCTTGAGCTCCAGGAACCAAACGTCTCTGTACAGATGGTAATTCTCTCGGAAAAGGCCAAGATACCGCTACTCTCATTAGTATCCAATAACTCCGTTAATGTGGGCTGGCGCAATGTCCTGATCAACTTATTCCAGGCCCTCGGTTTTGATAACGAACAACGACCAGAGATCGGAGCTCGCTGTAAATTTGAACAACCTTCATTTTGCACATCTACAGAGATGGTGGCTAACCTCATCGACTATCTGGATAACGATGATGTGAGCTACTCGGACGCAAATATACAAGGAATTGAGTCAGACCTGCCCATCGGAGAGCGCTTTCGTAACATCGAGGCCTTGGACTCTCCAGAGGAGCTGCTGTTAATCCCTGGATTCACACCTAAGCGCGTTCAAGACATGCTGACCCTGGTGACGATCGAGCGGACCAGCTCTGGAGGTAAGGTCAACGCAAACGCAGCGAAAGCACCGGTGTTGCAGGCGATAGCCGCCCTTGACCCCACCGCCCCAGCCGACGCGGGAATGGAGTTAGAGAGGTGTCGCAGCATCGGCGCCCAAGGGCCCTTTCGGCAGATTCAACTCGACATTAACAACTGCTTTCAGTCCAAGTTTCCCAACCTAGGCACAACTATGGCCCCGAAACTTGATGTAAGTGGTAGCCTGTACCGGGTTATCGCCAGAGTTGAGTATGGGACATCCAATATCGCCTTTATGGGGACCGCAATATACGAGACACAGGGAACAGGCCAGATGCCTAACCTTAAGTCCATGCTGTTGTACTAGACGACAGGGCGCTGCACTTCTCTCTCTGGCTATGCTCCTAAAATCATTGGCGATCACCAGGGGATAAAAATGTGCGGGCAGATCCCACTCAACTCAACAAGTTCAATAGCTTCCGAACGTTTTTGGGCCCTTTAATCAGAGAGAATTGCCAGGCCCTAACGTTATAGCGTTCTCCAAAAGTCCGTAGCGAAATCCCGAGTTTTGGAGAACGCTATCGATTCGCGGATGCGAATCAAAACAACTACCTATAGTGATGTCCAGCAAAAGCCTTGCCAGTTTTACTGGCACGGACTTTTGCACGTCACTATAGTTTGACATTTTTCACAGCTTTCCATAGCATACAGCCGGTTAGTACCACCGGGGCAGTGCTAACTTCAGGTGTCGCTTGCGCGTTGCTATAGACATCGCCAAGGCACAACTGGTCCCCTAAATGCTTTTTTAGAAAGAGAATTCACCATGGCACGTCGTTGCGCTATCTCAGGGGTTACTCACCAGAACGGGAATCGAGTGAGCCACGCTAACAACAAGACCCACCATAAGTTTGAGGCAAACTTACAGAGCAAAAAGGTCTTCGTCCCGGAGCTCGGCAAATCAGTACGTGTGAAGGTCTCAACTCGCGTGTTGCGAACCATCGACAAGCTCGGATTCACCGGCGCGCTACAGAAGTACAACCTCTCGCTTCGCGATGTAGTGGACTAGTGCAAGGTTCCCTTGCGCTCAGCGTTTAGTTTTTCAGCGCTAAGGCGTGCCGCCTTTAATCCGGGCAGAATAGGGTTGCCGCTATCGGCACTGTCCTTCTCTACAGCGAGGCAGAGCGCTGAGTAGTTCAACACGCCGAGACGCTGGCTTGAGGGAACAAATATCTCGCTGCATGCTTTGCACTGAACTACCACGACGATCCCCTCCAGGGTCACCTTGGTGTACTCCGTGGCAAAATGCTTATCATCCGGTCCTGAAATGCCACAATGAGGACATGTTATTGAGTCGAGGAAGGTCTCTGCCATCCCTTTGACTCGAAATTTTAGTGCCATAACCTTATACGCTCCTTCCATTAGTGAGACGCTTTACAAGTGTAACCTCCGTACCGCCACAACCGTATCGCACTTCGTCTACTGCACTGCTCATCAACGTCAAACCACGACCGAAACATGAGAGATTATTCCGATAATTCTTGAGCTTTTCAGGATCAAACCCTTGCCCCTGATCTTTAACAACTATCTCTACAGCATCACCGTCAAACCAACTAATTACCGAGACAACTCGATCTGCAAACACAGGGTCATCCAGACGCTCCTGGCGGATCGCAGAGAACTTGTCAGTGTCTCCAAAGCGCTCTTCTTTCCAGCGTGAATCCAACTCAAGATTGCCGTGCTCAAATGCGTTTAGAAGCGCCTCCTGTATAGCTAATCGCAGCTTGAGCGCATCTGTCTCACTTATTCTACGGCTCGCTACCAGACGCGCCACTATCGGCAGACTTATTGCCTGCGCCTCGCTTAATTGCCTACATGAAAAGCGCATCTCAGTCCTCTCATTCACTACGAAGGAGTAAGCCATCTGCTCGCGGCTTTCCTGACGCTTTGAGTTCTCTGCTTGCTCCATGCAGCGCTCGACCCAAGAAAGGTCAAACGGGTGAGTCATTAGGTCGGTCTCAGCTCCTCGCAGCAAGCGTAAATCAGCCTCTCCATCGTGTGAGTCAGATACAACCAACAATAGCTGCGAAGTCTTTCTGCGACACGCTTCGCCCAGCAGCGTACGATAATTTAAACCTGGCATATCAGCATCTGCGATGACGAGATCAAAAGTACCCTGCTCTATTAACTGTCGAAACTCGCGCGGATCGGTGGCGATATGGCAATTCCAGCCTCTGCCTGCACACAACGAGTAGAGCGCGTCCTGCCTGCTCGTGTCGCTGCCGGCAACAAGAATGGAAAGATGTGAACTTATCATGATCATCTCTATTGCGCGAAGTTTCAGCTACTACTCCCGCCTTACCACTACTTATCCACGGGCAACAACTTATCCAACATCAGCAGTTCAAAGGTCTCCTTAACAAATCCCTCAAGCGGCTTAACCATAAGTACGCCACGCTGGGCCTTGAGCTGCTGGTAGCAACTCAAAACCTTTCCGATTCCATAGCTGTTTATGATCTGCGCGCCGGACAAATCGAGAACAATTGTTCTAGTTCCTCTCTCGTAAATCGTGTTGAAGGCGCTTCGTAGCGCTTCTCCGGCCACCTCACTGTCTAGGTCTCCGGTTACATGGATATATCCCTTATCGCCGATCACCTCTGTCGGAAACTCCATAACAGTACCCTCTCGAATGTACAAAATTACTTAGAACCGGTAACAAACGGGTCTTCCACTGCGGCTGGCGATCTCTGCGCCACACCTACCCCTACATAACTATTCGTCGCTGGCACAAAACTGCTTTAGAAAAAGAGCTGTTTTATTAAAAAATTTGGGGCTCTGATATTCCTCTCGTGAGGCCCAACTCGGCGTGCCAACAGGTAGTTAGGTGGCCGCGGTGACCGGCCCTAGAGGTTGCATCCTGGGGGTTCAAAATTTTGACACTGGCTGGAGGACTATGACAAATAATGAGGCAGCTCGATGGGACGCTTAACTTGCATTTTTTCTCAACGATCCTTTATACTTCCGTTGGTTAGCGAGCGACGCACAGAACATTAGCACGCTCGTGTATAGCGATCCCGCTAGGCGTTGATAGGAGTGCGCTGACTATAATCTGACAGAGACGATGCCCCAGCAAATTGCACAGTTCAATCAACGCAATCAATCCGCCAAACAGGTTGGTTTAGCAGCTCCCGGCGACTTGGCTTTTGAGAACGCCGATCTGCACGCCTCTAGCCCTGAGTACGCCCAACGCTTTGGTGGGAAGGTCGGCCGATGGATGCTTCAAGTCCAGGAGAAGGCCCTATTATCTATGGTCACTGCCGATGCTGAATCGATTCTTGATATCGGCGGAGGGCACGGCCAAACAGCTAGGCCTCTCTTTAGGATCGGCAAAAGCGTAACCGTACTAGGTAGCTCACCCGATTGCGCTGCTCAGCTGGAAGCGGAGATCGAAGCTGGCTGCGTTTCCTTCAAATCCGGCAATTTAATCGAATTACCATTCGGCCCTCGCTCATTCGACACGGTGGTATCGTTTCGTCTTATGAGTCACTGTACTGCTTGGAGAACCCTGATTGCTGAGATGTGTCGCGTCGCAGATCGGAAAATCATATTCGACTACCCCAGCTGGTTCAGCGCTAACTTTTTGACCCCGTTCCTCTTTCGCATCAAGCGTCTGATCGAGGGTAATACGCGCAGATATACTATATTCACCATGGGCGAGCTCAAGCGCGAATTTAAAAAACACGGCTTTATCTGTTCTGCCACGCAGAAGCAGTTCTTCTTCCCTATGGGCATACACCGAGCGTTAAGATCTCCACTGCTGTCGAGAGCGCTTGAGGGGTTCGCTAGCTGGATCGGGCTAACGGCACTTTTTGGATCTCCAGTAATTATTCGCTTCGAGAGGGCCACGCGTGACAACAAGTGACCAAACCTCAACGGCAGATAGCGAGCTAAATCCGGAGATGCGAAAGCGATCTCTGCGTATCATCCCCCAAGATGAATCAGCACCTACATTGCGCGCAGGCGGTAGCTTTGTAACTCCCCTAGACTGGAATTCAGATCGAGATACGACTACCCCCAGAGCGTTACGCAGTCTAGGAAAGATCGTTGATGGAGGGCTATGCCACCGCTGCGGCTCCTGTGTCGGTATCTGCCCCACCGGTGTACTGGGACTTGATAGTGAGGATTATCCCTCAGTTGTTAAACTTTCGGCCTGTACCGACTGCGACCTGTGCGTAAAGGTATGTCCAGGTGACGAATTTGATATTCATCAGGCATATCGGGAGGTCTACAACGAAGAAGCAGAGCTGTCATCAACTCATGGACATTTCACACACGCCTACCTCTCATATGCAACGGACCCCCTCATTCGAGAGCGGTCAACTAGTGGCGGGTTAGTCACAGCTATCTTACTCGACCAGTTAAGAACTGGGGCAATCGACGGGGCGATCGTTATTACTTCGGATGAGAACCAACTGTGGAAAGGTAAGCCTATCGTTGCCCGCACCGAGCAGGAGATTCTTGGTGCGATGAAGTCAAAGTATGCAATCTGCCCAACTAATTCGGTATTCCACGAAATTAGGGAGATTCCAGGTCGATATGCCCTTGTGGGACTCCCCTGTCAAATACATGGTTTTGTCAAAGCGGCTCGTCTTGATCAACGACTGCGAGAGCGTGTGGTGTTGACCCTTGGTCTTTTCTGTCACGCCGCTGTTGAGCATGAGGCTCTCAAGATTATCTGGTCCAGCCTAGGGGATAAAGTGCGTGGGGCGACACGCTACATCTCCCGTGTTGGCAAGCACCCTGGTACTCCGCACCTGGAGATGCAAGACGGCTCGCTGTACCCTGTATATTTCGGCCAGAAACGTGGCTATCGGCCATCATCGATGGAGATAATCAACATAGTCTATCGGCTCTATACCCCTGCTCGCTGCCTCACATGTTTTGACGCTAGCGCCGAATTTGCAGATATCGCAGTAGGCGACCCGTGGATGGCTCCGCCTCACTCCGGCATTGACTTTTATAAGGGATGGAGTTTTGCGTTGGTGCGCTCTGCTCGTGGACACGAGGCCATTCAGAAGTGTCTTGAGCGCGGAGGCATTGTTAATGAGCCAGTGACTCGGCGTGAGGCGCTGGCCTGTAACCGCATGATGAGCACTGAGAAACGCTGGCGCGCTTTTCGTGTGATCGAGACATTGCGGAGACAGGGAAAGCCAATACCTGCTTATGGCCCTCACGGATTCAGGTTTCCTAAGCAGTCAGGTAAGCAGTTTTTAAAGACTGAAATCCACATGTTCACCCATATGTTTTGTCATCTGCCCAAACTGCGAGGCGCAGTATTAAAGTGCACGCTGTCAAATTTTGGATATATTCTGCTCTGGCTAAACTCTCAACGCCGTTCTCTACGCTTTCTGGTGCGCGATAGTTGGTCCCGGCTACGCAACGCTATAGTAGGTCGCAGGTAAGGCATGAAGGTCCTGGTAATAGCTCCTCAACCTTTTTACCAAGAGCGCGGCACCCCGATAGCAGTGCGTCTAGCTGTTGAGGCTCTGTCGCGCCAACTCCCTCTTATCGATCGAGAGCCCTGCGAGGTTGATCTTCTGGTGTATAACGAGGGGCAAGACATTTCGATTCCAGGGGTAAATATTATTCGGGCAAAAATGCCCCGCTGGCTTGGTGGAGTTCGGCCGGGCATCTCCTGCAAAAAGCTGCTGTGTGACTGCTTCCTTTTCGTCAAGGCCTTGCTTCTGCTATGGCGCTCTCGCAAGCAACAGTACGACGTTATTCATGCGGTAGAGGAGTCGGTCTTTTTCGCCTGGTTTGCCAAAAAGATGTTCGGCATCCCGTATGTCTACGACATGGACTCATCGTTAGCCCTGCAGCTTACTGAGCGTTGGTGGTGGTGCAGGCCAGCACTCGCTTTTTTACAGTACCTTGAGGGCATGGCGATTCGAGGCAGTGTTGCTGTCGCGCCGGTTTGCGAAGCTCTTCAAGGTATCGCTGAACAGCACGGCTCGGTATCTACAGTGATGCTTCGTGACGTATCTCTACTTCCTGAACAGGAAGTCTCACCAACATCATCGGACCGATCAACTCTCTACGATAGTCGAGTGACTGACGACCACCTACTAGCTCTCTATGTAGGCAACTTAGAGTTGTATCAGGGGATCGATCTATTGATAGAATCATTCGCTCTAATTCACCGAAAACACCCGGAGGCGCGCCTGGCGATCGTCGGTGGCGTACCTGAGCATATTAAATTATATCAAGCAAAAGCAGCCTCGCTCTCGTGTGATTCTACCATACTGTTTTTCGGGCCGCGCCCCGTGCATGTCCTGAGGAGCTTGCTAGAGTCTGCTGACATAGTGGTTTCACCAAGAATCAAAGGCAACAACACGCCGATGAAGATATATTCCTACCTGCACTCTGGAACGGCGCTGCTTGCAACGGATTTACCTACTCACCGCCAGGTACTCGACAACTCCGTAGCTTTTTTAGCGGCTCCGGAGCCAGCAGCTTTCGGCAATGGACTCTCCCAGCTAATCTCGCATCCAGGCCTCCGCAGAGAGCTCGGGAGTCGTGCTAAGGCTGTCGCTGAGCAGCTCTATACTGTACCTGCATTCGAGCAGCAGATAGCGCGTCTATACACGGCTGTAGCAGAGAGCTTTGACTCAGTAAGGCGGACTACTAACATGTGTGGCAATGTATGAATGCAGTTAAAAAGATAGTGGTCTCGCTCATCATGGGCAGCGTTGGGACACTCGCAGCTCTTTTAGCACTAGAGGTGTTGGTGCGTCTTTTGCTTCCAGCACCTCAGCGAAGCGGCCCTGGTTGGGATGATCGACCTCTGTTTTACTTCCGCTCACCGGAAATGCCTGGGATGCAGGATTATCCCTATGAGGTACCAAAACCTCCAGAGGTCTTCCGGATTGCTGCTATCGGCGATTCATTCACCTTTGCCCCGTACATGCAGTTTACTGATACTTATGTAAAAAAGCTTGAAACTATCCTCAACGTCCGACAGGGGGGGCGTAGAAATCAAGTTATAAATTACGGTGTTCCTGCTTATTCAACATCACACGAGGTTCCAGTAACCAAAAAGGCTTTGAATGAGGGAGCAGACATGATTTTGCTCCAAATAACTCTCAATGATCCTGAGGTTAAGAGGCACACTCCTCAGGGCATTCGGGAGAATATGGACGATAGGTTCGGTCCTCTTGCGCTGCGAGGCGGCCTGGGCTGGTTGCAAAACAACTGGAAGAGCTTTGCATTCGTTGCTAGGCGAATTCACAACACATCAACACACCGCGAATACGTGAAGTACTTTCTTGATTTATTCGACAATCCACGGTCATGGAAGCCATTTGTCGAAGCGGTGCAGCAGATCGTGACAGGCGTCCGTGATGCCCGCAAACCGATCGTTGCAGTCGTATTTCCGCTCTTCGGCCTTCCCCTCGACGACAAATATCCTTTTCATCCGATTCACGAGAAAGTGCGACTGCTCATGCAGGAATTGGGAGTTCCTGTTCTTGACCTGTCAGCTATCTATAAAGGCATTCCTCTGGAACGACTACAAGTCATACCCGGAGTAGACCGGCATCCCAATGAGATCGCTCATCGTATGGCAGCTGAGAAAATTTACCTGTGGCTGGAGGAACAGAAGCTTCTTCCACAGGAAGCCGTTATTACTGAGAAATTTGCGACTCGCCTCGGAATTGATGCTCAAAGAGTTTGGGTAGCACCCGATGCTGCCGCCAAGGAGTAAGGTATGAGTATATCGCTGTCTTCCACATCTCAGCACTTTCGGATGCCAGCCGAGTGGGAAAAACATCGCGCTACTTGGATCGCTTGGCCATACCTTGACTCTGACTTTCCTGGAAAAGTAGATGCGGTGCGCTGGGCCTACTGTGAATTCATCAAGCATGTCTCGCGTGTCGAGAGGGTAGAGATATTGTGCCTAAATGATACCCTAGAGGCCGACTTACGTGATCGACTTTCTCGCCAGCAGATAAATGGAGATATCAATATTCATCGCGCGCAGTACAATCGCTCATGGCTCCGTGATTCTGGGCCCATCGGCGTGTATTCGCTGGAGACGGCACAGGCGAGCTGGGTTTCCTTTCTGTTTACGGGATGGGGGGCTTTACCTGAGGTAGAGCTAGACCAGACGGTTCCGTCATTCATAGCGCAGGCCTCAAACAGGCAGATATCAACCATCACAGAAAACACCGAGCCGCCAGTGCTTGAGGGAGGTATGCTAGATGTCAGTGGTGATGGCCTAATCCTAGTGACTGAGGAGTGCCTTTTATCCGACCAGCAGCAGCGCAACGCGGGATTTACCAAACACGACTACCAAGAGATATTCGCCCGGACGCTAGGTGCCACAGAAACGATTTGGCTGCCTCACGGAGTTGCTGGGGACGACACGCACGGTCACATCGACAATGTAGCTCGCTTTATTAATCCACGCACTGTGGTCATCGCCTCTGCCGATCAATCGGATAAAGATCAGTATGAGAAGCTTCAAGAGAATATCGCGACTCTGCGTGCATTCAGGACAGCTAAAGGCGAGGCACTTACAGTTGTTGAGCTTCCATTTCCTGAGCCTCGGTACTGTGATGGGATGCGATTTCCGGCCGGTTACCTGAATTTTTATTTTGCCAACGACACGCTACTTGTTCCCACTTACAACGATGTGCGTGACAGAGAGGTTCTGGGCACTCTCTCTGACCTACTGCCGAACTACACTGTAGTTGGCATTCACTGCGGTGACTGGATATTAGGTGGTGGAAGCTTACACTGCTCTACTCAACAGGAACCTCTGTAACGCTTGCAAATCAAGACAACTACCTAACGTATGTACGGCAAACGCGTTGCCAGTTTTGCTGGCATGAACTTTTGCACATCGAGGCCGCCGGGAAACCCCCGTCCATGGGGTTTTCCCGGCTCGCTCCAACGCTCCAGGCACTTGCGTACCTGTGGTCGCCATCCGGGCGACCGAGATCCCTCCGAGTCAACCTCTTTACAGAGGTTTCCCGGAGGTCTCACATCGCTACAGTTGGGCGAGGACTGTCGCGTAAGATTCCCTGAAAAAGCGCACATACACAGGGTTTACTATACAGGCACCATCGGTAGATTAACCGACTCGCCACGCTGCAGGCAGGCCAATGCTCGCTCAATCTCTTGATTATGTAGCGCATGACCAACTTCAAGGAACTGAGTAGCCTCGCGCCTGTGCTCTGTTCTAAAGAGAGCAACACCAAGATTCCACAGAATGCGTGGGTCGTCCTTAACCATCTCAAAAGCGGCTAGACAACTCATCACTGTGGCACTGGGCTCTTGATACGTTCTGCCCGGCGTCCACGGAAGCGCCATGGCTGATGCCCGCATCGCGAAATCAGTTAGAGCTTTGGCCTTGGCCTGCGGTGTATCCACCCGCCATCCCTGCTTATGGTAAAGCAAGATAATATTATCGAGAGAGAGGTATCGATCCTTTACCTGCATCTGCTCGCGAGAGGATGTTGAGTCCTGTGTTGATATCGATGTAGGTCGATTAAGGAAACAGCCCAGTGGCTGCGGAATGTGCAAGGCTTGCAACCCTGTCAAGGCAAATCGGATACAAAAATCCCAATCTCCAGCGGCCTTTAACTCAGTACTAAATTGACCAACTCTGGAATGAATTGAGCTGCGCCACATTGGCTGACATCCAAACTGATAGTAGAGCAGTGCTGTAGGAGCAAAGTAAGTTGGGTAACAGTACCGCGACTTTCTGGGATTTTCGAAAAACGTCTGATTTGCCACGCTACTCTCGAATACATCAGCGTACACCAAGTCAATATCAGGTCGCTTATCGAGGGCGAGACTCATAATCTCTAGCGCCTCTGGGTGGTGTCTATCATCAGAGTTAGCATTTGTGACATATGCTCCTCTGACCATGCCTAGCGCCCTGTTCCATGCCTGGTATAGCGTCTCCCGCTGATCTGTTCTGTGGTATACGATCTTTTCAGGATGGCGCTCAATGAAGCGCTTAACCACCGAGTATTCGTCCTGAGGTGAGTTGCTGTCTATTATTACAACCTCAAGCTCGCCCCGCTTAAAGAGGCTCTGCTCGGTTAAGTCTTCAAGGCAGCCATTGACGTATTCCAAGGAATTATAAAGAGAGACTATTGCGCTGACTCTTACCATAATTAAACCTTTGAATAGGATATAAGTTTCTCAAGCTCCTCGCGGTACAGGAACCGTGGCGATTGTTCAATTACCTTTTCGGCGTATATTCGTGCGACTGGTAGCTCCTTACGCTCGGCGTGCACCAATGCTAGGCGGAAGAACGCCTGCCAATCACCACTGACGCTCCTTTCAGCAGCCTTACGATACAGATCGATCGCTTGATCTATATCGCCACATTCCTCTTTACGGACTCCATTGACTATGTACGGCCAAGCATCACCATCGTAAAGTTTGAGCGCTTTTTCAATTTCCGTATCAGTAAATTCAGTACCCTTAGCTATAATTTCATGCGCCCTAAGTACATCTGTCACCGACATTGTCTTGACATTCTTAATCCTCATAATTGCATCGGGGAGTATACTACTGGTTGTAGCTCGCCGATTTTCAGCGGCTTTCTCGGCCCAGGTCATAACTTCCTCTGCTACAACTCTCCACGGTCTGGCACGCCCCAGCGACTCGGCTGCTATGGACATCTTCGCCAGGCGTGAACGGTCTCGAAGTAGCCTAGCGACGGTATCGCGAAGCGCTGTAGGACTCTTATCAAATACGAGCTCTCCAAGTTCCTTATCAACTAGATACTCCGGCACACCTCCTATCCCATTTGCAACAACTGGACATCCGCTTGCTTGGGCGTCAACGACGGCCAAACCCGCAGTTTCAAAGGTCTGTGATGGAAACACTAGCAATCCGGCTTTTCTAAGTTGCTCAGCAATCTCTGTTTGCGGCACTTTGCCGTGGAATTTAAGACCAGGCAGCTTGCGCATAAGTTCGTACTTATGCGAGGTGAATTCCGGCCATACTGACTCATCACCAAAAACTGAGAGCTTCAAATCAGGAAACTCCATCTTTAGCTCCCCGAACACCTGGAGCAGAACATGAATACCCTTAGGAGCATCAACGCGCCCGACGAAGAGCATTTGATTCCAATCCCTACCGTTGGGCCCGGCATAGGTGAATATCTCTGGATCAAAACCGTTACGAACCACCTTGATTCTTTCACCGTCTACTTTGCGCGATAAGATAATCGACCGCTGAATATCAGACACGCACAGCATGTAGTCTACTGCATGCATAACTGTTGTCGTCTCGACTCCACTGGGCACGACTCCAGGTGAATGGTTAATCAGGATTCGCGATATGCAGTTGGGCTGGGAGCGAATATGCAAAAATGGATGTACCAATGTGGCGCCGATGCAGTGATATTCCGGAAGCTGCTCCAGACGCGTGGCCATCTTGTGAAGGTCATACTCTGGGCCAAAGTTCCAAAACTCTACGCCATCATGAGTACACTCTCCTTGAGGTAAGTTCGCGCAAGCTATGACTCTATATCCCAGTCCCTTGATGGCTCGTGCCAAAGCGATCGTGGCACTCTCTCCTCCACCCGCATTAACCCCGTTTGGAACCACAGCCCAATCATTGAAAAATATGACGACGGCAGGTTTAGAAAGCATGATCTCGGCCTAAACATTAAGAATTAGAGCACTCGCCCTTCCAGATGTTTAGATGAGTTGAGAGACTCAAACGGTTGCAATAACAGAGTGCAGGAAACGGCAGCTCTGCGGCGAATTACTTGGCAACGCTTTAGGTAGGGAAAGCATGAAACCTATCGACCAACACGGTTTTACTCAATAAATACAAAGGGTTCAGGCCACTTTTGACCTATTTGCTACAGTCATAACTGCGGCGACAGGTGGCAATAAAACGCCGGGCAGCATTCAGTGGGGTATTTGGCGAACCCCAGACTCCGCCCCCGTCGGAGCTCTTGAGCAGCGCGTTGAGCATGGTTTGCAACCAACTTGGGTCATTAATTGCCGCGGGAATAGTAAGTTCGCAGCCGTATGAACCCACTAGCTGTGTATCGGCTCTCCTCGGAAGCGGATCGCTGCCGGGAAGAACCGCAAAACCTAGCTTGGCCGCACCAGTTAGTATAGTCGATGGTGGACCGCATGCGGTACGCATTGAAATGTCTCCCAGCGCTATGCGCTGTTGCGGAAACTGCCTTAGCATAGACTTAACAACTGCCCCGCGCTTACCCAACCATTTTCCAGGAGACCAGGGGATGCATGCTAATCCACCTGACGATTGTATTCGTTGTATCGTCTCTATGCACGGAGCTCCATCATCAACTGATCTTGCTACACCTAATCCTAAAACCTCTATTCGCTCACGTGTTACGTACTGAGCT
Organism: Pseudomonadota bacterium; assembly: GCA_046300175.1. Lineage (GTDB taxonomy): Bacteria > Bdellovibrionota_C > UBA2361 > UBA2361 > OMII01 > OMII01. The sequence continues at coordinate 13,004 of JBKCMS010000051.1, read as the reverse complement.
CCACGAATTACTCTCAGCGAGTGCCCGCTATAACTTACCAGCCCAGTCACGACTCTCTCTGCTGCCTGCTGACACCTCTGTTCCGCGGTGGTTGGGGCCTCGCTCCAGACCCCAAACTTAGGCACTTCTGACCTCAAGCGTGCGAAGCTATCCTGCCCAGCCCGATCGACTATTACTACAGCAGCGCACACGCCAGAGCCGACCTGAAGATTAGACATCGCCGCCTCAATCCACTCACGCAGTGGATAGCAATCATAGAGATGAGCATGCGGATCTATTCTTATCAGCACCGATGTCTCCCCTATTTCATTCGATCTAGCAGCTCGAAAAGAGCGGTGCGCCCCTTGCTGGCAACCGTCACGACCGGGTTATTGTGCTCAATACGCCACTGCTTCAGCGGCACACGGCGCTTGAGTGGATCACAAAAAACCTCGCAACCGGCCTCAGCGGCCAGCAGGACCGCTGCAAAATCCCACGGCTTAACTGCAAATTGAATCTGAATCTGTTCATATCCTTGTGCTAGCCTGGCACAATCACTGGCAAAACCTCCAAATCGATATATGTTCTCGATTGCGTTTTGCTTACGCAGATATTCAACTACTGAGGCCTCTCCGAATTGACTTATAAAAAAGAGCATCCCTGCCTGCTTGAGATCTAAGCACTCAGGGGCCACAAGTTTCTTTGCAGTCTGTACAGATCTAAAATCATCGCCGAAATCGGTCATCGTTGTACCCTGCCCTGACACTGCCATGAATAGGCGTCGATGAGGAATGCTAAAAAATGCCGCAACCACAAGCTCGCCCTGGTGCACGAAACCAACCAGTGGCCCGTAACCCACGTGCCCGCCTCGCTGCCCTAAAAAACGTTTGCACGACGTAGTGCCATCAAGCGGATCAACTAGAAAATAACTACCACCTTCAGAAATACGTGCATGCGATGCAGGGTCCTCCTCTGCGACTATCGGATAGCTATCCTGCAGGTGTTGCAATATTATTCGCTGACTCTCAAGGTCCAAGTTCATTACTAGCGTGCTATCGGACTTGTAGTTGAGCTCAAGAGGCTTGCCGGAGCCAAGCGCTTTGGTGAGGTACTCAGCCGCATCGATTACTGCCTGCTTAATCTTAGCTGCTATATCGGAAATATTTTGTCGGCCCGCTGCGTTGTCAATCATAGCAGTAGCATAGAATGTTCTGCGGCCTGTGTCACCTTAACGAACTAAAGGCCCCTGGCCGCCTGAAGAAAAGTCGCTTACAATGTAAGGGTGGTTTGGTTAACAACTCATCCTTCGTGGCTATGTCAGAAAAAATAAATCCGCCCCTGGCAACACCACTTATAATTACCCCTCTGCTTGGTGAAGCGCGTCCATCCGACCAAGTAGCGGTTCTTCCATTGGGGGCTGTAGTGCGAGAATATATCCGTTTATATGCGGAGGGAGTTTCTCATACAGCTAGGGCAAAACAGCTTGATACAGACCGGTTTCTCGGGTTTCTTCAGCGCTACAGGAGAGCTTCGGACATAGACTCACTCAAGGTATCCGACTGGGACTTCTCTGCTACCCAGCGCTTTGTTGACGAGTCACTCAAAAGCGGAGAGGCTCCGGCAACTGTATCGAGGCGCCTTGCCACACTAAAGCACATGGGTCGTGTTTTGGCGGAACGACTGCCGGGCTTTATCAACCCAGCTCGCGATGTGCGCCCACCAAAACAGCAGCCAACTCGTCCACAGTCAATATCTACTAGCGAAGTTGCTGCCATACGCCAGCGAGCTCAGACTATAAGCAAAGAGAGAGGTGATTTCACTACTCTTAGGAACGAGACCCTGCTGACACTTTTTCTAGACACGGGCCTTCGAGCTGATGAGATACGCAGCATTCAAATTTCACAAATAGATGCACGCCTGGAGTGGATTAAACAGGTACGCACAAAAGGTCGGCAATTCAGAAAAGTGTACATCTCGCAACAGATGCGAGAACCTCTGAAAAAATATCTTGCCGCTCGTGCTGTTGAGTTGCAGCGCTTCTTTCCTAGTCTATCTGCGTCGACAGATGCTAAACTTCCACTATTCATAAGCACTTTTAAGGCCAGCTCCGCCAACCTCAAGAGCTTTGAGATGGGAGCAAAGAGCATTTGGCGTGTAATACGAAGCTACTCGGTCGACACCAAACTACACCCGCACCTCCTGCGGCACACCTTTGCGACAGACCTGCTTGGTGTTTCAAGAGATATTCGACTGGTAGCGCAAGCTCTGGGTCATAGTGATGTTAGGATAACGATGCGATATACCGAACGTGGCGATGAAGAAGTGGCTCAAGCGCTAGAAACAGCCCGTCGAAACAGCAAAATTCCACAGGACTCAAGCTCTTAACCAGGAGGCATATGTCGCGACAATTTTTATGCTTTGCTCATCGAGGAGCTTCAGGATATGAGCCAGAAAACTCGATCAAGAGCTTCAATAAAGCAATCGAGCTTGGCGCGCCATGGATCGAGCTAGATGTTCGAGTAGTGGAGTCACAGTCGATTGTTTTTCACGACCGAAATCTCAAGAGAATGACGGGAGTAAACGAATTAGTATCAAAACAAACAATACGTTCTATTCAATCCTTAACACTTCCTAAAGACCAGAGGATACCACTGCTGCGAGATGTTCTCTCGGTGTTCAAGAATCGAATTTGTCTCCAAATAGAGCTTAAAGGAGCAGGTACTGGGGTCATTGTGGCCGAGGAGCTTCAGGCGGCTATTTCGCTCGGCTGGAACCCCAATTTGTTGCTGGTCTCGAGCTTTGATCACGCTGAGCTGCTAACTTTCAAAACTCTTTTACCACAGGTCCCTCGTGGCGTACTGGTCAAGGGTTATCCTTTAAATTGCATAGGAATTGCACGTCGTCTAGGCGCCGGTTCTGTGCACATCGATATGGATGCAGTATCGAAGGAACGAATCTCCCGCATTCAGCAGGCGGGCCTTAAAGTCTACGTCTATACAGTCGATGAACCAGAAGACATACGGACACTTCGAGAATGGGGAGCCGACGGCGTATTTACAAATTACCCCGATCGAGCTCTGCTAAGTTAAACTGACTTCAACAGCAAGCGCCGGAGTCTCTGAGACCATCGGTATGTGAATGATGCTTGCGTCTTTTGAAGCTCCTGCTCTGCCTCTACCACTCGCTGAGAGAGCGTACTACCCCATTCCTCGGCTGCCACATATCGGCGCTTAAGCTCGTCGAGCATATCCTTTAGCTTTCGCCCCTCTTCTCTCATGTCGTGGCACATCGCACCAACTGCATGATACTGCTTGAGCACAAGGCCCAGCTCAGCTTCTCTAATGCGTTTCTCTTCTTGTTCCTGTGCAAGCTCCACTGCATGCCGCTGCTCTGCATTGCCGAGTGCCTCCTGCGTATCTATCAGCTGCTCCCGCGCTATCGACTCTCTGAACGCAAGCTCATCGATTCGCTGATCTGCCGCCACTAGTGACTCCTTATAGTCCCTGACACCATTTACTACCGGCCTTGAGACCGTCAGAACAGCACGTACCAACTCTGGCTTAGATAAAACTAGCTGACATGTTTGCACCTTGCGCATCTGTTCAAGGGGCTGAGGCAATTTCTGTGACGCGTTAGGATCACTGCTGTTGACTGCATCATTATTGTCAGGTACCGCAACCGCCGTAAAGAATTTCCCTTCTCCTGCGCTCCACAACACCGAATGTACAGAGTGGTTGTGCGCTAGGACCAGCCAGCCGGGCGCCAGCTGTCGCTCAAGCCCCTCAGTGTAAACGGCACGCCACCACCTCTCTATCTCTTCTTGAGCAGCTTCTGAGGCGCGATAGAGCTCTTTAACCATGGGAATCCACGATACTCGCTCGGATAAATCGCGATTAGCATTAAGCAACAAGCGTGGAGCTGCATGATTGGGGAAGGTTAAGTACTCTTCGCATTGGGCAAAACCTGCACTAGCTAAAGACCGCTTAATTCCCTCAAGAGGGGCCCCTTTTCCCCTTACATGATCGACTGAAGGCTCTACATGTGCATCACCTGGGGAGTGTAACGGATTGGCTACAGATAGAATTAATGTTCCCGTTGATTTAAGCACTTTGCGGCACAGAGTCATCAACTGCACCCCTGGGTCAAAGAACTCACTCTCTACAAACAGAGGATCAACGCAGATTACGAAATCAAATCGATAATCAACGAGCACGTGCTCCAGAAAGCCGGTTATTACCTCAACATTTGGTAGGTCTCTACAGCGCAACCTGGCACATTCAGCCAGCTCTTCTGATGTCTCAAGAGCCGTGACAGAGTACCCCTGCTCCCCAAGATAGCGAGTCAGGGCGCCACCCCCGCAACCCACCTCAAGAACTCGGGAGGACTGCGGCAACTCAAGCGCTCTGATGAGAGCGCTACGAAAAGGCGTGACATGATACCAGCATCTCTGCTCGATTGCGCGACGCAACAGCTCAGGAGAGAGGTGGCTGACATCTTCAACCTCACGCAGCAGCGATCCTAGTCGTTGCGCTTCTTCAGGCTCGCGTCGCATGCGAGAGATGGAATCAAGTGTATTTGCCGCGAGCGGAACAATCCCGATAGCTGTTGATGGCACCTGCAATGCAGCGGAACGATGAAGACTCATGGCCCAAGAGTATATAGTGCAGTGATCTTTCTCGAAATCAGCAATCGACGCTAGCACTGCTTTTTAGCGCTTTTATTACCTAGCCTGTAACGCGGCTCATAGTGAGTCGATGTTTGTTTTACCAACCTTACTGTCCCCTATCATCACCGATGAAGCGGCCTGGGGGGGCTAACGTGATGCTCAAGAGTCTAAACATCTGCCAGTATCGATCTCATGCCGGCGAGTTTAGGGATTTGATTCGATACGTGCGCTACGAGAAAAACGCGACAACCTGATACTGACCATCGGAGCGTCACCACCCAAAAATTACTAGAACCCGAAGGGTACAGTCCGAGGGCGCCGCCGTGACCGGCGGCTACAGTTGGCGCACCCCCTATACCAGAGCCCCGCTAGGAAGAATCGCAACGCGATCAATCAAGCGGGGTGAAGCCGCGATCAGCGGCGGGAGGGGGCGCAGCCCCTAGGCCAGAGCGCCGAGCGGGAAAACAAGATCGCCGAGCGGGGAAAAACCAAGTTTACAACGTGAGCAATCAAGCGGGGTGAAGCCGCGATCAGCGGCGGGAGGGGGCGCAGCCCCCTAGGCCAGAGCGCCGAGCGGGAAAACCAGAGCGCCGAGCGGGAAAACAAGATCGCCGAGCGGGGAAAAACCAAGTTTACAACGTGAGCAATCAAGCGGGGGTGAAGCCGCGATCAGCGGCGGGAGGGGGCGCAGCCCCCTAGGCCAGAGCGCCGAGCGGGAAAACAAGATCGCCGAGCGGGAGCTAACGGTAAAAATGGTGCGCCAGCAGGGATTCGAACCCCGGACCAAGAGATTAAGAGTCTCCTGCTCTACCAGCTGAGCTACTAGCGCACTGTAAGGTCAGGATTCTAAGCCAACTGCCAAACCAGATCAAGCGTCCCGCCCATGGAAATACTGTAAAATATCCAGTAGCTAACCACAGCTACTCCAGAATAATACGAATCAATTTGACTAAATAAGAGTTTGGTCTTTCTAGGCAGCCTCTGCTACCCTGAGGCCAACTGAAAGTAGCGACTTTGTTGTCCAAAGAAGGCTTACAAGCGCTGGTAGCGCAAACCCTTTGGCATAAGATCGTGTAGTCGCTCACTGCAATTAGCAAGTGTCACGGGTAATGAAGGAAGCCACTGAAAGTGAGGTAGTTAGGGGAACCATAGACCGGGTCACTTTCCGTAACCATGATAACGGCTATTCGGTTCTACAGATTACCCTAGATGATGAAAACGAGCGTATTACTGCTGTTGGCATCTGCCCTCAGGTCAAGGCAGGGTCCCATGTGACCGTAACCGGCTCATTTCTGGCACATCCCAAATTTGGAAAGCAGTTTACGGTGCGTACCATATCTGAAACTCCGCCCTCGACGAGTGCAGGAATAGAGCGCTATCTCTCAAGTGGTTTAATCTCCGGTGTAGGCAAGCGCACCGCCAAGAGGATCGTCGATGAGTTCGGGGTGAAATCCCTAGAAGTCATTAGACGGGACCCTACACGCGTGGCGGCGCTTGCTGGCATAGGCAAGAAAAGGGCTGACCTTTTACACTCAGCGCTAGTTCAGCAGACTGAGTTCGATGAGACGATGCGATTTTTGGTCGAGCACCAGATATCCCCCTCTCTTGCTGCCAAGATATACCAGAGATTTCAGGGTAAAACTCTCGAAGTGCTGAAATCAGACCCCTATCTTCTAGCACGGGAGATCCGAGGGATTGGTTTTCATACGGCCGATACCATCGCTCTAAACCTTGGCATCGCGCCGGACTCGCCCCTACGCCTTCGCGCTGGAATTTACTGTGCCCTTTTACAAGCCTCAGACGAGGGACACTGTTATCTTTCAGAGCAGGTACTGTTAGAGCGCTCTAAGTTGCTTCTTGGCCTTGAAGAAACTCCCGACCTGAGTGAGCAGTTACACGATCTGCTTACCTCGCATCTTGTGGTTGCGTATAACGGGGGGATATTTCTCAAGCAGTTCGATACTGCTGAGCGCTTTGTTGCTCAATGGGTAAGTGCTCGCTCAAATCCCTACCTGGAGATTAAGGATAAAACTCAGAACCATCAGGAGGCCATTGCAGACGCAGAGCAAAACCTGGGCCTAACCCTGTCTCCCGAACAACGCTACGCTGTTGAGCTGGCTTCCTTGTTCCCACTTATGATTATCACCGGTGGTCCAGGCTGCGGAAAGACTACGATGGTCAAAGCGCTAACTCGTCTGTTTGAAAAGTCAGGCATGTCCTTTGCTTTAGCTGCACCGACCGGCAAAGCTGCGCAACGCCTTTCTCAGGTGTGCGGAGCACCATCAAGCACTATTCACCGTTTGCTAAAATACGATCCGATGAGCAAAGATTTCGTGTTTAACGCTCGAAATCCCCTACCCTATGACGCTCTTATAGTTGACGAGGCTTCGATGATCGATATCTTACTCGCCAAAGATCTACTGGCTGCGATTCCAGATCACTGTCGATTGATTTTAGTCGGCGACAAAGACCAACTGCCATCGGTTGGTCCTGGGAAGGTCTTTGGCGACTTAATACGCTCACCACACGTAAAAACCATTCAGCTATCTCAACTTTTTAGAAGAAATGCTGAATCCCGCATCAACACCGTTGCACACATGATCAACGTTGGAGAGGTGCCAGATATACCTACTCCAGATGGCATCACGAAGAGCGATGCATACATGGTAGAGAGGCGTGATATCCAGGAGTCAGCTCAAACAATCGAAAGCCTAGTGGCAGAGCAAATTCCGAAAAAATTTGGCCACTCTGGTACTGACATAGCAGTACTGACACCAACTAATCGTGGACCTCTAGGCACCCTTGAGCTTAACAAACGCCTGCAGGAGCGCCTTAATCCACGTTCCAGTCACTCACCTGCCACGATGCTCGAAATCGGAGAGATATCCTTTAGGGTGGGAGACCGAGTGTGTCAGCGAGTCAACAACTACAAGATTGATCCTAGCGGAGTTTTTAATGGCGATTTGGGAATCGTCACCTCGATTGACCCTGAAAGCAACGCAATGACGATTGAACTTTGGGATGGCAGGCTGATCAAGTATACACGCGGCGAGCTTAGCCAGTTGGCCTTGGCCTACGCTGTTACTGTCCACCGATCTCAAGGGATGGAGGTACCATGCGTTGTGCTGGCCATCGACGAATCGCACTTTACACTTCTTGAAAGGCAGCTTGTCTATACAGGGGTTACCCGTGCGAAGAAATTACTGATTGTAGTAGGCTCCAGGCGCGCGCTTTCAATCGCCACCAAACGCACCCAAACGCGAAAGCGTTGTACGCTACTTCTGGAGCGAATCAATGAGCAGGTATTAGGATTAAAACCTGCGAGTGATTTTTGAAAAAGATCACTCGCAGGGTTTATGAGGCAGGTGGCTTAGAGGACTTAATATCTGACGACTACCAAGGAAGCGAACGTCAATTAAGCGAAATTCAACAAAGAAAGCTCCATCACCACTTGGAGGAAACACTCTACCAGACAGTTTCTTCAATCAGGGAGCACATTCAGGTAACATACGATTTCACCTACAGCCTTAGTGGTTTGCGGCATATCCTGCGGCGCAGCTTGGCTAGTCCAAGATTGCGCTTGCCCAGCTATTCTCACACATTTTTTCAAAAATGAATGGGGCTGGGTTTATAAGGAACGCTTCAGCTTAGCCGCAAAGGCACCGGCCATCTCATGACGGTGCGGCCAGGATCTAAAATAGCCCCGCTCCGTGCAGATTTCATGGTCGAGGGTCTCACGCAGATCGACCCGCTCGAATTCATCTGTCGAAGCAACAAACAAATCGACCACGTCCTCGTTTTCTGCACAGTCGATACTACAAGTACTATAAACGAGGATCCCTCCAGGCCGCACAAATCGGCTAGCAGCGCGCAAAAGCGAGGATTGCACCGGTTGCAGACCCTGCAGATCTATCTCACTCATCGACCACCTCACATCAATCTTGCGACCTACTGTACCAAACCCTGAGCAAGGTACATCCAGCAAGACAGAGTCGAACAATTCACCGGCGTGAGGCACGATCTCGCTAAGTTCCATTCGGCCCGTCTTAATATTCTTTAATCGCAATCGGCTTGCCAAATCACCTATCAAGGCAACACGCTTTGCTGCTCTGTCACTTGCATGCACTTCCCCGCCTTGACTAAGAATCGACAACGCAATACTACACGCTTTACCACCTGGAGCTGCACACAGATCACGAACTTTGAGAGGATTGTCCATCGCCACTATATCAGCCACGATTGTTGAGCTAGCATCTTGAATGAAAAACAGCCCCTCTTGGTAGCTCTTGAGATTGGTAATCCTTACAGAAGCCGGAATCTCTCTCAATCGTAACGAATTAGGAGATAGATCAACCTCCTCAGCCAGTACCTGCTCTTGTGCAAGAATCCCCTTCAGCTCTTTAGCCGATATTCTAGAGTTGTTAATCCTACAATAGACCGGGAGTTGTGCGCCCCCTACGGCGCAAAACTTCTCTACTTCATTCGACCCATGCTGCTCGTTCCAGCGCTTGATTAGCCAGTCGGGAAAATTACTAGTGTTATCAAACGAGCTCCGTCCATCAGCAGACTTACTGTCGGGTTCGATCTTACGAAGCACTGCATTGATAAGTCCAGCGAGCCCCCGGTAGCGTCCGGCTTTTACTAGGTCAACCGCTTCATAGACGACATCACGTTTCTTCACCCGATCAAGAAACATGATCTGGTAAGCGCTTAATTTGAGAAGTATCTGCACTTCATTCGGAAGGGAGTGGAGTCCTTTGGGAAGAAACTGATTGAGCTGTGCTTCAATCACCCCTCTTTGTTCGAGCGTTCCTCTTACTAGCTGCAGAAGCACCGGGTATTCCTGAGGAGACAACTCACCCGAATCAGCTACCCGCTGTAATACAAGGTGTGTGTACGCTCCATCCTGTTCAATTCGTGCTATAAGATCGAGGCATTTGCGCTTGACGCGCATGATAGAAATTGACACTTTAAATCCTTACTACAGCAGACACGAGGCCGCTATTGTGCTGCTACCTCTGCCGTAATACTATTGCCAGTTTAAGGTCCCGCCAAGCATCTTTTGCTACTGCCCGTGCAATGAATACTCATAACAACAGAACTCTGTTCTTTCAGATTCTAGAGCATAGTCTCCAAGACAACACCTTTGCTAAAGCCACTCTAAGTAAATCTGTATCGGCGTACCTCTGGAAGAGATTAGTGGTGTCGGCCTTCATTAATTCGCGGGGGCAGCGGGAACTTAGCTTTGAGTACTCTGATGGACGTCAGGTTGAGCGCAAAAACCTCTCCTCCTCTGAATCCTACGAAACTCTAAAGCTTTTGCTAACCGAATGCTTTCGTTCAGCATACGTGCGAACTGCCAGTGAGGAGCTCTCGTTTGAGCGCACTGACAAGGAAACTTTTCGTTTGAAGCGGAAAAATCTTGAGAATGAGCAATTAACCGTTCCGCACCACAACAGAGAGAAGCATCACCTCATTCCGGCCGATAGCCCATTTCTTATCGAACTAGGAATTAGCTCCAAAGAGGGTCTCGTACGACGCGATCGTTACGACAAGTTTCGCCAAATTCAGAAATTTATCGAGATTATTGACTCCTTAATTCCAAGCGAGTGTCTTACCAGCCCCGACGGTCTGCGAGCAATAGATTTCGGTTCTGGCAAGCACTACCTCACTTTTGCTTTGCACCATTTTCTTACCAGCCATTCCTCTGCGCACTCGATTGTAGGTGTCGAGCAACGCGAGGAGCTGGTCGCCTCGGGCAAAACAGTAGCTGACAAAATCGGATGCGCTAACATCTGCTTCAAGGCTAGCACAATTGAGGCATCTTCATTCGACTACGCAGATGCTGTGGTGGCACTACATGCATGCGACACAGCAACCGATGATGCTTTAGCTAAGGCAATTAGTCTAAATGCTCGCTACATCTGTGTGGCACCGTGTTGCCACAAATATGTCAGGCAGAGGCTCACTTCATCGTCTGACCTAGAGCCGGTATTACGACACGGGATTCTCTCTGAAAGGTTTGCGGATGGCCTGACAGATAGCCTCAGGGTGCTAACACTTGAAAGCCTAGGGTATTCAACTAAATTATTCGAATTCGTTTCACCTGAACACACCGCCAAAAATACCATGATAACCGCGGTTAAAACCGGACAGCCAAGGCCTGAGGCCACACAACAAATGAATGAGTTGAAGAGCAAATTCGGTCTTACTGATTTCTACCTCGACCGTAAGCTGCGGCCAGCAGAGTGACCAGCGATTTTGCAGATACAGGAGCCAGGTAGCACATTAAACCAGTGTTATTTCATCCGCTTTGTGCTGATTTTTGCTCCCGTTGAGGCTATACTTGCCACCTAATGGCGCAGCAGATTTCAAGTCACGACTCCATATTATTCGAGGTTGCCTGGGAAGTATGCAGCCAGATCGGCGGAATATACACCGTCATTAAAACCAAAGCTGCCACGATGGCAGAACGCTGGGGAGAAAACTATTTTCTCGTTGGTCCTTACCATCAACACACTAGCGCTCTGGAGTTCGAGGAGTGCGCACCTCCTGAGTCGGTCGATGCTATCCTCTACGAGCTACGCCAACGCGGAATCCCATGCCATTTCGGTCGCTGGCTGGTAGACGGTCGCCCAGCGGTAATACTCATAGACTACCAAGCTTTATATCCCAAGCTCGGCGAGTACAAATATTTTCTATGGAAGGACAATGGTATCTCGCTTGACGAATCTGACGGGGAAGTAGATGCAGTAACGGCTTTCGGATTCTGCGTCTCGGAGCTGTTTGAGGTAGCATCGAGACTTATCGATCGTCCTATCGTTGCCCAGTTTCATGAGTGGATGGCTGGTATCGCCGTACCGCGCATCCGACAGCTAGATATTCCAGTATCTACCGTATTTACTACCCATGCCACTTTACTCGGCAGGTATATTGCGTCTAACGACCCAAATTTCTACGGAAACCTGGCGTCCTTCGACGCAGACGCCATGGCGCGGCACTACATGATATGGCCAAAGTACGCGATTGAGCGGGCAGCCACCCACTCTGCTCATATATTTTCTACAGTTAGTGAGGTGACAGCAAGAGAGGCAGAGTATTTGCTTGGTCGAAAACCACAGTTTGTACTTCCGAACGGGCTAAATCCGCATCACTTCACCGCTCTGCATGAGTTTCAAAACCTACACCTGCAGTATAAGGAGCGCATTCACGAGTTCGTGATGGGACATTTCTTTCCCAGCTACTCATTTGACCTCGATCGCACACTCTACATATTTACGAGCGGGCGCTACGAATACCGCAATAAAGGGATGGACCTATTCATAGAATCCCTCTACAAATTGAACCAGCGCCTTAGATCAATGGCAAAACCCCCGACTGTGGTTGCATTTATCATTACTCGGGCGCCAACAAAAAATCTCAATGTAACAGCGCTACAAAACCACTTGAAGTTTGAGGAGCTGAAGACCACGTGTAGAGAGATTGAGCGTAGCGTCGGTCAGCGGGTATTGGCTGCCGCGGCGCGAGGCAAGCTGCCATCTTATGAGGAGATATTTCCTGATGACATTCAGCTCAGGATTAAACGCTCGATTCTCTCGCGCAAATCAGCTCAGTGGCCACCAGTAGTAACTCACGATCTTTGGGATGATGCTAACGATCAAGTCCTTAATCACTTGCGCCACCGCAACTTACTTAATGCCCCCGATGATCCGGTCAAAGTTGTCTTCCACCCTGAGTTTGTCTCAATGAACAGCCTCTTTAGTCTGGACTACGAGCAATTTGTAAGGGGCTGCCACATGGGCATATTCCCATCCTATTATGAACCGTGGGGCTATACGCCATTGGAGTGCCTGGCTCTTGGACTACCAACTGTGACCACCGATCTCTCAGGATTTGGTGCCTATGTTGCCCGTCACGTTCCAGATGCTCTGCAGAATGGCGTGCTGGTACTTCACCGCTCAAAAAACTCATTTGAAAGCTGCGTTGATCAACTTACGGGATTCCTGACTAGATTTTGCGAGCTTAATCGACGCGAGCGCATAGCCCTGCGTAATAGGGCTGAGCGTATGACCGAGCGTTTTACTTGGGATATTATGGCTGCACACTATCACCGTGCACACGCTGAGGCGCGCGCATTACTCACCCCGGCCGCTCTTAAGGCTGGCGGGTCCTAGACGGGATCGCGGTGCGCAATAGGCAGCTTACGTGCACTTTAACCCTAAAATGCGCGGTAACTCCCCTATCTTTCAAGGAAATATTCGCATCCCTCTAGCGTTCTCCAAAAGTCCGTAGCGAAATCCCGAGTTTTGGAGAACGCTATCGATTCGCGGATGCGAATCAAAACAACAACCTATAGTGA
>JBKCMS010000050.1:0-21769 GCA_046300175.1 Pseudomonadota bacterium | reverse complement strand
ACGTGCAAAAGTCCGTGCCAGTAAAACTGGCAAGGCTTTTGCTGGACATCACTATAGGTTGTTGTTTTGATTCGCATCCGCGAATCGATAGCGTTCTCCAAAACTCGGGATTTCGCTACGGACTTTTGGAGAACGCTATATGCCTGCAAAACCCGCTGGTAATTCGACTTTCCTGCAAAATAGCCCTGAACTATTCTTCGCTAGTGCGAGTCGCTGCACTTTTTTCAACATCTTTACGTCAACTCTGTCTTGAGGGTGACTCGCCAGCGTTTTGACGTGAATCAAATCATCGATGTCGATAACTCGTAAGGTTGTTCTCCCTAACTTTAATCGCCCACGCATTTCCGCGAAGAGCCGTTTTTTAGTTGATAGGCGAAAAGAGAGAGTTGGCAGATAAGCTCGAATTTTTGGGCATACGTGAGGCTCCGAGTATGGATATTTGCTTGGCTTTACCGGGCATATCGCCAAATAGTGGCATTTTTATGAATACATCCATAGCCCCGGTCTACCCATCCAGCCTAAGATCTCGGGCTAGCTACCGCCGTGTGATTTTGCCAGCAACACGACCGAGCCGCGGAACTCCAGCTCCGCAAAACACCCGCGACACCGCTCCGCCAAGGCGCGAATACTGCCAGCCCCTCAACTAGCTGATATCCGACCAAATTAGCGACAGTCGCTAATTTAGTCTTGACCAAATTAGTGTCTTCCGCTAATTTGGTCAGTATGGAGTCTTCGACACTGCAGAGGTACCTCACAGAGCCCATCAACACCCTTGCTCTAAAGCGACACAAGATAGTTTATATCTCTGGACCTCGACAGGTCGGTAAAACCTCTCTCAGCAAACGATTTCTCGATGAACGCAGCAATGGCGCATACTGGAACTGGGACAGCCTTGATTTTAAGCGTCTCTGGGCAAAGTCGCCTGCAAGTATAGTTGCCGCACTCAATCGTTCGCCAACGCCCATTGTTATCCTCGATGAGATACACAAATCAAAGCGTTGGAAGGGCGCTTTAAAAGGCGTTTACGATACCGTCCCTTTCCCGATTGATTTCATCGTTACAGGCTCTGCCCGACTCGACACCTTTAGACGGGGAAGTGATAGCCTGCTTGGTCGCTATCTGCCCTTTCGCCTGCATCCTTTTTCACTCCGAGAGCTACTCGCCGCCAAGGATTCCTATGTAGCGCCGACACCAGATGGATTCTTGGAGTCGATACGCAAAGGCGAATTCAATTCAGATAGTAAGCGGGCAGAGCGGGAGTTGAATAGACTCAATACCTTTGGTGGCTTTCCTGAGCCTCTCTTTTCAGCCGACCCTGATTTTCTCCGCAGTTGGCGGCAGACCAGATTGGAAGCTATCGTGAGAGAGGATTTGCGTGATCTCACACGCCTACCCGAGCTCGATCAAGTGCAGCTTTTGGCAGCGTTACTTCCCGAGCGAGCTGGGTCGCAACTGTCTCGAGCAGCACTTCGAGAGGATTTACAAGTGGCGCACACGACCATCAGTCGGTGGTTAAAGTATCTTGAGGCCGTATACTATTTTTATGAGATCCGTCCGTACTCCACATCGATTAAACGCTCGCTCCTCCGTGAGGGCAAGCTCTACCTATGGGACTGGAGTGAAGTTGCTGACGACGGGCATAGATTTGAAAACGTCGTGGCCGGACATCTCCTGAAAGCGTGTCATTTCTGGACCGACGCTGGAAAGGGGCTGTTTGAATTGAGGTATCTCCGCAACAAAGAGGGGTACGAGGTCGACTTCCTGATAACACGCGATCGTAAACCGTGGCTCCCTGTCGAGGTCAAATTATCAGACACGTCACTTTCTGATTCGTGGCGAGTTTTTTTACCACAGATTAAATGCAAAGTAGCACTGCAGCTTGTCGCAACACCGAAAATTAACACTGTAGCACGGCAAGGTGACACCACGATCTATACCGTGAGCGCATCCTCCGCTCTTAGCTCATTGGTGTAGTAGTACAACTCTGAGTCTGGCGGTTATAGTGACGTGCAAAAGTCCGTGCCAGTAAAACTGGTAAGGCTTTTGCTGGACATCACTATAGGTTGTTGTTTTGATTCGCATCCGCGAATCGCTAGCGTTCTCCAAAACTCTGGATTTCGCTACGGACTTTTGGAGAACGCTATAATTGAGGCGGTTTTTAGGCTGCGGTGAGCACAGCATCGGCCAGCTACGGGGTAGTAACGTGCAGTAAGTTCAGAGTAGCCACGCTGCCCACGCTGATAATGTTACGTTCGCCGCTTCTTCTGGATCGTTAGAATTACTTCGGCAGCGTCGAGTCCAAACTTCGTCAGGTGTGAATGATTTATCATCACTGAGTCAGTTACAAGATAAAGCCAGTCATCGACGTGAAGTGTTTTCGTTGAGCCGTCAACTGGCACAGCGAGGTCATAAACGAGGTGCAGAGTATTTCCAGCAACCTCGCCAAAAGCAACACCAACAACATCGTCTGCTGTTCCTGAGAATGTGCCGTTTGTCTGCCGGGTGAGTCGCCACACACGTTTCTGATGTGAGCCATCAGACCACGTGAAATCCTCTGTGAGCACTAGAGTATTTCCATCCCAGGTTCCACGCATGTCACACGAGAAACGCTTGATGACTTTTCCCCCGCGCTCGGCGACCACCCCGAAAGCTTCAAGGTCTCCAGAAAAGAAGTCCTCTACGATGAGGGGAGGTTTTTCGTCTTTGTACTGATGAATGGAAACGGAGCACCCCGACAACCCACCCAGAGCGATAGTGAAGAAGAGTGATAAATAAAAAGCTTTCACAAGGCCTCCTAATCCGTATTTTTCACGAAGCTCGCTGCGCTCGCCGTAAAAAGATGTTCGGAAACAGGTCATCCCTGGCCTGTTTCCTTATCGCCTACGTTTTGTGTGGGACCCATAGTACCCACACAAACTGTAGGCTCAAAATTCCTACGCTACGCTTGGATAATTTGCAAGTGCATCCATGCACTTGTTAGCCCGAACGATGCACTCTCGTGCAATGGTAGGGCTAAGATAAACACTTCTTTGCGATCATACAGCAATCGACGAAGCACGTCTCTGGCTTTTTACTCGAAGGCGAGGTCGGCTGCATCTGCGGCCAGCCGCAGCAGATGGGTATTTCTGAGGCGCATTCTTGCTATGCGCTCTTAATCTCATATTCTGAAAGGTGACGGCTCACACCGCCCCAATGATGTGTCCCACCCGGAGCCCCGCGCCGATCCAAATAGATCTCGACCCCGTTACCTGAAGGGTCCTCGGTGTAGGCTGCCCAGCTTATTCCGTGATCGACCAAAGCGTACCTCATGCCGTTTTCCTTAAGCTTTGTAACCGCAGCCAGCAACTCATCTGTAGAGTGTACCTCAAAGGCGCAGTGGTAGAGCCCAGGAACTTGGTCTGAGGCCGAGCGCTTTACCCCGGGAACCTCCTGTAGTGCTAGGTCATGGTGTGCGACGCCATAACTAAGAAATACAAATGTGTGCCCAGTGCGTTCTTGAACCTGCATTCCGAGAACGTCACAGTAAAACCGCTCTGCTGCGGCGAGGTCGGATACTTTTAAGTGAACGTGGCCGAGTTTCATAAGGTGCTACTTTCTGGCACAACTCTTACTTGGTGGTAACTGCTCGATCAACCGAAAATCGTCCAGCGCCTGTGATGGTTAGAGTAAGCGCCATACCGATAACAAGCAGGTGATACTCGAATCCTTCTCCTTTTTGCGCGCCAAACCAGTTCATAAAAAAGCCATAATCAAGGTGTGCCATAAATACAGCACCAAGCATTACTACGATCATGGCTGCTGAGCACAGGCGGGTCGCAAAGCCTAGAATAAGGAATAAAGCCCCGATTGACTCGGCGGCGATTACCAGCAGCGCCACGAGCCAAGGAATTCCAAGTGTGTCCGTAAAAAAGCCCATGGTCCCCCTGAAGCCGTATCCACCGAACCATCCGAATGTTTTCTGAAGACCATGAGGCAATATTACGCCTCCCAAGGTAATGCGTAGAATCGTCGATGCTATGGAGTCGTTTGTCACGAGAAGCTTCTTTAGTCCGTTCATAAAATATTCCTAACTCTCTCTCTACAATTCGCATTAAGTAAACAAATTATAACCAAATTAGTTAGTTGATGCGTCAACTATATTCTTTAGTAGTTGCCGTGTCAACTAATTGGAAAAAAGTGTATAACCCTCATAAGACAGTGGCGAGTAATAACCTTGGAAGCGAAGGGCAGATTATGAGTACAAAAAACGAAGAGATGGAGGAGGCCTGGGGGGCGTTCTTTATGGCGCATGCATTAGCAATCAGCTCTGTAGAAACTTTCATCAAAGATAAAGCTCCACTATCTCTTGATGAGTACGATCTACTGCTATCTATAGCCAGGCATCCCAATGAGCGTCCCCGGTTTTCAGAGCTAGCCCAAGCTACAGTCTTTACAAGAAGCGGCATTAGCAGAATAACAAAACGCCTAGAAGAGCGGGGACTGTTAGCTCGCGAGGAGTGCAGTGAAGATAAGCGCGGTGCCTATGCGGTTCTCACGCCAGACGGAAAAGAGGCCATGAAAGAGACGTGGGAGTGGTACTCGCGCGCGATCCACAATCTATTTGAACCGTGCTTTAGTCGCAGCGATGCTCAGTTTTTTAAAGAGCTAAATTCGCGAATCATCGAGCAGGCTCGCGAGCAGCCGTTAGTTGTTATTCGTAAGAAATAGGCTCTGACTCACCTGAGTCACCAGATGATACACGTAATTGAAACTCAGATCGGCACTCAGTAAGGTGCTCCCAAGCAAGCTCAAGTAGTAACAATCATCGCTTGAGCGCGGTAAGGAGTGCAATTTTATGAGAACGATCTGTGCCTATACTAATATAATAGCTCTTATTCTAACGAGTGGTTGTGCGAGTATTGTCAGTAAGAGCAAATATCCAGTTTCGATTGCAACCGAGCCATCAGCTGCGAAGATCGAGATTAAAGACCAGGACGGAATAGTCCGTTATGCAGGAACAAGCCCAGCTACAGCAATTCTGGATGCGGGTAATGGGTATTTCACGAGAGCACGCTACACAGTTACCGCTTCGAAAGATGGGTTTAACCCAGCGACATTTCCTTTGCAGAATTCCATAGACGGGTGGTACTGGGGAAATATTTTGTTCGGTGGATTGATCGGAATGCTAATTGTGGATCCTATTACGGGCGCAATGTTCCAGATAGACAGTCCTGTTGCAAATATGAGCCTAGCTCCGGCAGCCACCGAGGTCGGCATTGGCAGTGATCGTCTACTCAAACTAAAAGAGCTGCGAAATACAGGAGTCTTAACAGAGGTCGAGTATCAGTCAAAGCGTAAAGCAATTCTCAAAGATCTATAAACCTAAAATGGCAGTTGCGGCTCGGCCAATGCCGCATCTGTTTAAAATCACTGCGGCTTTTGAATTTTTGGTGCTCGCCCTGACGGTGCCAGGGTTGCGCGCCGAAAATATCAAAATCCTTTGTACTTTTGACCAGCTGCACCATTCTACCCCACCTTATCTGCTCTTTTTAGGAGAATGCTATCGCTTCGTGGATGCGAATCAAAATAACAACCTATAGTGATGTAGGGCAAAAGCCTTGCAAGTTTTACTGGCACCGACTTTTGCACATCATTATAGCCGATGTAAGTGCCCAGCGATTGAAGTTAATTAACCGAAAGGGAATTATCTCCAACGCTCTCCGGTGCAGGTGGAACGTAGACGCGCTCGAGGAGAGCTTTGAAGGCTGCATCTTCGTGGAGAGATTCCAAGTCGGGCTCATCAGCTGCACTGCTAGTTAAAGAAGGGCGAAGAGAAAACGCTTTCTCTAGATTAGCAAGGGCTTCAAAGCGCTTGCCCTCTCGAGCTTGGAGGCAGGCTATGTTGTAGGTAATAATCGGGTCATTCGGCGCAAGGCTTAGGCCCTTTTTGAACGCCTTGGAGGCTTGACTCTGCTCTCCTGAGAGCGCTTTGACCCGACCTAGAAGGTTAAACACTTCGGGAGCTTTCGGCTCCTGCTTGGTTAATGACTGCGCAATAGTGCTGGCGGTCTGCAGGTCATCATCTGCAATTGCCTCTTCAGCCTGTGCTATCTGAGCTGTCAATATAGAAGAGGGTTGGGAAGGTCGCTTAGTGCTTCGTTTATTTCCCTTGCTCTTGAGAGCAGCTTTATAGCGCTCTTCGGCCAGAGGAAGAAGACGGATCGCCATCTCATAACGATCCTCGTGCAGGGGATGAGTACTGAAGAAATCGCTGCCACTTGAACCTGATTTCGCCATGCGGGAAGCCCAGAGTCGTGCAGAAGCGGCAGGGTTGAAGCCTGCATCTGCCATAAGGAACATACCTATCTGATCGGCCTCACGCTCTTTGTCCTTAGAATAGCGCAACGTTGTTAAACCTTGCCCTAGTTTATTAGTTGCATTCATGACGTTATCCACATCTCTACCGGTAGCGGTTCTCTGACTTGCAACGGCAACTCCCGCGGCTATCGTAGCCAAAATCGAGATCGCTTTCCCTAATGTTTCCTCAGATGTCTCAATTTCATGTTGTGCTAGTCGGTGTCCGATTTCATGAGCAAGTACTGCTGCTACTTCATCATCTTGTGGTAGGCCCTCCAGCAAACCGCGATGGACAAAGATGTAATTACCTGGAGCAGTCATCGCATTAAATGATGGATCATCAAGCAGTGTTGCGGTCCAGTGTCCGGTGGATGGCGTTGCATCGAGTAACTTGGAGAGGATTCGTGAAACACGCTTTTCCGCCGCTCTATCGCGTAGCACGGCTCCTTTGGCCATAACTTGGCCGTGCAGTTGCTGGCCTTTGTGCACATAGGCAGGGTTGGGAGCGCCGGGAGTTGGAATCTCGCCGGGACGGAAGCGTATCCCTGGGCCGCATCCAACAAGTAAAACAAAGAGAAGCGCAGTTGCTGTTTGGCGAATAAACCCCATAGCTGTTAGCTCCAAGCGGTGGCCCTCTAGTGATCAGCCTAAAAAGCAGCAGGTTCCGATATCAGTTTATCACATCTGAATAAAATCACCTAGAGCGCGCAACATTATGAATTTCCAAGCGATGCTTGGCTAAAGCGGAGCTTACAAGGATGCTCTCTAGAAAGATGTGGACGTGTGCTCCCAAGCTTTGCTCAGACGAGCCGACCCTTAATAGGGGCGAACGCTAGAGTCGCTGCGTTTTCTGAGTGGTGACAGAGCGCTAATGATCTCTTTTGTAGATCATTAGCACGAGTTTGATGCTATCGAGGCGCAGCTTGTAACATGGTCTCTTCAAGCGCGCTCTCTAGGCCACCTTCGACTGCTTGTTCTGAGCTAGTAGCGCCGGTGCTTATCTCTGAGATTGTGTTAAACTCACCGCTGCTATCGCCACTTTCAGCATGCTTTAGAGAGGTGCGAGTTGCCGTTCCAGCGTATCCTAGTCCGCAGGCTAGTCCGTTGCACTCCTGTGCTACAGCAAGGATAGCGGTAGCTGTTCCGTCACTGGCCTCTCTGAACTCAAGCGCCACGCCGAATTTACACGAATTCGGTCTGTCTTCGATGCTTCTTACGTCAAAGCCGTCTTTGTCCGTTACTCATCCGGTAAGTGTCGAGTTGCCAATTCGTGGAGTGACATTGGAGCCACGGTGATCCACGTATACTGTGTCTTTTAGAAGACGTGCTGCACTAGCCCACATATTTCATGAAGCCTGTTACTACGATCGCCGACAACGGTGCTTTTTTGGTTCAAAGATCGATTTTCGGACCGGAATGTATCACGATACGATTTAAGCCCCGAAAAACGATTTTTTAATTCGCCCTTCAGGCCCGAAAAATCACCATTCCCGGCGCTCTCGCTACGCAGTTTCATGAAATATGCGGGACTAGAGCGGCATTGATCGACTACCTTAACTCCGCTTAGTTGCCATGTGCCATTGTAGGCTCCTGGGGTGCCGCCGCCGCCTCCTCCTCTTCCACAGCCAATCGCTGTTAGCGATAATAGGATCGATAGGGCAGAGGTTGTAAGCAATCTTAATGGGAGGGTTGATCTTTTCATAACCGGTAAGTCCTTATTACAGGAATGATGGCGCCCGCTAGCATCTATTTTTGGGGCCGATAAAGCAGGTGTGCCAACAGATGAGTCAGGTAGGTTGAAACATTACCGAATTTTGACTGGAGGTGTCTCACTGTATGGATAAGGTCTAGATTCGGCGGCCTTATTGGGTTTAAATCCCTCGCAACTTGGGCGCTAGGCTTGCTATTATGGAGCAATATGAAGAAACGATATCTTGAGATCCTTGGGGCTAGTGTGGGTGCTGGGCTTTTGACTTTCTTTGTGGGCCTGGGATTTTGTGCGGTTGCTCAAGCAGAGCAGGTTAGGGCACAGATAATCGGCGGCGAGTTCTATCCTTCGGCTGCTGGGGGACGAGTGGCCTACATTACTAGCGATTCATTTTCCTGCTCAGGCGTGCTTGTCGGTGAGCGCGAGGTGCTTACGGCGGCGCACTGTGTGGTTGATGTTCCTGGTAGCGAGTTGGATGTTTATGTAGGTGGTGCTTGGCGCTCAGTGGAGAGTAGTTGGTATCACTCTGGTTACGATATTCAAGGGGCTCCAGCACGTAGAGCTAGATACGATCTGGGTATGTTGGTATTGACCGAGCGCGTTGCAGAGACTGCGCCGTTCCCAATTTTACGACGTAAGAGGGTTACTCGTGGTTCGACGATTTTTATGGCTGGGTACGGAGCTAATGAGCGCTCTGATCAACCTGGGCGGACGTTCGTTGATGATTTTAAGATCGGTGCATCTAGATTGTTTGATGTTGGTCGTGGGGTGTTACAAGGAGAGCACCGTGCATATCGCTCTTCGCCTTGTGCGGGGGATTCCGGTGGCCCGGGTATGTTTGCCTACAAGCGTAATGATCTAGCTGTCGTGGGCGTATTATCAGTTGGCACTAATAGGGTGATCGATAATCGATGCCGTTTAAAGTACGGCGGTAAGTTTATGTATGTAGATTTGCAATCGACTACCTCGCGCGAGTTTCTGTCCTATTTCCCTGGTGTGCGTTACGTTAATTAATCGGGTGACATAGGGTCTTTGTTGCAAACGCCCTTCACTACGCAACTTGTTATGGCTGTAGTCCCCCTACAGAGAGGGAGCAGATAGTAGCCCCGATACAGAGGTAATCATCACCTCAAAAGATCGCTAATGGGTCTGATCGGTTGGCCTAGGGCATCATTGGGAACTATCTGCGTCTTTGTCTCTGTGACAGTCCGAGAACCACCGGCTAATGCGCCAAAGGGATCGGGGCGGTCGTATGTTGAGGTAATCGTACTGTAGCCGGTGTTCCATCCAGCGCTATTTGGTTCGTTGCTACCTACAGCGCCGTAGCGAACTGGATTTCCTAATACGTCGTTCGGGACCACACGTGTTACTGTCTCTGATATCGTGTCGCTTCCACCCCAGGTTCGGCCGAGAATGCTAGGGCGCTCGGCTGTGGTTGTAATTGCGGTGTAGCCAGTGTTCCATCCAAGAGAGTTTCTCGTGCCAAGAGCATCGATCCCAGGTCTCACCGGCACAACGGTAACAACTCCGGGCGATCCAGAGCTGATGATCGTTGTTTGTGCCTCTATATTCTGAGAATTTAGGACAATACTAGCTAAAAGTCCGGTGGTGGTAATCAGTAAATTGAAATTCATAGGAGCCTCTGATTTAGTTTCGACCTCATCTCTAAAAAGTAGCATGTGTCATTGGAGCAAAAATAGGGCATGTATCACTGAGTGAGTTAGGGCAGCAGTAGTCGTACGGGGACTTAACCGCAGAGGCGATAAACAATCATTAGTATCTAAGTGGTTCGAATCTTTTATTTATGGTGGACATAACGGTTTGTCATTCGGTCAGATGATCAAATAATCCTTGTCACTACTGACCGGTATCAAGGATGGTAGATCGTGCTTCATATTTAAATATCGCCATTTTGTTGATCATTTTTTCTTGTCGTCCCCTGGTCGGGGATGCAGTAATTCGGATGAGTAGTTCATGTTTTCAACCCGCTTTGCTCTGCAAAGCCGCCCCTTAATAGGAGCTAACTCCACAGTCGCTTCATTTGCGGAGTAGTTACTAGAAGTCCGGCTATTTCATGAAACTGCGTCGCGAGAGCGCCGGGAATGGTGATTTTTCGGGCCCGAAGGGCGAATTCAAAAAACGATTTTCGGGGCTTAAATCGTATCGTGATACATTCCGGTCCGAAAATCGATTTTTGAACCGAAAAAGCACCGTTATCGGTGATCATAGTAGCAGGCTTCATGAAATATGTGGGCTAGATCTAAGAGAGTATTTCACTGTACATCCCAGCTACCTGTCCCATTCAGGTGGTATTAACACCGTGCAAACGTATTTCGACCCCATTTACTGTCGGAAGGCTGGGTAGGATAGTCGGACTTGATTAGCTAGCCTGGTCGGAGTGTGGGCGGCTGTTCTAGCGCGCAGAATAAGTTTACGAGCTTCATCTGCTCGGGCTTGGTACAGCGAGCTTGGAAGAGCATCGGAGAGCCAACGACGATGGCTAATGCCTTTGCCCTTGAAAGCGCCACGTTCATGCGCTGCTGACTGAAGAGGAACTCCATTCCGCGAGGTGAATCCTCAATACACGAAGTAGTCATCGACACCAATACAACCGGAGCTTCGCGACCTTGAAAAAGATCGATCGTCCCGATATCAGCTCCGGGTAGCGACCGACGCAGAAGTTGAGCTTGGAGGTTATAAGGGGCGATAATCATTATATCGCGCTGAGTTAGTTGATATAAGCGGTTGTCCTTGGCCCTAAAAGAGCATAATAGAAGCTCACGATAGAGCTTTTCGATGCTTGCGCACTCTTCTCGCGAGGTCTGTGAGTTGCCATCGTGCTCGCAAGGATAAAAAAGATACCCAGCACTACGTTCGATTGTTAGGGCTTTCTCGGATACTATGGATTGTAATTTATTCTCGGGCAGCGCGTCTAATCGACTGTCATAAACGTGTGTCGAAAGAAAGGTGCAGATATCGGTGTGCATCCGACGGCAGGCGTTCAGGAATACGCCGCGCTCAGGTGGCACGGTGGAGTGCTCTCCGAGAAGATACTCAAGAGGGGATTGATCGAGTCCCTCTGGGTGAATGCCCTGTAGCGGCTGCGAAAGTTGACACGGGTCACCGATCAGAATCAGATTCCTGGCACAGACACCAGCAGCTGCAAGATTTGCTAGGGATATCTGCGACGCCTCATCAACGATTAAGTAATCAAACATCTGATCTTGCTCAGTACGGGCGAATGTCCAAGCTGTTCCTGCAATTAAGTTGTACTCAGAGAATGTAATAGCTGCATGGTCGTAGTAATCCGTAATCTGGCTTGGAGGGTAATCCGCCGGTCGGTTTGGAGCGTAGGTGTTCTTAGGGTCATCTTTATTTGATTTCTTTGCGCCACGAAAAGAGAAACCCTGATTATCAGCGACAAGATCAACCTCAAGGAGAAAATTAATGATCGCTTTGTGTGAATTAGACATTACAGCTATGCGCTTGCCAGCTCGCATGAGGTCCACAGCCACACGAGCGCCGTGATAGGTTTTGCCGGTACCTGGAGGGCCCTGAATGAAAAGGTAACTTTGATCAAGCTTCAGAGCTGCATCAATAAGAGATTGACTAAAGCAAGGATCGTCGGAATGCGGCGCCACCACTGGATTACGAATCCCGTCAGTAAAGCGCGGTAGCTGCTTGGCTAAAATATCGACTAGGGCGGGGTAGGGGTATGAGCGCCCGCCATTACTGATCGTTTTGAGATCGCACTCGGCGACGGCGTTCAGGAACCGATCGAGGCCACCTTTGAGCGAATCATTAGCATCGGGGGGTAAATGTGAGAGTTCAAGGATGTTGGGTAAATCGCTCTTTCCTGCGAACTTGATAGTTAGGTTCCCGTTATCTGAATCGATCTCATGCACATAACCAGATTTGCAGTCATTCTCTATGTCGTATAGCTGGTCGCCTTCTGAGATTTTGCACTCTTGGGGCGGAAAAGTGTAGTAGAGTAGCTTGCTGCGTGCAACCTTTCCTTCCCCTCTTGATGTATCCCTTACGCATCCAGATATTACCTCCGGATCTTCAAATCTCTCAACAGCGGGAAGCTCCCTCCTTCGATAATGGTTCCACCACTTCGGTTTCATCTCTCGTCGATAGAAATCAGAGAGATAAAAGAGCCTCAAGCGCAGAATGTCGATATCAGAAAGTGAATCCGGGGCGCCGCTGGAGAGCATCTGATCGACCTTAAATATCTCCCTGAATCGCGCTACGCGCTGCTCTTCTAGTTCAGTTTTAGAGAGCTCTGTTGACGTCACCACGGGCTCTACTGCTTCATCTTTGGGACGTAGTGAGTCCCAGTCTATCCCTAGCTCTTTCGCCGACTCGGCTCTTAGCCTCCATAGCCAGTCATAGAGCTCAATCATCGAGTCGCAATCTCTCTGGTTGTAGACGCGAATTGCCTCTAGCAGCTCAGGTTTGCCTGTTTCAAGATATTCCTCGAACCACACGATACTGGCGCCTCCATCTTTTACATCCTGCTCGCGTTTGGTTCCGTAGAAGCGCTCAAGGTTCTTAATCGAGTAACGTGACTCGGATACCCTCACCGCTTGCTTTACTATCGCATACAGATCGCAAAATCGCTTGCCTCTCAGTAGCTCGTCTAGTTCCTTTACGCGGGTGGGATATTGAGCAGATAGTCGTTTAAGTGCTGCTATTTCGTAAGCGGAATAGTGGTAGATGCGGGCTTTTGGGTAGCGCGTCATACGTTCGGTCATGAAGTCCATCAGGTCTTCGAAGCATTGGCGCTCTTCGCGTTTAGATAGAGCCCAGAAGGGGCGAAAACCGAACGTTCCATCGTCTTTTCGCCAAGAAAAACCGTGGAGGTATTCTAAGCCGTCACGAATAAGTAGACCTGGATTCTTTAGAGTCTCCTCTTTGACTAAGGGATCGCCCTCTATATCGTAAAAAATGTCTCCCTCATCTTGTGGACCAAGGAGAGCGAATCCTTGGCCTCCCTCGTGGGGAGGAATGACTCGATAGCGCGGCGTGCCATCGCTCTTTGCTGCCAGTTGCAGCGCCGCCTGATCGCGCAATCGAGAGAATACTTCTTGGCTGAGTGTTGCTGGAGCTTCGCGATCGGGGTTGGCAAGCTCAGCACAGGTTGAAATACCTGACTGCTCAAGTTTAACCCGC
The DNA here is from genome assembly GCA_046300175.1 of Pseudomonadota bacterium. Classification (GTDB taxonomy): domain Bacteria; phylum Bdellovibrionota_C; class UBA2361; order UBA2361; family OMII01; genus OMII01. The sequence goes on along the minus strand of JBKCMS010000050.1, from coordinate 8,550 downwards.
TGACCCCTGGTAATAGTGGCAACAAGTGAGAGGTGATCATCACTCATCCATTTGGCTTGGCAGATGTTGCGCCACGAGCAGGTGGAGCACTTAGGGCACGGCTCCGGATACTGATTGGAGCTGTCTAGGTTTTGTATAGCGGCTAAAAAATCGTGCTTGAGACGCGAATAGTACCAAAAGTAGTCGCTCAGTTTAAAACTTTTTAGTCGCATATCGCCGGTAACGATATGAGCGTACTGAGGAAGACCCCCCTGAATATCAGCTAGAAGTTCTGAGTAGAAGCATAGCTGGAGAATGTATGCAGCTTTGTCGGTTTTACTTAGTTTTGTGTCGATGACTTCATAACTGAAAGAGCCGAGAGATGACGGACGTTCGACGCGCATCAGAAAATCAGCATATCCGTTGAGCGAGTCCCGGTACAGAAACGCCTGGTATGCAAATGCAGGACCCGTTCGTAGGTATTCAAGGGTAGAGGCAAGCGCCTCTTTAGGTTGGGCGTCTAGCAACGCTGGAATATGCACAACTTGATACCCGTTTTGCTCTAGAGAAGTCAGATAGCGGCGCTCGTGATCTTGCCCCTTTTTTATAACGAGCTTGGCTTGGGCATCCTCTTCGGCTCTCTCAAGTCGTTGCTCTTGGTCCTGTAGTCCTAGTTGGGTGATGTAACGACACGCTGCAAAATCACAGAGATCAGTGGCTGAAAAGAGGAGTTTGCCGTTTAGTTTGCGCATCTGTAGAGCACCTTGCAAAAGGTCAGCCGTGTCAGAAGGAACATTTTAAAGTACAGCCGGTCTAAAAGATATCTTCTGCGCGGGTTGGCGATATGGGGGCTGCGACTTCGTCAAACTTAGCAAAAAAATCCTTGAGTGTATCTCAGTGTATACGCCCCCGATTTTTCGCCCGTTTTCTTCGTCTCGCCTCGCATCTCGCCAACCTCGCGATGAAGCTATTTTTGAGATCGGTTATAGTTGTAGCCGTGGAGGTGTGGGTTGGCTATATCAAATCGACGGTTGATAAGTCTTGTTATAGAAAGAGTTGAGTGGCTGCAGTCAACTGCCTAAATTATAGGTGTATTTAGCCGATTGTGGGCCGGTGTATTTCGTTCGCCTAAAGTTGTTTAAGCAGGCGGAATATAAACAGAGTTGGTCTTCCTTGCGTGCTTCTTTGCAGGCTGGCTAGAGGTAGTGCCATACCTGGAGCATATAATTTTGGCTTTTAGCCCATAGAAAACGGTGCAGTGCTTCGTTGACACGTTCATAAGTCAATGATTAAGTCTGCTGATAGCCTTCTTAGAGGGCAGGCATGGCAGTAACGCATGCATAAGTACAAATTAGGAAAGTTCACTGAAGTGAATTAAAGCTTGGAGAAATAGATATGCGAAAATTAGTAACTCTACTACTTGTCACCGGATTAGCGGCATGTGGCGGTGGAGGTGGCGGCGGAGGCGAAGGCTCAGGCCTATACAGCGGCACTTGGAATTTTCAAGGAACTAAGCTGTCTGATAATTGCCGTTCAGGAGTTGCACAAAATATATCTGTAGATCTTATAGTGAATCAGGATGGTGACTCAGTGACGATTCAGAGCGGGAGTCTTGTAGCTACAGGTAGTGTCAATGATAGGGATGGCGTGAGTGCTACTTTTACTCGCCCGGCAGCGGACGGATGTGTGCAAGGCCTTTCGATAGTATTCGCAAACGCTAGTGATGGTAACGCAGAAGTCGGATACGCAATAGCAGCACAGTGCGGCAGAGTTACATGCGCGGTAGGCTACGGTGGAATCGCTGTTCGTACGGGCAAGACATTGAGTGACGATCTGCAGGGGAATGAGCCAGATTCGATGTTTGAGTCGTTGGGCGAAGTTGCCATTGAGTCCCAGGAGGGAGCTGAGGGTGGTATAGCAAGTGTACTCGAAGAGACTCAGTTGAGTTTAGATACAGGTAACACTAATAACTAAACCCTGCGCGAGTGATTTTTGAAAAAAAATCACTCGCAATATTAGGGCGAGCGCAATCTTGGCACATGAAGATCAAGGTAACAGCCAAGTTGCGCCGTAGAAGACAAAAAAACTCTATTTATAGAAAGAGACTATCTAGTTGCTGACAAGCGTGGGACCAGTGATGGCTGAGTAGGTTTTTAACTTAGCAGGAACTTGAAAGCACTGGAGCAAGAGCTCCGGTTGGAGCGCTATTCTTGAAACATCCAAGGTGAAAATTATATTTTTGCCCCCGTACTCTCCGAATCTTAACCTTATTGAACGCTTTTGGCGATTCTTAAAGAAAATCGTCTTATACAATCGGTACTACGAGCGATTTGCTGATTTCAAAGCAGCGATTCTCAAGCTTCTTTGCTAACATCAAGCTGCACCGTCCAGAGCTAGAGTCTCTCATGACATTAAAATTTCACACGCTTAAGCATATAGGAGTTTGTTGTCTTCTACGGCGCAACTTGGCTGTTCCCTTGATCTTCATGGGCCAAGATTGCGCTCGCCCAGCAATTCTCATTCATTTTTTTCAAAAATGAATGAGGCTGGGTTTAGCTTAATGCTGAGCATAAAGACCGTGAGGCCCTATTCAGTTGGTTGAGAGATGTCACCTAAAGATGTCTAAGCACCAAGGATAGTAAGCCTCACTTGGTCTTTATGGCCCCCAGAGCAGTTTCAAGTTGTCCAAACAACGCACATAGAGCCGATAGCTCTACCGTATTTCAAAAAGCCTAAAGGGTAGTCGATCTTCTGCTCGATGAGTACGCCATAAGAGGCGAGTGTTTTTTTAACGGCGAGATTTGCTACAGACGCCACTAACGTGGCCGCCATTGGCATACGCCAGCGCCCACACCCCGGTCATGGCAGAAAATTGGTCTTATGGCATCGTGGCGGCAGCAGGGGGAGCGATGCTTGGAAAAGATAGTAGTCGAGATGGCAGCCGAACACCTGATGAGTTCGTGTCGGCTGATGGCGACAAAGATAGGGCATTGGGTGGCCTAGCTGCTCGTGACCTGCGCCGCAATCGTGGAGCGCAGCTTGTAAAAGAACCACCTATTCCGCCGCATTCTGTAGTTATGCTTGGTGAAAGAGGTGGGCTTTTGCACGGGGCAAGAGAGGTGTTCCGTTCTCTGATATGTAAGCCAACCCACGCACTGCCGCCTCGTATATGGTATCGACTTGATTCAATGGGTCGATCGTATGCAGAGCGGCAATGGAGTGAACCGTTCACCCTCCGGTTTGAGCCGTTACGTGGGGGGTGTGTTATTTGGGCTCCACCTGCGTTGTGTGATCAGGTTCAGCAGGTGCTGGTGGTAAGCCGCCGTGTTCGATTGGTGTTGGAGGTAGCGAGCCGAATGCCTGATCACGGGTGGTTAATACGTGGCGTGGGAGCCCAGCAACCTCGACACGCTTATTTTGTTTTTGCGTGTTCGGCCGGCGAAAGCCTGTATTTACCCTGCGCTGCGGTGTCAAAGGTTATTACTGGACAATAAAAAAAAGACCCCCGAGGATTCCCAGCAGATGCTGCCCCTCGGAGGTCTTTATTCTTTAAATCAATCTCTAAGCCACCACGGCGAGAGAATGAATCAATCTGTTTACTCAGTAGCTGAAGAAGCTATCTCAGCACCGCTGTGTTGAGCGATCGATTGAGCATCCTCGTCTTGCTTGAGGTTAGATTGATATTCCCCATCAAGGCTGCGGAGCCCGAGTATCGATGCAAGCTCTGAGCATGTAGCTGCCCCCACGACTTGACCGCGCTCGTTGCACCCAGCGGCAGTGCCTCCGTTGCTCGCTATCGCCTCTACACAGGACTCATCACATGTGGCGATATTGGCTGATGGAAAAAATCCGCAACTTGATGCTTTTGTACAGGCAAATGAGCAATAGGAGCGACAGATTGTCGGTATCGAATCCCGTGCGTCACCACCACCACCACCACCGCCGCATCCAAGAGCAGATAGAGTGACTAGCGAGAGAGTAAATGCGGCGAGAGTGCGAATAGTCAACATATGGTCCCTTTATATTACTAATTCGTGAAACAGCCCCAGACAGGAGAGCCCCAGACAGGAGCGCCCCAGACAGGTGAGCTGCAGGAGCGTCCAGCTACCGTGCCATTCCGTTACGACTGGCGGTTAGGCGGGCTTTCCCTACGACCTGGATTATTCAACTAGTCGTTAACCTCTGTCTACGTAATAGTATGGTTCAATCAGGTAACCACATCTGAATCCTAGCTTATACCACCCAGTGATACACCTTCTTGCCAAGTAAGCCGTGGAAAGAGTAGAGGATTATAGGTCACAGGGCTCATAAAGCTCTCGGCAGACATTCATAACATCATTTTATGAACGTGCGTTTTTTTCATGGCGGCGAGCTCTGAAGGTGACGCATACTTAGAGAGATGGATACAGCTACATTCCTTAAAAGAGCATTGGTGTTTCAGGCGGAGCTTCAGCGTAAGTCTTATCCTAACGCTTCGTCACTTGCAGAGTCCTGTGAGTGCTCGCGTAGCACAGCTATGCGAACAATCGATCGTTTACGTTACGAGTTTGGCGTGCCGATTGATTACGATGAGTCCCGACGTGGATATTTCCTTACAGTTCCGGATTTTTCGTTTGTATCACTCCCGCCGGGCCGAGATGAATTGGTGGCGCTGATTCTCTCCAGTGAACTTTTATCGATGATTGAAGATCAATCCCTTCAAGGTGCAATGAGTGCTTTGTGGACGCGCATCACCAACGGCCGCTCAGATCTAAACTGCGACCTTGAGCAGATTAGAGGGCGTTTTTCGTCAGACTCAACATCGGTCGCAAAGTTAGCAGATGTCGATCTCGTGCGCCTGATTGGCTTGTGCCATCGTGGCCAGCCGGTGGCATTAACGTATCGCTCGCCTTGGCGACATGAAGAAGATAAGGAGTATCAGGGGATTTTTCTCAGACTACATCTTTCAGACGGAATCCTTTACGCGATGTTTGAGGATCAGCGTGGGCGGCAGATCGTGATGAACGCTTCGTTTATGAGGAATATACGTGCGATCGAACAGGTGGACACTATTCATGATAGTAGTTCAGAGGCGGCGAGCCCAAGGCCGTATTGGCTTGAGGGATTCGGTGTGTGGTCAGGAGCTAAGCCTGAGACGATAGAGATCAGGATCGGTGCGCCGGCTTCTCGTTACTATGTTGCTCAGACCTGGCATCCGGATCAGGATGATGTGTGGGAGGGAGATGTGCTAGTCAGACGATTTCCAGGTATACCGTCCCCAGAGCTTAATAGACGAATCCTAAGTCTCGGTCGTTTTGTGCTATCTGTTAAGCCGGAATCGATCCTTGAACAGCTTAGAGTTGACGTCGCGCATTTGCACTCGCTTTGTCGAGAAATTTAGGCGGGCGATCGGAGTCGCTTATAGGCTTTATTAGCTCGCTATTAGTTGAATCTATAGGGCCCGCCCGCGCATTTTATCCATTTTGCGACCTCCAATAGTGCTAGGCAGGTAGTAGGATACCAGCAACGCAAAGTAATCAGTAATCCCAATTAGCCAGCTAGCTAGCCCGGAAATTTCATGGAGCCTACTACTGCGAGCGACGATAACGGCGCTTTTTCGGTTCAAAAATCGATTTTCGGACCGGAATGTATCGCGATACGATTTAAGCCCCGAAAATCGATTTTTGAATTCGCCCCTCGGGCCCGAAAAATTACCATTCTCGGCGCTCTCGCCTGGCAAGGCTTTTTCTGGACATCACTAGAGGTTGTTGTTTTGATTCGCATCCGCGAATCGATAGCGTTCTCCAAAACTCGGGATTTCGCTACGGACTTTTGGAGAACGCTATAGCCCACATAAACCCTGCCACTACGAACGTTGATAATGGCGCTTTTTCTGCTGAAAATTGGTCTACTTACAGATGTTTCCCGGAGGTCTATACATTATCCGTGCATCACTGTTGGTTGTAGTTTTGATTCGCATCCGCGAATCGCACGATGGCAGCCTTGATTAGGGGCCATTAGCTGGTATCCTGAGTATTAACCCGAATATTGCGCGAGAGTGCGATGTTCGGGCTAACAAGTGCATGGATGCACTTGCAAATTCTCCATGCGCAGCGAAGGAATTTGGAGCCTACAGTTTGTGTGGGCACTATGGGTCCCACACAAACTGTAGGCGATAAGGAAACAGGCCAGGGACGGCCTGTTTCCGCACATTTTTCACGGCGAGCGTAGCGAGCTTCGTGAAAAATACGGACTGAGCAGCGGATTATTTTTGGTACGAGGCGATAAGGCGTGGGCAGAGTGTGTCTTCTCATCATAAACCTAAAGAAAGTGGTGGATGTTCTCAAAATGGCGCATCCTCCCAAAATCACGCCGGCTTTTGATTTTTTTATGGCCGCTGTGCAAGCTCGTTCGAGCGCTGACACTGAAGGACTGCGGAGAGCTAGTCGAAGTCAGTCGATCCGGGCCAAGGCTGCGCACCAAAAAATTAAAATTCCTTCCGGTCCTTTTCCTCCTGCTTTTTATTCATCGGCCTCAATTGACCTTTCTAGGATAAAAGCTGGTCTCGGACTGATGCTTGCAGCCTATGTGTTTTGGGTGAGTTCAACTACTCATACGGCTAGCGCACAGGGGTTTCCGTATCGGGGGCTCCTACGCGATATAGCAGATAGGCCCAATCAGGCAGCTTCATCCCATCCGAAAAACTTTGTGTCGACCGATAGTGGTGTGTTCTTTCTGGCGTCTAAGGGGGAGCTCTGGTACACCGATGGCTCCAGGGATAGAACGAGGCGGATTCCGATGGTTACCCCAGAGGGTTACACCGATATAACGCCGGCAAACCTTGTGGCATACGGTTCCACCGTGGCGTTTTCTTCAGGCTTTTATGACCCTTCGGGTGCAGTTGGATGTTCTGAGTCGCGCGGAGAGGGATGCTCTAGCTCTGGTCTCTTTGTAGTAAATCCAGCTAGAACTGGTGTGTCTTTGGTACGTGAGAAGTTGCGTATCACGAACGCTACGACGTCCGATAGGAATGGACAAAGAATATTAGGAGCGGGCAATAGGCTGTTTTTCTTCGGTGAGGAGTCCCACAGGTCGTCAAATGGTTCCAGCGCTAATCAACTTTGGTTATCTAACGGAACGCGCCAAGGTACGCAGCTAATTTTCGGTTTTGATGGGAATCCAGTCGGGCTCTTTGAGCGGATCGTGCACAACTCTAATCTGTATTTTTTCACTACCAGTAGCTCGTCCTCTCTCTACGGTTTGTGGCGCTCTGATGGGACGACGCAGGGAACGCAAATTATTTCCGGTAATCAGTGTGTAGGTCTTACGTCCTACGCGGGTCGACTCTTTTTTGTTGAATACAAGTTGAACAAGGCACATATCTCGAAGCTGGCAGCAGATGGTAAGACGGTCGAGCTATCCGTGGTCTTGCCGGAGGCGCCGCTTGCGCGTAGCGACTCCCCAGTATTTGTGGGTGCAGGTGGTCATCTCTACTTTCTGTCGGCTGGAACTACGTCGCTAAATAAGGATATTTGGCGGACTGATCCGCTTACTTTGGCAACCACTAAGGTTGCTAGTGATGTAAGAGATCCGCAGAATCTAACAGAGTTCAATGCTGCGCTCTATTTCGTGGCCACTCGAAGCGATGTGGGTCGAGAACTATTCAAAGCTGATGGAAGCGGGGTGGTTTTAGCTCATGATATCCGAACAGGAGTGAGCGATTCTCTACCTTCAGATCTGACAGCGATAGGTCAAGAGCTGTATTTCGCCGCTGATGATGGCAATTCAGGTCGTGAGGTTTGGAGGGTATTTGGGGCAAATGGCAGTCAGCGGGCCCTTGCCGAGGATATCTGGCCGGGGCTCAATTCATCGTTGCCCTACTACTTCATTGGAGCGGCCAGATTTATGGTTTTTTCTGCCGATGATGGCATAACTGGAATTGAGCCGTGGATATTCTCAGTAGACGCTCTAGGGCAACTCCCTACTCCGACCCCAACGGTGACCCCTTCGCCAACACCTACGACGACACCTCGACCTACCGCAACTCCGACTAGAACTCCGACTTCAAGGGGTAGCGGTTCTATCTCCGGAGATACCCCGATTGTGATACAGTATGCAGCTCGCGGAGTGTCTGGTCAGCGTACTATGCTCGCCTATAAGGTGAGGTTTGATGGGCTAACCAGAGAATCGGTTCTGGTGTATCGATCAGGAGCAGCAAACGCGGTTTTTCGCACCCAGACCGGTTTTAGCAATGCTAATGTGACGAATGGAAAATCGGGTGCCGTATACATCCCGGCCAAACGCCTTCAACCGGGCCGCTACCGATGGTGCATCTTATCAACTGCTCAGCGTGGTCAGACGAGCGTTAATCGTTGTGCTGCGCTCACTATCAGGTAAGCGGGAAGGTATCGTGGATTTTGACAGCGCCTCAATGGTGCTCGCTCTCATAGCGTTCTCCAAAAGTCCGTAGCGAAATCCCGAGTTTTGGAGAACGCTATCGATTCGCGGATGCGAATCAAAACAACAACCTATAGTGATGTCCAGCAAAAGCCTTGCCAGTTTTACTGGCACGGACTTTTGCACATCACTATA
>JBKCMS010000049.1:0-13352 GCA_046300175.1 Pseudomonadota bacterium | reverse complement strand
ACGTGCAAAAGTCCGTGCCAGTAAAACTGGCAAGGCTTTTGCTGGACATCACTATAGGTTGTTGTTTTGATTCGCATCCGCGAATCGATAGCGTTCTCCAAAACTCGGGATTTCGCTACGGACTTTTGGAGAACGCTATATTACCCACAACTATGCATAAACTGAATAAATGAGGGCAGATATGCATCAAAAGTGCGTTTAGTGGTGCAATTAACAAGTGATTTGAACAAAGATAAAACGAGAACAGCGAGAAGAGCCGTTTTATTCTCCCTCTCCTCTTTTCTCCCCGTTTATTTTAAACTTTCGGATTTCTTACGACATTTGAGATCTTGGATATATGTGGCAACTAGTCAACTTTAGGGCAGCTTTACAGGGGGGCTCTCAGACCCCCTCTATCGCTCTACAGAGGCTACATCTTCTAGGGCTGGCCGTTATCTTTCTGCTGCTTGGTTGCGCCGCGGGGCGCACCCCAGTTCCGCCGGGAGTTGTTCCTCAGGGGGTTTTTGTATCTGCTGATGATGAGGCCTACGGTCACCAAGTTCTGGCAACCCTAACCGCAAAATATCCATTGTCGCGAAACGATGCTGCCATAGAGAGGGTCCGCGGACTCGTACAGCGGCTGGCGCGAGCGGGTAAGGTTGACCGCAGTCCGTGGAACGTTTTCCTCCTTGAGGGTGACGACGTAGTTAACGCTGCCGCGACGCGGGGCAACTACCTATTTGTATGGACCGGTATGCTTCGCTTGGCGCAGAGCGATGGCGAACTAGCTACAGTCGTGGCACATGAGTTAGGACACCTACTGGCAAACCATACCCAGCGTACGGCAGCAGAGGAAGCGAGCGAGATTATGGCTCGCACAAGTGGAGAGATCGCCGGGCAGATTATAGCGATGGACCCTTACTATGGCCAGTTAGCCGGACTCGCTGCGATCGTGGTTTCAGAGACGATCAAAGCGATCGCCGTAAACCCGGAATCGCAGCGCTTGGAAACCGAAGCCGACCACATCGGCTTTTTTCTGATGGCGGACGCCGGATTTGATCCTCACGATGCCCTACGTTTCTGGGCCAAGATGTCTCAGAGCGCAAATGCTGGACTTCCGGTTCTTTCATTCCTCTCCTCGCACCCTGATTCCGAGGAGCGACTAATAGCGCTTCAAACTCTATTACCTGAAGCCCTAAACCGTTACCGACACGCGATAACCCCACCCCAAAAGAAACACAGTCGCACGCAGGCGCCCCCAGCCGCCGACGATTCGTTTGCCCTGCCGTAGAGAAAAGTACTGCCGACCGTGCCTGCAATTTACCGAAGTAGAATGGTGGCGTGTTGGGTTTTTGAAGCTGCCATCCATCAAGACACCGGTGTCAGATCAGCATCGTCATCAGCAAGCTGAAACGGGGGCTGTCGCGGACTACGCAGGCCCCCTGCCGTTGGAGTCTCTACCAACTCGCCGCGCGCGGTTAACAGCTCTCGGCACAGCTTTTTATTTGAATCCGGGTTGTCGCGGCACTGCTTTAGCTCTCGAGTAGTCTCACCGATAAATTCGCGATTAAGATAACGCTGGCCAATCACCCCAAGAATGGCGCATAAAAGCACGGCGATAACGGTCGCTACTCCCCAAAAAAGAGCGTAATTCGAGGGCAATCGGTCAATCCAAGGCAGCTGCGATTTTTTGTTGGCCAACTAAATCTCTCTCGTCTAACAAATAGAAACTGTCTCAAAAATGTCGGCTACTGAACAACTACGGACGCTACTATTTTTGAGATATAATTAAGAGCTTAGCAAACAATTAGCCCGTGCACAGCTGGCATAACGATTCCACTCTCAGCGATCGATCTAAAAAACTGTTTTCGCGCTAGGTAAATAATCCGGGTTACTGCCTCGATATCAAAGCTGTTGAACGCGTTTTCAAAGATCCTCGGTGAAATCCGCCCCTCTTGGAAAACGCTAGCTACTGGCCGATGCGAAACAAGGAATTTAGTGTGGCAGATCATTGTCGGCTGCTGCGGTATGGACATCTCTACAGAAATATATTTTCCCTTGTTAAATTAAGTGGTTAGTCTTATGTTTAATTCTTAGGGTTTGCAACAGAGAATAACTAGACCATGGATTCAACACTTAACGTACAACCGTCTCAAGTCGTAGCTAATATCAAGGCCGAGCTTCACAAAAGGATTGTAGGGCAAGATCGTTTGATCGAGCGACTGCTAATTGCGCTCCTGGCAGATGGCCATATCCTGCTGGAGGGAGTTCCAGGTCTGGCAAAGACTCGCACTCTGCTCGCACTCACCCAGGTGATCGACGCCCAGATGTCACGTATTCAGTTCACCCCGGATATCCTTCCTTCTGATGTAATTGGAACCGAGGTGTATCGCCCTCAGAGCGGTGATTTTGTTATTCGCAAAGGCCCGGTCTTTACAAATCTGCTTTTAGCCGACGAGATAAATCGTGCACCCGCTAAGGTGCAGTCAGCACTGCTGCAAGCGATGCAGGAGCGAGAGGTCACTATCGGAGAGCAAACCTTTAAATTACCCGATCCATTTCTCGTTTTAGCCACCCAGAATCCGATTGAGCAGGAAGGAACTTATACTTTACCAGAAGCTCAAGTAGATCGTTTTCTGATGAAGATAATTATCGACTATCCGTCATTTGAAGAGGAGGTTGAGATTATCGATATCGCTGCAAAGGAGACCCTGTCGCAGCCGCCACTTGCTCGTATTATTCCGCTCTCGGCGCTCGCTTCCTTACGGTCTCTGTGCCGTCAGATATACTCAGATCCCAAGGTCGATCGGTATATTGTTTCGCTAATCCACGCTACACGCTCCCCTGATGCCTACGGGCTTAAAGGGCTGATTGAATGGGGAGCTTCGCCTCGTGCAAGTATCGCCCTAAAAATATGTGCCCGTGCTCATGCATTCCTCAAGGGCAAGACATTTGTAACCCCTGACGATGTCAAAGAGGTCGCCGCTGATGTTTTACGTCATCGAGTACTGGTCACATTTGAAGCTGAGGCCCGCGGAATATCCAGTGATCAGGTGATCAAAACACTTCTGTCCGCAGTGACCGTACCCTAGACAAAAAGTATCGCCAAAAAGCGTATGCCGAAAAATTCAGATAACCATACTACGGCACAGCTCGCATCAGTAGCGCTTCCAACTGAGCTCAAGCGATTACAGCTGCGCTCGCGCAAATTGGTTACGGGAGATCTTCTCGGCCAATATCGATCGGCATTCCGTGGATCGGGACTCGTCTTCTCTGACCTGCGCGAATACCAGCCTGGAGATGACATCAAACACATCCACTGGAAAGCCACTGCGAAGACCGGAACGGTTTTTGTTAAATCATACGAGGAAGAACGCCAGCTGCGCGTCCTGTTAGCCGTCGATACAAGCCCGTCGATGCGTGCTACTATCGGACTTCAGCCGTATTCAAAAGCTTTAGAGTTTTGCTCGCTAATCGGCTCGCTTACCCAGAGTGGTAACGATCTGTTGGGGCTATTTCTGTTCGCCGATACGGCCGGTGAATTTATAACTCCTAGCGCGCATCCGCGGCGCTTTTCACGGATTATATCTGCCCTGATCAACGCGCGCTCAGATGGGTGCCCGCAAACAGATTTAAACACCGCTCTGGAACACCTAAGTTCTAGCCTGCGGAAACCTAGCATTGTTTTTGTGCTTTCTGATTTTGAATGTCCTGATTTCACCGCAGGGCTCAAGCGGGTGCTGATGCGACACGATGTTGTTCTTGTCCAGTTACAACCTAACCTAGCTACGCTTCCTGCAGTTGGGTTGGTAACATTTCGAGATGCTGAGTCGGGGGATATCTGCGTAGTAGATACCAGCAGCAAAGCCGTCCAAGCGGCCTGGAGCAAGGCGCTTGAGCAGAGGCAGGCGACGATTAAGAGAGTTGCCAAGGAATGCGGCGCTGACCACATTGTGATCTCAGATAATGCAGCGCAGCCACTGATCCAATTAATGCGAGAACGAGTTCGGAGGTTGGTCCGCTAGTTATGAGCACCCCGCTACCGAACATCTCTGCCACCAGCGAGCCGATACCGACCCCTTACGATATCATCGATCCAAGCCCAGGTGCGGTGATACCGACTGGAATAGCTTGGGTGATTCTACTGTTAGTCGCTGTTCTGCTATCGGCCTTGATTGCCTGGGTGCGCCGCACTCCACGAGCTTACTCGCTGCATGCCACTATACAGGGTCTGCTAGACGAGCTAAGAGCTCTAAGTGGGAGCTCTGGCAAAAGAGAGGAACTAGAGCGCATCTCACGACTGGCGCGTCGAATCGTGGCTCCTTACTGCTCTGCCGATACAGGCGCTATGTCGTGTAGCGAACTACGAGCTCTGGCTGCATCACTGGCCAGTAGCCAACAAGAATCTGATCGCTCGCTATCCCAACTGCTCGATCTAATCGCCGGCGTTGAGGAGAGCGCTTACGCGCCACTAGCAGAGTCTAGCACGCCAGACCGTGATTTAGGCGCGATCGAGACGTTGATCAGCTCCCTAGAGGGACATATTCGGAGGTTTCGTCTCGTATGAGCTTTGCTCTCCCTGCTGTCTTTATCGCACCCATACTCTACCTATTGATGCGTTTGCTAGCGTTCCGCAACCGATCCGAGAGCGTCTCAGCTCCGAGCAGTAGTGTCCTGCGCAGCCTACCTCGTAGTGTGCGTTTACAAATGCGAACTCCGACTCTATTGGCGCTTGAAATTGCCACCGTAAGCCTGCTGACCATTGCAGCAGCTCGCCCACAGAGGGTAACGATTACCGAGCAGCCCAAATTGGCGCGAAATATCATGCTGGTGATCGATACTTCCAACAGTATGTCCGGAGCCGACTTTCCTACACAGCTCGGCTCGACTACTCGCATGGAGGGAGTGAAAACGGTTGTGGCTGAGTACGTCCGCACACGACGTGGAGATCGTGTCGGATTGGTTGTTTTTGGCAATACCTCTTACCTACAGAGTCCACTTACAAGCGACACACTACTCGTTGAAAAATTAGTAGAACAGCTCCAGCCACGAATGGCCGGCGACGGCACAGCGATCGGGGATGGACTGGGTCTAGCGCTCAAGCGTCTCCGTGATGTTGAGGGCCGCTCGAAGGCAATTATCTTAATGACTGACGGTGTAAACACAGCTGGTCAGGTGAGCCCAATAAAGGCGGCTCAGATCGCCAAGGAATTTGGCATTCAGATTCACACAATCGGTATCGGCACCGGGTCCGTGGCCCTTGGTGGAGGCGGTTTGGGTGGCTTGCTCGGTGGAGTAGGTGGAAAAATAGCTGACTTCGATGAAGCTACTCTTAGAGAGATAGCTAATCTGACCGGGGGTGTCTACTTCAATGCAACATCGTTGGAAGGGTTTCAAGATGTATACCGACAGATTGATGCACTCGATCAAACCGAACACGACCAACCTCAAAAGCCGATCGTACACGAGCTGTTCCAACCGTGGGCAATTGCAGCTCTGCTAGCCCTACTCCTATCCTTGGTGCTTCAATCCTCTGTTTTCCGGAGGATACCATGAACACTCTCGCACATCAGGACTACGGATTTTTGAGTCCTCAAGGGCTACTACTGGGTGTTACGCTACTCGTTCTGCTAATACTTGGGTGGCGCTCTAGCAAACTGCGTGCTGCGGCGCGTAGTAGCTTGGGACTTCCGCATGCTAGACCCTTGCTCACTCGCCACCTGCTATCTCTTGGCACTTGCCTACTGCTAATCTTGGCAGTGAGCCGACCATTTTGGGGATCTGAGGATATCGAGAGTGAGTCCAGTGGAGTCGACGTTCTTTTCCTCGTCGATATCAGTCGCAGTATGTATGCCCAGGATGTCCCGCCTTCACGAATCGAACTAGCAAAGCGTAAAATGAAAGATTTGGTGCAGGGCCTGAGCTCTTCCGGGGCTTCTTCACGATTCGGCATAACTGTCTTTGCCGGTGATGGCTACACCGTCTGCCCCGTCACTACCGACCGCGGAGTTCTAGCTCAATTCATAGACGTAATTTCTCCTGACCTAGTAACCAGCCTGGGCTCAAACCTAAAGGCCGGAATGGTTGCCGCACTTGGTCGACTAGACGAGCTGGCACTCCGACATTCACGACTGATCCTGATTTCGGATGGAGAGGATAACTTCTTCGATCAAACTGAGCTGGTCAGGGCGATTAGCGAAAAAGGAGTTCGCGTCGATGCTCTCGGCGTCGGAACCACAGCCGGCACAACTATCACACTTCCCAATGGTGCACCCGTTATCGATGCATCGCGCCAGCCGGTCCGCAGCGCGCTTAACGAAGACTCGCTCCGCGCCATCGTTTCCGCTGGTGGAGGTGTATATGTGAGAGCCTCTCTAGACGACAGCGACGTATTGACTCTATCGCAACCCTCTATTCAATCGGGTGTGCCGTCGGTGACTCACAAGAGTCAGATTCGTACCTATCGCGAGTTTGGTCCGTGGCTCACTCTTGTTGCTCTTGTTATGATTATTGTCACGGCTTGGAACAGGCGAATAAATCCGCTTCTTCTTGTGCCGCTGATCGTAGTAACTAGCTTTTCAGATTTTGCATTCTCCGAGACTCCAGCCGCAGCGAACGATAACACGCCCATGCTGGCGTACTCTCAGTTTGAGTCTTACCGCAAAGGTGATTATAAACGTGCGGCGGAAGAGTACTCACAAGCTCTGCAACGTTCTCCCAGAGACCGCGCTCTCCTATTTGGTCTGGCAAGCTCACTATACAGGCTAGGTAAATTTACCGAGAGCGCCGAAGCATTCCACCAGCTCGCCGATTCGTCGACAAGCGGCAGAGAATACTTTGAGAGCACTTACAACGAAGGCAACTCGTTACTAGCCCTAGGACGTTACGATGATGCAATCGATGCCTACTGGAGAGCATTAGACAGCAAGCCAGGCGATCCGAGCGCTCTGCACAATCTTGCTGTAGCACGAGCCCTACGTGAGCAGCAGCTTCTAGCAACCCCCACACCGACTCCGACTTCCACACCGACCCCAGCCGCATCTCAACAACCTGAACCTTCCCCCCAACCTTCCCCCGAACCTTCGTCTCAGCCATCGCCGCAGTCGACACCCGACCCAGCAGCCAGCACCTCTCCCAGCCCTGCAAGCTCACCAAGTTCTAACTCCGATGAGCAGCAAGACCCTAAAGCTTCTCCAGCTCCCTCTCCTGGCTCCACCAGCACTCCAGCGCTAACTCCAGACTCAAGTACCCCCTCGCCCGGGCCGAGCGCAGCTGCTGAAACTCCGCGCCCAGCTACTAGCTCAACACCACTGCCCCAGCAACAAACAGCGGCGCCAACTCCAGCTGACCGGCTGAAGGAGGCCCTGGAGAGCGAGCAAGAGCAAAATGATGACCAAACGCAATTACCAGCAGCAGAGATCACGGCAGCTATACCTGAGGCTGACGCCTGGCTGGAATCACTACCCGATTCACCATTACTGATACGTAGGTATCGTGGCTCTCCCTCCGATGGTGGACAAACATGGTAGACCAGGGATACGATCACAGGCAAAGACAGCGATCCATACCCTTGCCACAAACACTAATGATAGGAAGACTTTGTACCAGCTGGTCGAGTAGCGAGATGTGCAAACTGTTGAGATTGTTTCTGGTTATAATCATCTGTTGTAGCTTACAAGCGCGCACCTGCATAGCGCAGGGAGCCTTACGCGCCGAAATATCCCCAGAGACTGGGCATGTCGATGATCTGTTCATCTTCACTGTAACGTACGAGGGACAAGAAGACCGCGTAACGCCGCAGATTGCGGCTGGCGGCGACTTTGAGATTCAGCTTTTGGGGCCTCGCACATCGATCTCTATCGTCAACGGAAAGGTCCACTCTCGCCAGCAATTCGTCTATCAGCTTACTCCTAAACGTGAAGGCTCTCTTGAAACTCCTGAGGTTCAAGTGCAGGCAGGCGGCCAACTGCTATCTGCTTCTCCAATCACGGTCGTGATCAAGAGTGCTACTGCATCACAACAAGGGGCACCATCCCAGGGGGCAAATTCTGAGCAGATATTTATGCGTCAGACGGTATCTCCAGAGGTTGCTTATGTCGGCCAACAGATCGTAAATGCCATCACCGTGTACACAAGGGTAAACCTTCGTGGGGTGCGGATAGAGGACGAAGTAGCTGATGGCTTCTGGCAGGAGAATCTATCTGATGGCAACAATGCACAGCGCACACTAAACGGAGTTGAATACGGTTCAGCCCAGATATTAAGAGCTCTATTTGCCCTTAAATCAGGCCAATTGACCATCCCTCCCCGTAAAGCGCTGGTACAGGTTCCTGTCACCAAGCGCGGCAATCCGTTTGGCAGCCTCGACCCTTTTAGCGATGATTTCTTCGAAAACTTCTTTCAGCGAACGGTTATTCAGGAAAAGAAGCTGACCTCAAACGATATAGCTTTGACAATTAAGCCCCTGCCCCCATTACCTCAAGAGCTTAATAGATTCTCCCGCGGATTACCGATAGTTGGCGTGACAACGGCCACAACCACTTACTCAGAAGCGCCACTTAAAGTCGGCGAGAGTAAGAATATCTCGATAGTGGTCACTAGCACTGGACACCTGAACCCTTTGAAAGCCCCTGCACTAAGCGCGCCTCCGGGATTAAAGGTGTACGATGGGCAAACTGCGGTTAAGCACGAGGTTAGTAAGGGGCAACTGTTGGCTCAAAAGACATTCAACTACACGGTGGTTCCGACGCAGCCAGGGATGATTCGCATTCCCGGGGTAAGTATCGCCTACTTTGATCCTACCTCAGCTACCTATAAAATCGCGACAACGACGGACGTATCACTAGTAGTATCGGGGAGCGCCATGGACAGCCAGGGGGCTAAGGTACCCGGCCTGGCATCGCAACCGCAGCCTTCAGCGATTCGCGATCAGGGGTCATCGTCACCCCCGGCGCTTACTGCACCGAACAATCCACCTGCTGGAGCAAACCTTCCTTATGTTGATAAGACTACCTGGGAAGCGGTCTCTGAGCGGGTGAGCATTCAACTCGCGCTGCTTACTTTGGCAGCAGTGGTGCTAGTCGCATCCATGCTCTCGTTCTGGCTGCGGACAACATCGCGAACAGCTCCAAGGCGAGAAACTATCAAGAGCATCGCTCGAGCCAAAACTCTCGACGATATAGAAGCGGCCATTCGCAACTGGGCTGCTAACTCTTTAGTCGGGCTGCGATCCGGCGCCACCTTTGATGAGATTCGCTCTTGCATTCAAGCTCAGAGTGTCGATAAATCAACGGCGGTGGCGCTGGCAGCGGCGATCGACGAATTAGAGGTGGCTCGTTATTCCGGCAATACCCTGCACTCAATTGAGGGGCTTAAACGCTCCTTAACCAGCACCTTAGCGAGTTGGCGCTAGCCGATAGGTGGCTCGTGTACTTTATTAACGAGACGATGTATCCTGATGTCTGAAGCGGTTGTTTTAGCTCCAACCCGCATATATCGATCGCCGTAGACCGGAGGTGTATTATGGGAATCGACGCACCAACACTGCAAGAAACTTTCACGAAGATGCAAGCCAAACTATCACGGCTTGTGCCCGAGGTAGAGCTGCGAATCAAAGCGGAACTTGTATTTGAGATCAATCGTCTTAAGAAAGAGCGTGGAGCTCTGATTTTAGGACACAATTATATGGAACCGGCGCTCTTCCACACGGTTCCTGACATAGTCGGCGATTCATTGGAGCTTTCTCGCCGAGCTGCGGAAACGACCTGCGATCCAATCATCTTCTGTGGCGTCCGATTTATGGCTGAGACAGCCAAAATCCTTAATCCCACCAGAACAGTCCTGCTTCCGGCGAAAGTAGCGGGCTGCTCGCTCGCTTCTAGTATAACTGCTCAGGATGTACGTGCGCTCAAAGCGCGATACCCAGGAGTTCCTGTTGTGTCTTATATCAACACCTATGCAGACGTGAAGGCCGAATCAGATGTTATCTGCACATCTGGTAATGCTGTTAAGGTCGTTCAATCGCTCAACTCTGATAAAGTCATCTTCCTTCCCGATCAGTTTCTAGCGGCGAATGTAGCTCGAGAGAGTGGCAAGCAGATACTTTTTCCGTCTCCCAGCGAACCAGTTGAGAATTCTAACGTGATTATCGGCTGGCGCGGAGCCTGCGAGGTTCACGAGCGATTTACAGTGGAGGACGTGACGAACATACGCAGACAGTTTCCAGGAGTAGCCGTTTTAGCTCACCCTGAGTGTCCTCCTGAGGTAGTTGAAGCCAGCGACTATTCGCAGAGCACCTCCAGAATGGTTGAGTTTGTAAAGACATCAAACGCCCCGCACTTTTTGTTGCTCACTGAATGCAGCATGGCTGACAACATCATCGCCGAGAATCCCAGTAAGGACGTCTTGCGGTTGTGCAGCATTCGTTGCCCTCATATGAACGAGATTACACTGGAGGACACCTTAAACGCTCTCCGCAACAACGAGCAGCAGATCGAAGTTCCAATAGAGATCGCTGCTCGGGCGCGCATAGCTCTCGAGCGCATGCTTGCGGTGCGCTAAGTCACGTGTCGCAATCTGTTTCTATCAGTGCTTTTCTGAAGGCAGCATGCAGCTCTCGCTTGTTGTAATTAACACTACAAATCAGTAGCATCCCCAGAGCGGTTGCAATGAGATCGCTTCTGCCTGAGCATTGCTACGTCCACCAGAGCAGAAGATACTGTTAAGAACCGTCCTAGGAATATAGTCGCGGAAAAGATAGCGCCGATGAGCAAAAAAAAAATTGATCACACAGGCAAGCAGCCCAAAGAGACTAAACTTCCGGGACTCCCAGATAATTCAGCGCTTAAAAGAGACGAAGAATTCCAGCCGCCCCAAGAGCTTAAACCTCTGGAACTCTCAAATAATCCAGCGCTTCAAAAATTAGAGCTTATCAACTCCTGGGTGCCGCGGATATTAGTCACAGCCTTAGAGAACCTGTTATCGCAAGGCTATGGCAAAAAAGCAGAGCTATATCGAGAAAATACCTATGAAGTGAAATCGGTGATTAGGAGCGTAGGAGAGATTATCGGCGAGGTAGCCCGACACCAAGAACAGCTTGAAAATATAGGAACAGGTGGTCTAAACGTAAATATTGCTCTTCAAGGCGCAGTTAATCTGGTAGAAAAAACCGAGCGGACACTGGTTGAGATCTACGATATTTATCAGCGCATTATCAGACAAGACAAGGTCGGAGAGGGCGAAAATAGCGACCAGTACGATAATGTTGACAATTCTGCGGAAAATGATGTCGAACCTGTACCGCCAAGAACAAACCTACTCTCTTCATTGTATGATGGACTACGAGCGAAAGCAGCGATCGATTTTTTGAAGGCAAGCCTGACGGACAAACCGGCAAGTACAGCTCTAGACCTTATAGCTGGCTGCGCGTGGCTTGCATTCGGAATTGATCAGCGGCCACAAAACTTAAAGAGTGGAGTCCTCCAAATGGCTCCCGAGCAGGCAGCTCTGGCGATTGAAGACGTCTTAAAGCTAGTACAGCTACATCAAGAGAATCTGTTTCAATACTGCGCCGATTTTATGCTGATCAACGCCAGCAGCTCTGATAATCATTTAGATCTGCAGCTTCTTGCGATGCTGGCAAATCCCGGTTCGAGCGGTCCGTTTGATACTCAGCAGCTAGAGGCTCTACGATCCATAGCTTCAACAACGCACTCGATAAGAGCCAGCTACACAAATGGGATGATACGCATAGGCTATCGTGTTTCTGCGGATTTAGAACCTTTTGCAGAGTACTTGCGAGATGGATTAGCTTTCAGTGTTAGACATCTTAAAAGTTCCTCAGACGAAATCTATTTTCCATTTTGTGAAAAGTCTGATAACGGCTTCGAGATTGGGGTCGCATTTAAGATTGCGGGGGGCGATTATCTGAAGAGCTCAGAGCCGACTAAGGCGCTTCTAGACGTCTACTCTGTAGACTCTTTTATAGATGACACACCAGATCGACCCGTTCATTTTACCTCTCTAGACAAGACTATATCATGGCGGTTCGACCCGATGTTTTTTCATAGCCTTGATTCACAGGTTGCAGATACTGCCAAGTTGAGACTCTTAGAAAGAGCGCAAGCTCTCTTCGCTAGCGACGGTCAAGGTTCACCTAGTGTCGTTGCGATTTTTGACCTTGCGCCTGTAACTTTAGCAGACCAAGAAGATGAGGAGCACTCTGATTCTATCGAATGGGACGATGAGGAAGAAGGGGGCCATAATTTAACATATTATGAGGACAATCTCGATTTAAGCCCTAGTGAATCTGAAACGCCTGAGACAGACACGTTAACAGATGAGCAGATCTGCTTTGGAGGTGCTCTAATCACGGTTGAACAGCAGACTGCGGATCCCACAGTAAGTGCAAAAGACTCACTCTCGACGCTTAGGACCCTTCATAGACTGGCTAGGATGCTACCCTGGAGCGATATAAGCGCACTGCTCTATACTCCGAAAGAACCTTCGACAGCTCTACCTGCCCTCTGCCTACTAGAAGATAGGTCGCACGCAGCCCTTGAAAGACTAAGCAAGCTCGTTAAAATACGAGAGCTGAACCTAGACTGCATTGCAGAATTTTTTTCATTAGATGTGCTCGACCCTGAACCGGAAATCCTATTGACAGGCCTAGCAGACTTATTAGAGGGCCGCCGCGAATCACTCTCTGAGTTTGGTCAGCTCAGCTTATGCCTTACCACCTACGGAAATTCCTGGCCTAGAGAGGATATATTGGGGTTTTATCTTACTACAGATGATGGAGAGTTATGCGGCGTAGGTCAGGTTCCGATTAAAGAGCAGATTGAGGACCAAACACTTCTTATTTATTCACGAGAAATGCGAACTAAGATCGCCGATCTAGTCGAAGCGGTAAATTCATCTCTCATCCAGGCGCACGAAAGGCCCGGAACTCTACTTCATCATGTCAGACAAAACCTAGCAGATAGTCAATTCGTGCTATCAGACCAAATATTAGAAGAGTTAGAGTCACAATGGTTACGGACCAGCTCGCCCCCTTCACGCCAAGAGATAGCCAGAACGGTCTATCATGCTCTGGCTTCAATCAGAGACACCCCTCTGTTCTTTGTAGACAACACCAATTCACGAGGTGCTTATAAGTTTGGCATTCTGACAGCCAAAGAGGCCGCTACCTTACAGTAAGATCGCCGGGGGCGAAATTGTGTCTTATAGTGACGTGCAAAAGTCCGTGCCAGTAAAACTGGCAAGGCTTTTGCTGGACATCACTATAGGTTGTTGTTTTGATTCGCATCCGCGAATCTATAGCGTTCTCCAAAACTCGGGATTTCGCTACGGACTTTTGCAGAACGCTATAGTGA
>JBKCMS010000048.1:0-3083 GCA_046300175.1 Pseudomonadota bacterium | reverse complement strand
AAGCAGAATATAACGAGGAGAGACCTCATAGTTCGCTGGGGATCGCCACTACCCCACGGGACTACAGGACAGCCCTTTATAAATATGTTAAGAAGGAAACAGCCAGGGAAACTCTAATCGCGTCTGGTACTAACTGAGGGGGCAGATCAGTATGACCTCGGCATGTTCGGGTGTATCCTAGAGCGAGCGAATAATCCTAAAAAGGGCAGTTAAGGAGGCTAAAAATGGTGCAGATGTTCAAAAGCCAAAGTGATTTTGAGCAGATGTGCCGTTTCCAGACCCTCGATTGGCTCTATGAGTTCTATCAATCCACTGCCTGCCAAATAATATCGAAAAGCACACGATTCATCTGAACGACGGCTTGACTCTCAATAACGAGAGCATACAGAGGCTCAACAGTTTGCACGATTATAACTTTATGCGGAACGATAACCATGTTGGTCGCCAACTCAAACTGCTTTGGCAATATTTTGAGTGACTCATTATAGGCACGCTGCAAGGGCAGATTTCTTCGCGCACTCGGGGAGTCTTGTAGCAGCAGTTTAATATTGAGTCGTAACTTAGCTCGTTCTCTCTTAAAATTTTCAAAGTACTGCGGGTCGTGCGAGATCCACTTCTGCTGGTCGGATATTACGAGATAGAAATCTCCTTCCTTGAGCTCCTGGAGCAGATCTCCGTATATTCTCTTTATACCATCGAGCCCTAAGTACTTCTTGACAGCACCATCTTTCTCCTCTGTTCGAAAGTAGAGAGAGGTAAGCTCGGGCAGGACCGACTTGAGCGTCCTGCGGCGACTTTCAACCACTGAGTCAAGTTTATCAGGGTGTTCTGCGACGAACATCCGCTTAAATCCCCGAGATTCCTCGTGCATCAGACCCTTCTCTTGAAGGGTATCGATCGTTGAATAGACGGTGGTTCTCTTAACTCCACTCTGCTTTGCCAACACTGCAGCGGTCGTCGGTCCCTGGGACAGTGCGGTAAGATAGATCTTACTTTCGTTCTCACCCAAACCGATCTCAAAAAGTATCCGCTCAAGCTTTTCTATGTTCACGCCACCTACTTTTGTCGACCTATCTGGCGACACTTTTCATATTTTCTTCCAACTACTTAGATGCCATGAACAACCCGCCATCGACAAAAATGACATTGTTCAGGCGATTCGTCCATCATCACCCATGTCGCTGATGGAGTATGCGCATACACCGCATGGCCCGCGACCTGACTGTAGTAGCTAATTCGGAATTCAGCCATGGAAAACTTCAATCACGATCCATTACTTTCGGAATGGATTAAAAGCTTACTGAGCGATAGCCCGACAGCGGTGTTGGAGTTCGAGCAAACACTACACGATAATCCTGGTAGAATTAGTCGCGCGTACCGTGAGTTACTCTCAGGGTACCAAACGGCTCCGAGCACACTGCTCAAAGCAGTGCTAACCGTAAATCCCGGCGAATCTCATGGATTGGTATCTGCATTGCGCATTCCTTTCCTATCATTCTGCGCGCATCACTTCCTTCCGTTCTTTGGAACCGTTGATGTTGTCTATGATCCAGGGGCTTTCATCCTCGGAATAGGAAAGTTGCCGCGTTTAGTTGACTGCCATGCAAAGCGCTTTCAACTACAGGAACTGCTAGTTCGAGATATCTGTAAAGATTTAATGACTCACGCCAGAGCCAAAGGTGCCTATGTGCGGGCAACAGCTCAACACACATGCGTTTGCTTCAGGGGTCCCGAGGCCTCTGGCGCACAGAACTGTACAACCTACGGCGAGGGTACCTGCACCGAGTCACCACGGATACACGAAGTGCTCTCGATATTGAAGGCCTAACGCATATGATACAGCAAGGAACACTGGCATCAATTGCACGTGCGCTGCCCCGCCTTATGGAGCTAGCTCATCGGGCCGTTGAGAATCGTTCCCCTCCATTCTCAGCTCTGCTACTCGATGCGCATGGCGAGATCCAAAATGAGGCCATCTCTGTTCAAGGAAAAGCTGGCTTTGATTCATTCGGACACGCCGAAACAAGTGCCCTGCTTGATTTCGAGAGCCACTGGTCTAGTTCCCAACGCTTGAGGTATTGGATGGTGAGTACCGGTGAGCCGTGCCCCTTCTGTGCTTCGGCAATATCCTCGTATCAACTTGATGGAGCTGCCTTTCTGATCACTCAGGAATGGATCAGTGAGTTGCGAGGATATCACCGATACGGAAAGGGTAAGAGCAGCGCGGATGTGCCTGATCTCATTCCCAGCAATACTACGGTTTTCTCGCGCCTTGATACTCAGGAAGCTCATGAGATGCAGCGTGAGCTGGAAGAACTATTTCGGCGACAGCTCAATAGATGAAAGGGAGATAATACTATGGACACATTTACCAACGATGTAGGCACTACACTCATGTTCGAAGATCCTCGAATGCGGGTTTGGGAGCTCAAGCTTGCTCCGGGTGAAGCTACCGCTTGGCATCAGCATTCATATGACTACATGTTTGTAGTGGTTAAGAATGGGAGGGTGCGAGTGGAGTTCTCAGATGGAACCTGCGAAGAGCAAGATGATGTGATCGGCGCCATAGGTGTACGAGAGAAAGACCTCCCGCATCGGTTAGTCAATATGGGTCCGAACGAGTACTTTAACATCGTCATAGAGTTTAAGCGGTGAGAGGATGACTTCCGGAGAGCGACTACACTACGGATCTCGACTTCGGCGGAGCAGAAGCTCCACGGTCCGAGGCGACATCTGTGTACGCCGCAGCTGCCATCGCAGCTATGCGCTGAGGGTTGCCTTCACTCTGGCTCTACCCAATCACCAAGCTCCGCGCCGAGCCGTTTTGAGATAAAGAGCTTGAGCTTATCGCGGAGCTTGTTCTCTATCTGCCGTACACGTTCCTTGCTGATAGACAGAGAATCCGAGAGATCCTGTAATGTAAGCTTCTCTTCAGCCATTATTAATAGACCCCTTAGAGTGCCCCAAGTGCCTGCTGCAGATGCGTATCATCGCCTTCATTCAAGACGAACACTCAATCAAGGACATCATGAAGTCTCAAGGGATACCTGACTTTCAGGCCCCTCCGCCTATCCCTAAGTTCA
>JBKCMS010000047.1:0-4413 GCA_046300175.1 Pseudomonadota bacterium | reverse complement strand
GTGACGGGCCTGGCGAGGTGCATCTCATATAAGGCTCTTACGCATAGCTGGGGCCTGCCAGGGGCTACAAATCCAGAAATAAGGCTAAATAAGCCTCTGCGCCGCCCAAAAAACTCACTTACCCCTCAAGGTGGCGCGGCTCTTTCGTCTCAAACTCCCTCTAGCGACACCTTCACATCCACTCCCAAAGATCCCAACTACCTAGTTCACTGATATAACTCCGGAATTAATCGATCTTCTTATCCATTAACCCTCCGCGCCCTCAAGCTCTCTTAGCAGTTGAGCCCGAGCTACCTCCCCGTCGCTAGCGAGCGCCTCTCGGATAAATGTAACGACTACCGGCGCGACCTTCCCCCCGCACATGAGGCCGTGACGTAGCGCCTTGCATACATTGTCAGCGCACGGTTTTCCTAGCTTGGCTAAGGCCGCGGCCTCTTCCATCCTCGGCGCTTCACCTCTTGCTTGCTCCTGACTAAAGTTACTCATACAACCCTCCTTGTGGTAACGTTGAATGCCTTCGTTGGTAAATAATCCATGGCAAACCACTCCCATAAAGGCAGTAGCGGCAACCAGATCGTTAGATTGATTCCCCACTGGGCGATCGCCGCTGCTGCCTCAGCTGAATATCCCAACCGCAGGAGATGAAGATTGGCGGCCCCTAGCGCCAGTATCCAGAAGATCTCCGAGGCGCATACAAAGAAGAGCTTGGCGCTCTTGCCCCCGGCAACCGAGCGGCTCGCTGGTATCAAATCCACGGCGAGTAGCCAGGTCTGCACATGCCGCCGAAGCACAAGGTATACGACCCAATACCCCACCACGAATATCGCAACTGAGACTACCGTCTGTGTCTCAGGTGAATTAGCGGTGTCTCCCAACGCGCTAAGAGAGAGTTGACTCATGACGCATGTACAGAGCGAGCAAACAAGGCTCGTGACTATCGCTCCCGCTCCGCCTCGGTACAGTGCGTATATTCCAGAGTTCTTGGTGATCACTTGCGAATTCATGCTGTGCGCCCTAACGGCTTATTATTTTACCAGTCTAGCCGACTCTTAAGGCTTACAGTCGCGTTTCGAATGTTTTCGACAAAAACGAGAAATGTATATATAATCGACAAATGTTATGCGCTCGCGATGAACGACTTGAGGACCTCTTAGTACGTGCGATTATTACCTCGGGTGCTGCCCGCGCCGAGGACCTTGCTACTCACATCAATTCCCGACAGGAAACGTGGAGTCTTGCTGCAACCTACAAGGCGCTGCGTAGATTAGTAGACAACGGAGTGCTGGTACACTCCAAAGGGAGGTACTACATCTCTCAGAGCTGGATCTTTGCCCTCTCAAACCTGATCGACCGTCATTTAGAAGTACCTCTAAGCGCCTTTGGTGGTGACCACCTCTTACCACCTCCAGGTGGTCTCTTCACCTGGCGCTACACCGATCTACGATGGCTCAATAGCTTTGCCAGTAACATCATCCTAGTCGCTACCCGCAGGGAGAAAGCTGCCACGATTTACAGTTGGAGTCCGCACCTGTGGTTTAACCTCGTTCAGCTAGAGCATGAGAAGCACTATCACAATGTCCTGCGCGAGCTAGGTACGCGCGTCATGAAGGTAGTTGGCGGTGATACCCCTCTTGACCACGAAACAGCCGCGGTTCTCCCGAAATCAATCGTTACAACTCATTTTCTTCCCCGCAAGCAGCTCCTTCCACGTAATCACTATACGATCATCGTTGAGAATTTTATCATCACAATGAAGCTTCAGCGTAAAACCGCTGAGGCGATAGACACGCTCTTTGAGCGCGCAAAAGATCTCGCCTCGATCGATACGAGACTTCTCTTAAAGCTGTTTCGTCATAGCACAGATTCATCGATTTTGACGATAGAGCATAACTCGGAGAGTGCCGCGCAATTGCGAGGTAAGTTTGTGGGAAAGTCGGGTGAGAGCTCCCGATCATAAGCCCCTTGTTCTTCCTCTTTATCCTCCCCTGTATCCTCCCCCATACTCTTCTTGCATCTGCACCGACCTCCTCATCCGCTACTCGTCCTCGTAGGGACTGTCGAACTCCAGGGGCTCGGTCTGCTCGCTTGAGTCAGCAGGGCAGGACTTTTGAACTTCCTTCAGTGCGCTTTGGAGGCCGTTTAGTCGAAATGAAGATACAACCGGCGAGTTTAAATACGGGTCGCTTTTGATCCTGAGGGTTCTTTTGGACGAGAGGTAAGAAAGAGGTGTCATAACTTGGCTCTCAATTGGCCAGAATGTTGCTTGACGATCCGTAGAGCAATCCCAGTCCCAGCTTATGGTGTCATCAGAGTCGGCACGAATAACAGTTTCTGATATTAGGGCAAAAAAGACTCTTTCTAGCTCTCGCCGATGCTGCAGGACATGCGTGGATGCGTAACCTTGATTCTATGTGGATTGACCCAGGACGCGGCCCCCGTACTCTTGTCCGTGGTGGTAAGCTTCACACAAAGTACAAGATCACACTGCCTGAATCATTTTTTGTAGGAGGTGAGGGATGAAGGATTCACCATTCTACGCGCGGGTAGAGTTGCTGCTAAGGGTGTTGCATCTGGTAGCCAAAGAAGAGGTAGTAGTTTATGTGTCAAACATAGCCTTATAGGCAGCAGACAACTCATACTTCCTGCTCTTCTTAGCCGGGGCGGCAATCACCACAAAGCCAGCAGCAACCCAGGCAGTAAGCAGGTTGCGCGCGGCTCGCTCAGAGATAGAGAACAGTTTAGCCACGTTGCTACTGGTGATAAAATCACTTTCCTTAAATAACACAAGGGCCTTGCGCTGGCGCGGATCCAGCCGCCGCAAGACCGAAGAGCGATCGGGTTCTCCACTGCCGGCGGCCTCTGCGGCCCTACGCTTTACGCTCTCAAAGCTATCTGCCACACCAGCGCAGAAATACTCTACCCATTTCGTAATATTAGCCTTGGCGCGTCCTTCGTAGTAGTTATGCGATGGGCCGACCGTAAGAGCCGCATAGTACGCACTGAGATTGCGAGCATAGTATTCCTCAAGCGAGTACAAACCTCGTAGGTCATATCCGCCTAGGTGAAGGATAAGCGTCGTAAGCAGTCGCGCCGTTCGGCCGTTACCATCGTAGTATGGGTGGATTGTAGCGAACTCGTAGTGTGCGATACCGGCACGAATGGGGCACGGTAATTCCTGGCGCTCAGTTGATGCGATCCAGTCGACCATCTCCTTCATGAGTAGTGGAACATCTTTTGCCTCAGGGGGCATGTAGACAATCCGGCGGCTTCGGCTATCACGAATTACGTTCTGTCCGTCACGATAGGGAGTAGCCTTTACCTTCTTGCGCCCCTCAGCCATTACTAGCGCGTGAAGAGTTTGAATATGCTTTTCGGTCACTGCACTGTGCGAGGCGGCTAACTGCTCTAGCTTCTCGAGCGCGGCATAATACCCCAGCACTTCTTTCTCGTCCCGCTCACGTCCCGGGAAGTGTTGCTGATCTTCAATCACCTTCGACACCTGTTCCTGAGTGAGCCGGTTGCCCTCAATCATCGTGGAATAGTGGGTGGAGAATAAGCGGGCTGTTTCTCGCAATGTCGCGAGGACGGAGGGAGTAATGGGCAAATCCTGAACGGCTTGTTTGGCTGCCTCAATGCGCATGAGGTAGGTGGCGATTTTGGGGGTAATCGTAAAGTGTGGCTTAAATGGCATATTGCTGGCGATTTATAGGCAGTGACCCCTTCCTTTATTATGCCGATAAACTGCCGATAAAACCAGAGGTGTTTTCCAGGAATTGGCTAAGGACCCCCGGCCGCAGCAGGGATTCTACGAGGACACTCAGCCGTGGAAGCTGGAATGCCGATGCGCCTTATTTTATCGATTTGTTTGACTTTTTCGCGGGAAGAAGTGCAGAAGGGAAATCGATCGGAGCTTTTGCTGTATGTGTTATCGCTTGAAAGGCTCAAGTCTGCCCCCTCATGGGCGGGACCAAAACCATGAGGAGGGAGATCCTCGGCGTTTGTTATCAGCACCTCTGTCATTCCCGAATCTGTCGGGGAGGGGGCTGTGACGGTGTGGATGGTTATGGGGTTTTCCCCTCGCAGATCCGTCCACAACGAACGAAAAAGACGCGCCCCCTACCACGTGACGCAGGAGTAGCCGGTGCTGTAGGTGATTAGAGAGAGGCCGTTGGAGGTTTTAATTGGATCGATTCAAGTCAAATACTGTAGAGAGTGACTATCGGCAAGAGTTCCGCAAAAGTAGCTGGGCCGCGTGCATAAAACGCATATACGTAATAGACCCCTTAGAGTGCCCCAAGTGCCTGCTGCAGATGCGTATCATCGCCTTCATTCAAGACGAACACTCAATCAAGGACATCATGAAGTCTCAAGGGATACCTGACTTTCAGGCCCCTCCGCCTATCCCTAAGTTCA
>JBKCMS010000046.1:0-44038 GCA_046300175.1 Pseudomonadota bacterium | reverse complement strand
TGCGCGCTTCTTGAGACAGGATTAAGTGCATATTGTTGCTCGATGCAGGTAAGTCATCTAAGCACATAGGAGTTTGTTGTCTTCTACGGCGCAACTTGGCTGTTCCCTTGATCTTAATGGGCCAAGATTGCGCTCGCCCAGCAATTCTCATTCATTTTTTCCAAAAATGAATGAGGCTGGGTTTATTATTACGAGCAGGATTACCCTCTCAATTCTTCGACCTTATCAGTTTTCTCCCATGAGAAACCACCATCGGTTCCTGGCTCACGACCAAAGTGGCCGTATGCAGCAGTAGAGCGATAGATCGGCTTGAGTAAATCGAGGGTTCGAATTATGCCGCGAGGTGTGAGGTCAAAGGTTCTGTCGATAGCCTTTACTATATCGGATTCGGCCACTTTACCAGTTCCAAAAGTATTAACATACAACGACACTGGCTTAGCTACGCCGATCGCATAAGCGATCTGCACTTCGCACCGCTCCGCCAAACCCGCCGCCACCACGTTCTTAGCGATGTACCTAGCTGCATAGGCTGCTGATCGATCGACTTTGGAGGGGTCCTTGCCAGAGAATGCTCCACCACCGTGACGGCTGTATCCTCCGTAGGTATCAACGATGATTTTGCGTCCAGTAAGGCCACAATCACCGACCGGCCCACCTACCACAAAGCGACCAGTCGGATTAATCAGGTACTTAGTTTTATTATTAAGCAGCTTACTCGGGATCACATGCTTGACGATCTCCTCGACGATATATTCTTCGACTTGCTTTAGGCTAGCCGACTCAGCATGTTGGGAAGAGACCACCACTGTATCCACCGCAAATGGACGACCATCTCTGTACTCTACGGTGACTTGGCTCTTGGCATCCGGCTTGAGGAATGAACCACTGTCGCCACGGCGGGCTCTGGAGAGGGAGCGCATGATCTGATGCGAGAGAGCAATAGGAAGGGGCATCAGCTCGGGTGTTTCGTTACAAGCAAATCCGAACATGAGTCCCTGGTCTCCAGCTCCCTGTTCCTTGTGTAGCCCCTCATGCTCATTGACACCCATACTGATGTCAGCTGATTGCTGGCTCATAAAGGTCATAACAGAGCAGCTTTGCGCATCAAAGCCAAGTGCTGGATCGTTGTATCCAATATCGGCGATCACCGAGCGAGCCAGCCTCTCGTAGTTAATCGTATGAGAGGAAGTGATTTCCCCGGCGAGTATCACTACATCGTTCTTCACAAGAGCCTCGCAGGCTACTCGAGAGCTTGGGTCGTGTCTAAGAAACTCATCGAGAACGGTATCGCTTAATTGGTCGGCGACTTTATCTGGATGACCTTCACCTACGGATTCGGATGTAAACAAGAAATCTTTTAGAGCCATGGCTTTTATTCCTTAAAGTTATGTACCTTTTAAAGGCGCTCCTCAGGGTAGATCCGCCGGATTTAGGCCAGAATACGCCGCTATCAGGAGGGGGGCAAGCTAAAAGATAAACCCAGCCGCTATGCAAAGTTCTATTTAAAGTGCGCCTAGCGCAGGTCTCTGTGTCGTACGCTTATCAGGTAGGGCTCCTCTACCATGGTTGTATAGAGCGCCTCAGCTATGGCCACAGATCTATGCTGGCCTCCGGTGCAGCCAATACCGATGTTGACATAGGCTTTGCCTTCAAGCTGATAGCGGGGGAGTAGGAATCTAAGCAGGTCAGAATAGCGTTTAATGAACTCAGATGCATCTGGAGATTGAAATACGTAGTCGCGGACGGCCTTATCCTGGCCTGTTAGTGTTCGTAACGACTCCACAAAGTGCGGGTTAGTGAGAAACCTGACATCGGCAATAAGGTCGCAATCTATAGGAGCTCCATGTTTGAATCCGAATGACAGGAAATTAACCCGTAGGCCATAACTGCCGTACTTAACTCCCAGGGTACGAAGAAACTCCCGCAGACGACGTTTGAGTTCGTGCACAGTGCAGTCTGAAGTATCGAGCACTAAATCAGCACGCTCTTTTATAGGCTGAAGTCTCTCCCGCTCGCGAAAGATAGCATCCTGTATCGAATCGTCCTGGTCTGGGTCGAAAGCCGGGTGTGGTCGGCGCGTTTCGCTGTAGCGCCTAACCACTACCGAGGTTTCCGCATCAAGAAATATCAACTTAACATTTCGAGCAGTTGAAGAGCGATTGTCAAGAAGAGGTGTCAACAGCTTTTGATTTTCCGCTGAGTCAATATCTAGCAGAAGGGCTGTTTTACGAAATCTTGCCTCGGCACCCTCCGAAAACTTCAGTAGATTCCCCAGTAGGGGCACTGGAAGATTGTCCACTACGTAGTATCCAGTGTCCGACAACAGCTGCATGGCAGTAGACTTGCCTGCACCTGATATGCCGGTCACTAGAAGGAGGGAATCAAAGTGTTGAACGAGATACTCGGCGCTCAATGGTGACTAGTTACTTTCTCTTTGTGTTTGCGCAGCTGATTGGTTAGCGAATCAGTAAGCATGTTAATCGATGCGTAAAGGTCTTCACTCTCTTCCTTCACGAAAAAATCGTGACCAGACAGATGCATCGACAGCTCTGCTATCTGCCGAGTTTTCTCCACTTTAAGCACTACGTGGGCTTCAGTGTCGTGGTGAGCAAATTTCTTAACACAGTGACTCACCTTCTCAGTAGTGTAACTTTTGAGCGCATCCGTAGAATCGATGTTCAAAAATGCAATACTAACGTGCACAGCTTTCGATGAATCGCTCATTATTCCTCCTTACACTGGACTATAACGTTACGTAAACAACATTACCAAAGCTATTACAGTTGCGCCATCGTTGAGCGCAGCAGCTCTCTTTCACCTGCGTGAAACCGTACAGAAACAATGCTACCACATGGAAGCCTAATAACATTAAAAAATGATCTGTTTCTCTCACTCAAATACAGTTTCGGTTGAATGGGCAGTAAGCCTTAGGGATTTCTGCTCAAATACCGAGGGTGGCAGAATTCCGTAGGAGCGTAAGCATTAGAGAATCTGTTTACGCAGAGATGACGATGGGATACCCAGGGTTTCCCTATACTTAGCGACTGTGCGCCGGGCGATATCGATGTTTTTGGCCTTCAGAACTTTCACGATCTGCTGATCACTAATAGGGTTGTGTGGTGACTCCTGGGCGATAATTTGTTTGATCTGCTCCTTAACTGATGATGATGACACATCAGCACCGCCAGCAGTTTTGATCGCTGAGGTGAAAAAGAATTTCAGCTCAAATAGTCCCTGAGGGGTGTGCACGTACTTCTCTGTAGTAACACGACTAACTGTGGACTCGTGCATGCCGATATCATCAGCTATATCTTTCAATACTAGAGGTTTAAGATGTGATACGCCGTGTTCAAAAAATCCGCGCTGAAATTTAACTATACTCTCTGTTACCTTGAATATAGTTTGCTGGCGCTGCTGAATGCTCTTGATTAACCAAGAAGCAGCACGAGCTCTCTCAGTGAGATATGCTTTATTATCTCCCGAAGCTTGCCCATTGTCCTTGAGCAGATCCGCGTACATGGAATTTATCTTTAGTTTGGGAATGCCATCTTCGTTAAGCAGCACCACGAAATCAGGACCAATCTTTTGCACATATACATCAGGGACAATGTAGCGGACAGTTTCATCAGCAAACTGTCGTCCAGGTCGCGGTTCAAGAGAGCGAATCGTCAAGAGGGCGCGACTTATATCATCGAGCGAGACACTTTCAGCTTTTGCTATAGCGTCATACCTGCGCTTTTCAAGTTTATCGAGATGATGCTGAATGATTCGGGATTCAAGGCCGTCGGCTAGACCCAGAGCTTCAAGTTGTGTCAGTAGGCACTCCTGAAGAGTAGAAGTGCAGCAACCAATAGGATCAAAAAAACGTAGGATATCGGCGACAGATGCAACATCATCCGCTGTGCAACCACAGGCGCTGGCAATCTCCTCAAAAGATGACTCAAGAAGCCCATCTCGATTAAGATTCCCAGTGATATGACGCGCAATTAAAGCATCGCTAGAAGAGAAATCCTGCAAGCGAACTTGCCTTAGTATGTGTTCCTCAAGACTCTCTGAGAGTGAGGAGACTACCTCAGGAGGTTGTCGATCATCAAAATTAGAGTGTCCCTTGATCGTTGCAGAGCCCTGATAATCTGTGAAGGAATCGGCATAATCATCCCAGTCCGCACGGGGCTCGCTACTATTTGACTCGCGCTGTGGTTCCTCCGGGTTGGGTAGCGGGCCAGAGAGTACTGTTGGGGAGGCGCCGTCCTGTTCGGGAGCGGCAGGGGTCCCACGCCCTTCAAACTCCTCAGGCATCTCTTCCAAAAAGGGGTTCTCCAGGAGTTCGCGCTCGATCGCCTCTTGGTATTCTATTCTGCCTAGCTGGAGTAACTTTATCGCCTGCTGTAGCTGAGGGGTCATTAAAAGGGACTGCCCCATCTTTTGCAGCATTTTATTTTCTAAACCCATATCTGTTAGCGCGCTCCGTTTTAGCTATATTAACTTAGTAGATGACCAAAGTGGTGCAGAAGAGTTGCGAAAAATGCCAGCTGCATGCAAAAAGCGGCGCAGGCGGGGGATTAGAGTGCTAACTACTTGAAAAAAGGTTCCCCCTTACTATGGTAGAGGATAGAATCACGTAGCAGAAACCAGCTGCAGAACCCCGTCCGCGCAGCAACTGCTGTATTAGAGGGCTACAGTCTAAAATCACCGCCTAGGTAGTAACGGCGCGCTCGCTCGGATGAAGCGATGTGTTCTGGCGTGCCCTCTTCGAGAACTTTACCGTCTACCAGAATGTATGAGCGATGACAGATACCGAGCGTCTCGCGTACGTTGTGGTCAGTGATAAGTACTCCGATCCCTTTGTTGCGAAGAGCAGATACGATCTGTTGAATGTCTTTAATCGCTAGCGGATCGATCCCCGCAAATGGTTCATCCAGAAGGATAAACATCGGATTGCGCGCTAGGCAGCGGCTAATTTCAACGCGGCGCCGTTCTCCACCAGATAGGGCGCTCGCCATACTTCGCTCCACGTGCTTTAGCCCGAGCTCTTCGAGCAGCTCTTGTAAGCGCTCTTCTTGAGCCGCAGCAGATGGAAAATCCATCGTCTCTAAGATCGCTAGTATGTTGTCACGCACGGTCAGCTTGCGAAATACAGATGCCTCCTGAGGTAGGTAGCCGATTCCCAAACGCGCTCGAGAGTACATAGGCTCGCGCGTAATATCCCGGTCAGCTAGGGTTACAGAACCACTATCCGGAGCAGTTAGTCCAACGCACATATAAAAAGTGGTAGTTTTTCCTGCTCCGTTTGGACCAAGCAGGCCAACTATTTCTCCTGCTTCAACGGAAACAGAGACCCCATCGACGACTTTCCTGCCGCCATAACTTTTTGAGACGTTATTAGTTCTTAGAGTAATTTTCATGAGCGCTCATTCCGTCTCATCTTTGTCGGCCGCAGTGGATGATCGGCGTGCGTGCGGTCCGAGTGATCAGAGTCCCACAGACCCTTGAGCAGGTGTAGTCGCTGCGTATCTTCACGCGTGATCTGGGTAATCTCCGCCAAGGAAAGTAGGTCAGGGAGCAGGGCAGAGCGTTTGTAAGCTCCAGCTTTAAGGCTCTTAGGAGGTGTTGCTCTGAGGCGCCCCCACAAAGATAGGAGCATCTGAATGCGCTCTCGTTCCTTCCTCGGAACAGTGAGACGGGTAAAGCATGAGCTTAAACGTTCGCCAAGATCGCGCGACCCTGGTAACGACTCAGCGAGGTCTCGAAGCCAGATTGAGTCTCCGGCCATAAAAAGCCCCAGAAGAGCAAACACAGTGGTGGCCGATACTTCGGCTCCTTCGTTTACCAGGTCATCGATCTTCTCAAGACAGAGGCTGCAATCGCTCTCTGCTGATAGAAGCCTTGCGTTGTTTTCTAATAATTCAGGAAGGATAAACTCAAGCAATCCAGTCTCGCCGAGCAGTGAAAGGATCGTTAAGAAGCACCCGGAATTTACATCCTTACGAATCTCGTCGAATACGCGCACTTGAGAACACTGCGTAATAAGTTGCGAATTCCTTAAGATACTGTCCCAACACCGAGATTCTATGTGAAATCCATTCCTAGCAGAGTGTCGCACAGCGCGCAGCATTCGAACTGGGTCCTCGGCAAATCGGATGTCAGGATCGCCGATAATGCGAATGATACCGTGCTGTAGGTCATTCATGCCATCGACGTAATCTATTACCTGCATCGTTGAAACGTCTAGAAACAGACCGTTTATGGTAAGGTCTCGTCGTAAAGCATCAGTTTGCTCAGTGCCATAAATATTATCGTTACTGACCAGAGCTGTTGGTGAACCATCTGTATCGGCTGGCTCTGGAACATCTGCGGTATCGCGGAATGTTGAAACTTCTAGCGTTTTACCATGCGCAAAAAAAACGTGCGCGAGCTTGAACCGGCGACCAATAATGCGACAGTTGCGAAAAAGAGACTTAATCTGCCGCGGAGTTGCATCGGTTGAGATATCAAAATCCTTAGGCGTCTTCCCGAGCAAAATGTCGCGAACACCGCCACCAACTATGTAAGCCTTGAAACCTGCGCGCTGCAGGCGGTAGACAACTTTACGTGCATCCTCGTCTATGTCGCCACGACGAATAGAGTGCTGTTCCGCCTCGTACACAACCGGCCGCAACTCCTCGGTTGCGGTGGTAGAAACAGGCGGGACAACATCTTGGGTCGACATGAGGTATGGTGAGAAGGTGCGTGCCAGGATAAGGCGCTCAAGCAACTGCGGTTACTACAAAGAGTAACACAGCGAACACCACCAGTGGTCGCAAAACCGTACGGGTACAACCCCATAACTGTACGGGACTAAACAATATTTCTCAAGTCACAGGGCTATATTTCCCAAAAAACGGCAGTTAAAGAGCGTGAAAACAGCGCAGATGCGCGAAAGCACGCAGATTTACTAAGGTACACGTAGCCCCCTGGGTAGATAGCGGACCAGTGAAACGAGGTTTACCCAGTGACGGAGCTAAAAATTGGGCGAACAGTCAGTGAAAAATAACGTCACATTCCACCTAATCTAATAATACCAGAGTGTTAGGTGAGAGAGACCAAAAAGTTCGCATATCCTAATGCTCAAGTAACCTCGACAGGTCGCCGAAGTTCTTTACAGGCAGGCAATTGGAGAAAATTGTTTGAGAGGGTATCCAAGAAAGGAGACCCGGTGCGCTTGCTAGGTAAATAAATTGAAGCGATCGGTTGCTTGATGAGGATTAGGGGATAAGTAGCACGGCCCCCAGATGTGGCTTGTACAGAAAAATAGGCCGAACATCATCAACAAACGAGACTTTCATCAAGGCGCCTAGGCAAAAGGTGCCCTGAAAAAAAAGTTCTCATGGAGGAGGATTAAATGGCCAGAGCTATATTTTCTCATGAACTTGGAGATTCCGATTTTCAGTGGCTCCTTTCTTCTTACGCCGAGAGAAATAACTTCACACTGCTCGTAGACACACCTTGCTTGCCGATCGTGCTGATCGTCTGCACTCCGGAAGAGAAGGCAGCAGGCTTTAGTAATATGATCATCCCAGTTCTGCCTACGGCTAATCCCACTCGCTCGGAAGGAGTAGAGGATAAGTGATTCGAGTCCACAGTGATGTGCAAAGGGCCGCGCCAGTGAAACTGGCAAGGCCTTTGCCGTCCATCACTATTGGTTGTTGTTTTGATTCGCATCGGCGACTGGATAGCATTATCCAAAATACGAGATTTGCAAGCCTGCATATTTCATGAAACTGCGTTGCGAGAGCGCCTAGAATGGTGATTTTTCGGGCCCGAAGGGCGAATTCAAAAATCGATTTTCGGGGCTTCAATCGTATCGTGATACATTCCGGTCCGAAAAGCGATTTTTGAGCCGAAAAAGCGCCGTTATCGTCGCTCGCAGTAGCAGGCTTCATGAAATATGCGGCTAGAGACTTTTAGGCAACGCTACAGTCATTAGCGATAATACTCTATGGCGTTTTTATCTGGTCCATAGCGAAATAGCGGCCGTTGGAAAACGCCATCGACTTTAAGTGAGCAATTATTGAGCTTCTATGCAAACGGCAGGCAGTATCGATAGCGGCTAGTCATTAAAGCCTGATCACTTTCATTTGCACGGAGTTTTGCAAGTAAAGATAAGATTACTGATTAGCCAGTACTACTGCGGTGTCAGGAATAGCTCGCCGTAAGACTCTGGCAGAATCTCGCAGTTATATTTGGTTTGCAGGAGCGCCCAAGCGGGTTTGTCGCAAAAT
Organism: Pseudomonadota bacterium; assembly: GCA_046300175.1. GTDB lineage: Bacteria > Bdellovibrionota_C > UBA2361 > UBA2361 > OMII01 > OMII01. The sequence goes on along the minus strand of JBKCMS010000046.1, from coordinate 35,777 downwards.
ACTAGGTACTCTGCCGGGTCTCTTCTCCCGGAGAACTGACTCATCTTTTTCTCTTGAATAGCGGCTAGCTTGCGTGCTTGCCGTTCGGCGTATTTGTTCTGTTTGACCCAAGTAAGAAGCCACACAGTCCCTGAGAACAGTAGAGCAACCACAACTACAAGCCCAAAGATCATCATCTCGGCTTCACCTCGTTGGCCACGCTTAGATCGGTAGCGCTTGTTATGTCCAGTCGCTGGGGATGTTTCAGCTCGCATAATAACTTGTCTGGTTTTTAGAGCAGATTGCTACAGACGATATGCGCAGTTACTAAAAAAATGCGCCACCCAAACCCCCTGACAACTTAATAATCATATAAGAATCAGCTATTTAGCTACTTGCGTAGAGTGCTTTAACGATATTGAGAAGCAAAATGAGTGTTTGTGCCGACTTAAAACTACAGGATCACTCCAAAGGTTACTCGGAGCTGAGACCGCTGCATAACTCGTAATAGAGGGGGATCGCACAAGGTGGTATCGGTGCTGGTCTCAACAGGGCAGGTTCTAGTAAGGGCTATATGGCGTTAGAAGACGACAACAACGGGAACCACAACGCGAGCGGGAATGAACGTCGCAAGATACAATTCCGCAATCGTACGGCTGCTAATGATCTTGAGCCCAAGACCGATGGTAGTGAGCTTGGCATAGTTAACCCTAACTTTCACTCGACCTATTCACCCGCAAAGATCGGTTTTCAGGACGTTGGAAGTCCTGAAGAGCTAGAAATTAAACTCGGAGAGGTAGGATATCACTGTCTTCCCTTCTACGCGGTGCAGATGTCACTGCTGCTCAATACCCGCGTCAATAGTGTGAAGTGTATCCTTCTTGAAGGACCGTCAGGATGCGGAAAAAGCTTCATGGCTAAATCTCTGGCGAAGATAACTGGCGCGGAGTTGATGTGCATTCAGTGCTTCAAAGGGATGAACTTACAACATCTGATTGAAACTCCATCAACGCTCGGAATGGTAAACGCCATGACTGGGCGTTCTTCGCAGGATGAAGTAGAGAACCTAATGACACTGGGGCCGATATCCAAAGCCTTCCTCATGTCCCAGGAAAAGCCAGTAATCTTGTTGATTGATGAGCTCGATAAGGTTGATGTTGCAATCGATACTTTCTTCTTAGGGCCGATCCAGGATGCGCGAGTTTGGTGTGAATCTCGGCCACCGATCGATGCAAATCTCGATAATCTGCTAATCATGTTTACCAAAAACTTCGAGCGGCCCATTAATGAGGCGCTCCTGCGACGTGTGCACCCGTTGCGGATGAAGTTTATGGATTCAGCCCTTGAGCGGCGTGTTCTCGCACCGCACTGTAAGCCAAAGTTGGCAGATAACCTGATCCGCGTAGCAGACCTGATGCGAGCCTCTGATGGAAGCTATCCGTTCGAGCGACCTCCCGCTCCAGAGGAGCTGCTAAAAGCAGCACATTACCTTACGCACCTATTGACCTGGGATCTCATTGACTATGCCTTCGTCGGCAAAAACCTCTTCTATATGCTCGCCAAATCGGAGCATGATCGGACGGTTTTCGAGCAGATGATGCGCTACCATCCCGATTTTGCTGATCCGCTCGTGCCTGACAATAGAAACGCATCGGTAGAGCAGATATATGCACGGCTCGGCAGATGGCTTCTTGAGGGGATAATCGACGATCCGGATGCAAAGCGGCGAGGCAGGGCTTACAAGCCTGAGAAAGTCGGCTTGACGAAATTTGATGATCCAGAAGAGATGTCGAGGCGGCTTGCTGCTGTGGGATACCAGTGTGCCCGATTCACGGCTACGCAGATGTCACTCCTGCTCACTTCACCGACTGATCGAACACGGGCCATCTTACTTGAAGGGCCTTCTGGATGCGGAAAGAGCTTTTTGGCCAAGTGTCTAGCCAAGGCCACAGGAGCCGAATTCATGTGCCTTAGCTGCTATCACGGCATGAACACAGCTCACCTGATTGAGGTGCCATCTGCCTTAGCAATCGCGACGTCGATGGCAGGGCAGGAGATGCAGGCTAAAGAGAAACTAATGAACCTTGGAATTCTCTCGCGAGCATTTCTTAAATCACAGAACCAGCCCGTGGTGTTGCTGATAGACGAGATCGACAAGGTGGATGGACATATAGACACATTTTTTCTCGGACCGATTCAAGACGCACGCATATGGCTTGAATCGCGCCCGCCAATCGACTGCAATGTTGATAACCTGCTTGTCATCTTTACAAAGAACTTTAACCGCAAGCTCGATGATGCTTTTCTACGGCGTGTGCATCCGATGCGGATGAGCTATCTGGATTCAACGCTTGAGCGACGCGTGCTATCAAAACACTGTATGCCGCAGCTTGTGAACAATCTGGTTTGGATTGCGGATAGAATGCGTAACAGTCAGGGCACGTACCAGTTTGAGCGACCGCCGGCTCCCGAAGAGTTGCTGGCTATCGGCCACTACGTGCAGCGTATGATGGATTGGAACTCTGCTGATTTTACCTGGGTAGGTAAGAACGTTTGGGCTATGATCGCCAAGTCAGAACATGATCGCGCTGTTATGGATCACATGCTAAGATTCCATCCGGATTTCCTTGATCCTCTGCACTTGGACGGTAAAAATGCTTCGGTAGATGTTATTTATGCCCGATTAGGGCGTCTAATTCTTCAGGACATCGTTGAGGACCCCGATAGAGATCGTCGTGAGCGAGCATGGATGGAGATGGAGTATGCGTAGGTGTCTGAGAGGATCTCAGGGTAGCCGCGTGATTTATAAATCCACGACAGAGTAGAATTCGACGAAAGTTTGCAGCGGAAGTGAGCTACGATATGGAAGGCTCAGGGGAAAAAAAGATAGTTTTCAAGAAGGGTATTCTCGCCCCTAAGGTTGGCCCAGTGGACCAAGTCGCCGAACGGGAAGCCGAGGCGGCCCAGGAGCGTGAGCGTGAAGCAGCAGCGCAGCAGTTACAATACGAGGGCGAGGTATTCGATCAGTTCTATCGGCCTCTTTCGGTAAAAGGAGGGGAAGCGCGTCTACGAGAGATCGCAGCCGCGCCACCTATTCCGCAGGAACCACCACGACGACGTTCGCGACAGGAGCGAGAAGAACAGACAGCTAAGCATCAGGAGCTGGCTGAGGCTCTGGCGCAGCAGATATACCAACTCGCTCAGAAGCAACGAGAAGTCGATCTAGATCTCTACCTCAGTGCATGTAACGTAGTGGTAGCAGATAGGTCACCACAGGAATCGAAACAGATTTTAGATCGTGCTAATGATTTCTTTACTGAGACATTTTACACACCGATACGAGATCGTGGTGAGCGCCCAGAGATCTCTCACCAAATTATTAAGCGTGTAGGTCATCAGGGAGAAGACCGCATCACTCGCATAGTTAAGGGCATGGATGTAGAGCAAGTAGCAGAGACCCTCTGGGGGCTATACCACGGACCACATGCGGATAAGGATCAGCGCATCGCTGACATCCTCCTCGATTGTACTGAGCGTCAAGTAATAGCGGTTCGTGATGAGTTTCTTCGTATCCCGTATAAAAGCTTGGCAAAGCAGGCACACGCGATACTTAATGCACAAACTCCAGAGTCTAAAGCCACTCTTCGCAAGAGTATCGGCAAAAGTGAGGTGACCGAGCAGAAACGTCTCGCCGCATTTAGAGCGCGAGACGATGTGCGTGCGTTGCGTTACCTATTTCTCGGGCGGAGCAGTGATGAGATGTCACTGATCAAGCGATTATACCTAGAGATTGCCGATCCAGATGCGACTGATGCAGAGGAAGGACTGGAGGCACATATACGGAGAGTTTTTTCTCAAGCTGATCAAGAGCGTTTGGCTGGAGTTCTAGATGGATGGCTGCCGCACCGTGAGGCAGAGAGGATTCATGAGATATTGTTTCCGAAGGCCGTCCATGATCCTCTCGATGATACGTTAAGCGACCCTCGCGACTCAGTGGATCGTGATCACACTCAGGGTATCGGCCCGTTTCTCGGTCATTTTAAAAAGCGACGAATGTGGCTAAATAAAGGAACTGTTTATCACAGAGTTATAAATAGCTATGAATTGGTGACGGAGCGAGTAGATGCGCTTTCCACCGAGCGGTTCCTGGCAACGAATAAGGCGCTTTCAGATATGTATGGCTACGAGCTTGATGCCCGGATGTTTGCATCACGCAGAATATTCGATCCGCGCCGTGCTGCGATGATGGTCTATGAAAGGCTGCATGTTGCAGGCGATTTTTTCGAGATCGCCACCCCGATTCATTTTCGACAACCCGCGGAGTGTCTAGCAGTTCAGCAAGCATTCCAAGTTGTTTACGGGGAATCATTAGAGGAGGCGATAAAAAAGCGACTTGGGCGCGTGACTCCCAACCTACCAGAGCAGACTCGCGAGGTACTAATCGACCGGTATGTTCGCGGGAATGGACGTTGTCCGCTATCAGTAGACATTCTTGGACGCTACCGTGGGATTGAGCCAGAGCCGGGCGTGTGGCAGTGGGAGTACAAAAGCCTGACTGAAGATGAAGAGTCAGCGATGGATATAGCTGCCATCATGGACCAGGATTTAGAGCTTGGTGAATTTGATAGGCCCATTCTCGATTTTTTGGCAGGTAGAAGCTATGATGAGAGAAGTCGCATCGAGCGAGCTTTTTACGATCTGACCGATCCAAATATGGCGCTTCGCGAGGCTCTGCGTAATTGCCTATCCCCTGAGGCATTTGAGATGGCCGATCTGTTGTTGGCCGGAGTAGATCTGCATCCGCTTGTAACAGCCATCTATACCGAGCCACAGCAGACTGAGCAGCTAGGCGAACTCCCCCCATCGCTAGTACGGCTTGTGCGTGAGGCGTTTGAGCGTGCCCATTTTGTGGCCCTAGACGAGTTCCTGCTACAGCAGCACCCGGTTCCAGAGAGGGAGGATGAGATCATGGATAGGCTCTCTCTCGTGCTGATGCCGGAGATATTCGCGGCTCGTGAAACGTTGTTGCGAGTATCACGAACTACCGTTGATCAGATCGATGATATTCGTGCTCTTTGCCGCGGACCGCTAGGCCTGGTGATGGCGTTTGAGCGTGGCTTCGACATGCTCTTTCCGAGATTACGGGTTCACCTAAAGTATGCAGCGAGTAGAATGGCGGTTTCGGCTCCGGTCTTCGCCGAGTTAATTCTAAACCTGGAGGGCGTTGATCCTGAAGTTACCGCTCGGATTCTCGAGTTTTTTGATGCTGTTGATATACATTCACTCTTATCAACGCTCAGGCATTACCAGCATGAACAGCGCGTAATTGAGGAAGCATACGATCTTCTCAATCCGGAGGCACAGCTTCGCCGTAGCATTAAGGAAATGAAAGTTGATCCGGATCTGATTAACGAGACTCTGCTCCATCTCGAAGGGTATTCAGCTAAAGACGTCGCTCTTGAACTACACGAACTGATTCAGTCGTATTCCGGACATGAGCTTGGAGTTGCCATGCTCGCCGTGTTTGCCATACCAACGCCGCAGCGACCTAATCCGCGGATCCCCGAGGATATGAACTGGATGGACGAAATGGCGTACCAAGTTCTGCTGGCCTACCAACACGATTATGGTGCTGACCTTATGGAAGTGGCGCGGGCAAAAGGTCTCGATACCTATCAACTCGAGGAGTTAACGGGGCGAGTATTTGGAATCGAGGCAACGTCGCTTGCTCGCGAGCTATTTGCACTTTTGAAAGCCAATAAGGAAGGCGGTTTATCACAAGAGCCAACGGAGCAGCGGATCTGTTCTTATGTGGAGAGTAGGGGAGTTCGATACCGGTCACGTCTTGTGAGAGCTTATAATTCCTTCTGGGCCCACACCCCCGGTTTTGAGAGCCTGCTAGATGATGTTGCTACAAGCTTTCGCGACATGGCATCCAAGAAGAAGCTTCATGCCCTGCTGTTGGGGGTTGGAGCTGAGGGAAGGAGCCGTAAAGTGAGCTCGATTGTTCCGATTCAGTGATAATTTTGCTATAATGATGAGAGGAGTCCGTGCAAGAAAAACTGACAAGTCTTTTGCCGTACATCACTATAGGTTGTTGTTTTGATTCGCATCCGCGAACCGATAGCGTTTTCCAAAATCGGGGATGTCGCTACGGACTTTTGGATAACGGTGTAAAAACGCGGTTATGAATATACGACACACTTTGTTTGGTGGAGTAACGGCGGTTCCTAAAGCTAATAATCCATCGTTATATCCGCTCATAACCATTAGCCGCGCATGCGAGCAGATAGACCTTGCCCAATATCGTGGCAAGGTAGTGTTGATTGTCAACACCGCATCAAAATGTGGATTCACCAAGCAATACGATGCGCTCGAAGCCCTCTATCAGCGACATAACAGCCAAGGGCTGATCGTACTTGGTTTTCCGAGTAACGACTTTATGCGGCAGGAACCCGGCAGTGATGCTGATATCGAATCTTTTTGCCGATTGAATCACGGAGTAACTTTCCCGCTTTTTCCGAAAGCTCCTGTTACAGGAGCAGAGATTCAGCCGGTCTTCGCGGCTTTGACAACCAAGGGGCCATCTGATTTACAAGGAGCAGTTCGTTGGAATTTTGAGAAGTTTCTCTTAGATCAGGAGGGCCGTTTAGTAGGCCGCTGGCGCTCATGGGTTAATCCTGGTTGGAGGCTGTTTGAGCGGAGTATTGCAAACTTTTTATGATCGGTGGTTTTTATCAAGGTGTAGTAAATGGCTAACAAAGTTAGCAACCCGCAGCATCTGGGAGCCAGACTAGAGCATCAGTTAGGTTCACGGCCGGAGCTCGTTGAGCAACAAAATGCCGCGAATACTCTTGGAGATGCAGAATTGTCTCGGAGTTTAAATGCGATTCTGGGTGATATTCATTTAGCTTTACGTGATCTTGCTCAGCGAATTAGGCACGGAGGCAGTGTCCATAATCTTGAAATAAATGCAGCAGGCGAGCGTATTCCTGGTGTTGAAATTAAAACAGATAGACATCAGTTTGTTGTTACTATACCGATTGGTACTGCAGGTGTTGGGTGCCAAATCGAGCTGCGACTATCGCAGACATCTGCTCTGGATAGATTCACGGAGTTTTTAAAGCCTGCTTACCCTGAAACCTGCACGCTACTTGATAAAGAGCACATCCGCTTACTAACTTTTGAGCTCCAGCAGGACCAGCAGGAAGTTCCAAGTGTAGCGCGACTAGGAGAATATTCGCATATACACTTTGATCAGGAGCTAGCGTGTTGGGTGGGGATCTCTGTTGACCTTCATGCAAAGGCTCTGAATTTAAAGCACAAGTATCCAGCTCTATCAAAAGATAGGCTCTGGCTCATTCAGCAGACTATACCTGGTCAAGATGTAGAGCGTTTGGAAAATTTCGCAAGGCTACTATATGGTGGGCTAACTGGGCATGGACCACATGAAATTTCCAAACGCGAAGATGAATTAAGCAACGTTAATCATGACCCTAAGCAGGGTTTAAAATATTTAAAAGAATACACAGAAAAACTAGGCACAATTGTTGGGAGCCTAGCGGCGGAACTAGCCACCGCAGATGGACGAGTAGGACTTGAGCTTAAATATCCTGGGTGCCGTGCTTGTGTTCAACAAAACTCATCTGAGGTAGTATTTAAAGACGGCGATTTATCGTTCACTATCTCCCAGCAGAATAAGAAAAACTGGCTGGGCTGGCTCAGTGATTTTTTAGCCGGCAGGACTGCCACACCAGCTCGCTGTATAGTGAAGCAGGGCGACCAAGAAGTTCTTGAGCTGCGCGTTGACTCCAATCAGGAAGTACTTATAGCGAAGTGCGGTCACTGGTCGGATTTAAGGCTTGAAGATACTGAGGCTGTTGCAGCTGATCGGGCCATGCAAAGAAGTTTTGAGGAGATGAAGAAGCGGGTTTTGAATAGCTCCAACCCCAGCAGTCTCTTTGAGTCACGCAGCACTTTGAGCCTATTACTTACTAAATGTCCTCTGACGCGAAAGCTAGAGCCAGGGGAGATCGAAGAGGTAGCTGAAATTTTGAAACGGATAGGAGATAAATTCGACTTTCTCTCCTAAACTCGTTGAATTATCCTACCCCGGTAGCTATTAATCGCCAGCGCCTAGTTGGTGTTGTATACCTAGTCGCTTAAGCGATTAGGGTTAGCCAGGGCCAAGAGGCCCTTTTTGTCCCTTAACTGTAGTAGGATTATGTCTGCCATCAAGATTTCCCACCGCGCTGAGAAGACTCCGCCATCGCCGATTAGAAAATTGGCAGGTCTTGCCCAAGAAGCCGCTAATCGCGGCACTCACGTGTACCGATTAAATATCGGTCAACCTGATCTGCGCTCGCCCAACGAGTTTATCGCTGGTATCGACCGAGCAATTAAGCCTGTAGTTGCCTATGAAGCGTCTCAAGGGAGTCCTGAGTTGCTCAGGGCTTGGTGTGATTACCTAAATAGAGGCTATTCGCTAGGGGCCACTCCGGAGCAGATGTTGATTACCGTGGGGGCAAGTGAAGCGCTTATATTTTCCTTTATGGTTTGCTGTGATCCAGGAGACGAAATCCTTATATTTGATCCCACTTATGCCAATTATATCGGATTTGCTTCTATTGCGGGTGTGCGTCTAGTGCCACTACCGTGTCCACCTGAGTCGGGCACAGTAGTTCCATCTCGTGAGGATATCTTGCGTTTTATCTCGCCCTATACCAGGGCGATCTTGGTGTGCAATCCGAATAACCCTACCGGTTCAGTATGTGATGATGAGCAGCTACGAATGTTACTTGATCTTTGCCACCAGGAAGATCTCTTTCTGATAGTTGATGAAACGTATCGCGAGTTCGTTTTTGACGGGTTGCGTCCACGTTGTGTTTTTGAACTCTCACCCAAAGACCAGAACGTCATCGTAGTCGATAGTATCTCGAAGCGGTTTAGCCTGTGTGGGGCTCGTATCGGGTGTCTGCTTACCTGGAATAGGGAGTTAATGCAGGCAGCTTTCCATATCGCTCAGGCGCGCCTTGCGGCGCCAACTATCGAGCAGGATGCTGCAGCGCATATGCTACGCACGGTAGGTGATAACTATCTTAAAGAAGCTCATAGTGAGTATAACCGGCGACGAGATGCAGCTGTGGCTGCTCTAAAAGCGATACCAGGGGTAAAGGTTTTTATACCCAAGGGAGGATTCTATCTGCTGGCGCAGTTGCCCGTGGAGGATGCTGAGGCTTTTGCCACATATATGCTCACTGACTTTGAGCATAACGGTGCAACAACATTTGTAGCGCCTGCCGCAGGGTTCTATATGCACCGTGAAATGGGACGCCGCACTATTCGGATCGCGTTCGTATTAAACGAATTAGATACGCAGAAGGCGATATCCGTTCTTGCAGCTGGGCTGTTGGCCTATAGTGCAAAGGGCTTGTCAGGTAATTTTAAAAGAGAGACCCATAACGGGTAGGAGGATCTAGGAGTCTTATGGTTTATCCGATTTTTGAATGTGCGTTGCGTATATTTCGCGGAATGCGATCAGCCCGTGCTCTGGCTTCGATAGTGGTGTGCGCAACACTAGTTAGTGCGGCGCCCGCATACAGTGAGCCTGAGGAGCCCTATGACCCGGCAGAGCCAGTCAATCGCTTCATCTTTGATGTGAACGACACTCTTGATATTCACGTAATGGAGCCGATAGCAAGAGCGTACAAGAATAACGTACCCGATCCGATTCAGCTTGGTATTAAAAACTTCTTTCTTAACCTACGCTACCCCTCCTATCTGGTGAGCGACATAATTCAGGGCAAGTTTGAACAAGCGCTCGATCACACGGGGCGGTTCTTGATTAACTCAACGATCGGGATTCTCGGTTTTGTTGATATGGCCAAAGATTACGGATTGCCGGATCACGAAGAGGATTTCGGGATAGCTCTGATGCACCACGGAGTCCCGGCGGGCCCGTACATAGTGCTGCCATTTCTTGGTCCATCAAATGTCCGTGACGGAGTGGGTCGACTCGTTGACGCCTTTCTCGATCCGATCGGGTGGGTCGGATACTCATCACTATCTTCGGGAACTAAGGTGGCGATCGCCGCGACAGCTTTAGGTGTTAAAGCGGTCCACACACGAGCTGGTCTCTTACAAGCGATTGAAGCAGGCAAGGAGAGCTCAGTTGACTACTATCTGTTTGCCCAGGGAGCTTACTATCAGTATCGCCAGGGGCTGCTCACCGATGGAATGGATGACGAAGATGTGGGGAGTGAAGAGACTCCTGATGTTGGTAATGTTGAGTCTGTGGTAACGGAATAGGGGAGGCCAAAATAACATGGGAGTTAACATGCAAGGTCGCTACGTCGGCGGCAAGCTAATTGAGTTGACACACGAACCTTCGGGGACAAAGATCATAACTGATGCTCCAAAAGATAACGGTGGGGAAGGGACAGCTTTTTCACCAACCGACCTAGTTGGTGCTGCCCTTGGTTCTTGTGTTTTGACCACCATGGTGCTTTTTGCAGAGCGACATAACATCCTACTCAATGGAGCGCATTTCAAAGTAGAGAAGATAATGGGAAGCGATCCACGTCGGATAGCCGAGCTCGTGCTCAAAGTTCATTTACCCAAGCAGCTTGAAGCAACCGATCGCCAGAAACTAGAGCGAGCTGGCATGACCTGCCCAGTACACAAAAGTCTGCATCCTGATACGCAAGTACGCGCTGAGTTTGTCTACGACGTGTTCTAACCCGCATAAACCCAGCCTCATTCATTTTTGAAAAAAATGAATGAGAATTGCTGGGCGAGCGCAATCTTGGCGTAGCCAAGTTGCGCCGTAGAAGACAACAAACTCCTATGTGCTTAAGCGTATGAAATTTCCGGGCTAGCCATTTAGTACACGTAAAAGCTCCTCTCCATAAAGCGAGAGCTTCTTATCACCGACCCCACTTATGCCGCGCAAGCCGGATAGAGATGAAGGCTTATACGCAGCGATATTCTGAAGAGTGGCATCGCTAAATATCATGTATGCTGGTAGCCCTTTTTCCCGGGCAGTTTGCATGCGCCATGTGCGCAGCTTCTCAAATGCAGCTAGGTCGTAATCGATTGCTCCCAGCTTTTTCTGTTGCTGTGCCTTCTTTTCAACAGTCAGTCGCGAAGTGACCAACGGAGCCTTGAGCATAATAGTGCGCTTTTCCCTCAGCGCCGCTAACCCCTCAGGGGTGATCTCCACAACATTGAAACGGTCTGGGTTGATTCTAAGTAGTCCAGCAGATATTAGTTCACGTCCATAATAAAGCCACTCAGGTTTTGGGCGTCCTCTTCCAATACCGTATGTGGAGAGTGTCTCGTGGTGCCACCTGCGTACCTTTTCATTATTGGCACCGGTCAGAACGTCGGCTACGTGCGCTAAGCCCACTGAAAAACCGCTATGCTTGGCAATACGCATAACGCACGAAAGTATCTTTTGGGTTAACTCCGTCGCGTCGATCTCGGTGCGCGGAGAGAGGCAGTTATCGCACGCCCCGCACGAGTAGGTTATATTGCCCTCGCTATCTCGGTATTCCTCGCTAAAGTAACGCAGTAGGGCCACCCTTCGACACTCGGAACTTTCAGCGAATTGTAATAGCTGCGAGAGCTGTTTACCGGCTACCTCCCGCTCTAGAGGATCAGATGCTTCATCGATAAAATTGCGAAGTTTCGCAGCATCCGCAGAGCTATACAGCAGAACACATTCACTCGGTAATCCGTCGCGACCAGCTCGACCAGTTTCTTGGTAATAGCTCTCGATATTTTTGGGCAGATCATGGTGGATCACAAAGCGAACATCCGGCTTATCAACCCCCATACCAAAAGCTATCGTGGCAACCATGACGCGTATCTCGTCGCGCGCAAATTGGTCTTGTCGCTTGGCGCGTTGCTCCGCAGAAAGACCAGCATGGTAGGCGCTTGCCTTGATTCCATGGCTGGATAGCTCCTGTGCTACACTCTCCGTTCTATCTCGACTAAGGCAGTAGATGATCCCTGTCTCGTCGCTGTGATCCTTTAGAATCTCACGAATCTGCTTAGTCGGATTCATCCGCGGAATCACACGATATGAGAGGTTGGGACGATTAAAGCTGGCAATGAAGAACTTAGCTTCATGTATTCCCAGCATCTCCACGATGTCCTGACGTACTCGGTCAGTTGCGGATGCTGTTAGTGCCAGGATCGGAATGTTAGGGTAATTCTCGCGAATTCGTTTCAGCGCCCGATACTCAGGGCGAAAATCGTGTCCCCATGACGATATACAATGAGCCTCATCAACCGCCACAAACGAAAGATTCAGGCTAACCAGTTTCTCAATCATCCCGTCGAGTAGAAGTCTCTCTGGAGATAGGTACAGAATCTTTAACTCACCACGATAGAGCTTGCGCCAGGTCTCACGCGCAGCTTCCTCATCTGCGCTAGAGTTGAGGTATGCGGCCTGAATTCCATTCTCAATCAAGCCGTCCACCTGGTCCTTCATTAGTGCAATCAGAGGCGATACAACCAGGGTAAAGCCATCCCGGAGAAGGGCAGGGAGTTGATAGCAGATCGACTTTCCGCCACCGGTGGGTAATAACGCTACAACGTCACCTCCAGCGAGTGTTTCAGAGATTATATCCCGTTGTAGCGGACGAAAGTACTCAAAGCCGAAATGTTGCTTTAGCGTCGCCTCAAGATGTGTGCCAGGTGTTGCACCTTCCATCCTGGTATAATCACCGAGTAATGGACAAGAGTCCAGCTCTACCTACCAGGTAACCTCTACTTTTACCCCAACCGCGCCCCGTCCTGGTGTCCAAGGCTGTAGTGATAATGATTCAAGTTCGTTGCGCTTGGCTACACTCGACGAATCGAGGTTTAGACCTAAATCCCTTAAAGATGGAAGTGGTTTTACCGCAGGTAGCTTTTTATCATCGGCCCGTGGTTTAGCTTGTTCACGTAGTGCTAACGAATGTTGAGGATTGTTGCTGACAAGTCGAAGGACCTTAGCTGCGCTGCGCTCACGCGTTGACATGACCTGCTCGGCAGATACCACACAGGAGGAGGTCACAGCATTCAACAATGCTAGTAGTAATAAGACATGCCCCGTACGCATACAGGGTTCGTCGGGTGCAGGGCAGAGTTGCTGCAGGTTTAGGCGCGCTTTTGGGTGTCACAACAGGTAACATGGCGTATTAACACCCGCTCGGCCGGGTTGCACACCTAAAAAATGGTGAAATATCGTAGGCCGCGCGCTGTGCTGCCTAAAAGCTTTAGCTTATAAGCTGTCTAAAATGTCGTCAGTGATGTCGGCAGATGGCTTACCGAAGAGCACGGGACCGCGATACTTGTCGCTCTTATCAATCACCAAATCATAGTTGTTAGCCTTGGCATATGTTTCTATCTTTGCCATGACCTTATCGGATAGCTCTTTGTTGACCTTCATGTATTTTTTCTCAAGGTCAGCTTTCATGTCTGCTCGCATGCGCTCAAAATCGCGCGCCTTTTCGCGAAACGCTTCGGCCTCTTTCGACTCAGCCGAAACTTTTTGTCCCTCAAGCTTAGTTTTGAGAGCCTGAAGGTCTTTGCCTCGAGCCTCTAATTTTTTCTTAGCCTCCTCGGAAGCTGAATCAAGCTCCTTTTTCTTGGCTTTGGCATCCGGAGCCTCATTGATAATCCTTGCCACGTCCACTGTGGCGATGCGCACCTCAGCTTGACAATCGGAAGCGATAACAGAGAAACAGCAAAGAGCTATAGAGCTAATCAGTAAGCGGGTCTTCATAAGAACATTCCTTCAGCAAGAATCGTCAATTCGACCGAGTATAGTAGCCTTTGGGAGCGAGGGCAATCACCCGGTCAGGGGCCCTTTTCTCAGCCGTTTAGCTGCGGTATCCTCGGCAATATTCAAGTCAAACAGGGGGATTGTGTATGTCAACCAGAATAGAGCGCGATTCAATGGGAGAGATGGAGGTGCCGGCAGACGCCCTGTGGGGTGCCTCAACGCAGAGAGCCGTGCTTAATTTTGAAGTCTCCGAGTTGCGCTTGCCTCAGAGCTACATCAGCGCCCTCGGAACGATTAAGCTCGCGGCAGCCGAAGCTAACATGGCGCTCGGTTTACTGGACAAGGAGCGTGGCGCAGCGATCGTCAAAGCAGCCAGAGAGGTGGTCGATGGCACACTGTACAAGCACTTTGTAGTTGATGTTTTTCAGACTGGCTCTGGCACCTCAACCAACATGAATGCCAACGAGGTTATAGCTAACCGTGCACTTGAGATACTTGGCAAGGGCAAGGGAGAGCGTGGTTTTATTCATCCAAATGATCACGTCAACAACTGTCAGTCGTCAAATGATGTGATCCCTTCGGCTATTCATATAGCTGCATACCAGGCAACGGTTGCCCGACTACTCCCGGCTTTGAAAGAGTTGCACGATACGCTAGCCAAGAAGAGTAAGGAGTTTGAGCACGTTCTCAAGACCGGACGTACGCATCTTCAGGACGCTACTCCGATCACCCTGGGGCAGGAGTTCGGTGGTTACGCATCCCAGATCAAGCACGGCATTACCCGTATTGAGGGAGCATCAAAGGGGCTCTTGGGTTTGGCACTAGGAGGAACAGCCGTAGGGACAGGATTAAATACGCACCCTGAGTTTGCAGCCACAGCGATTAAGACCATAGCGACTGAAACCGGCGCGCCGTTTCGCGAGGCCGAGAATCATTTTGAGGCTCAGGCTACTCAGGATGTAGCGGTCGAGGTAAGCGGTCAACTACGCACGGTAGCAGTATCGCTGATGAAGATCGCCAACGATGTTAGATGGCTTTCATCGGGACCTCGCTGCGCAGTTGGAGAGATATATCTACCGGAGATTCAGCCTGGTTCCAGCATAATGCCAGCTAAGGTGAATCCGGTAATTTGTGAGTCTGTGATGATGGCCTGCGCCCACGTAATGGGTAACGACACAACGGTAGCTGTTTGTGGCCAGCACGGTAACTTTGAGTTGAATGTAATGATGCCGGTATTGGCGTATAATCTGCTCGAGTCGATCGAGTTGTTGGCGAACACAGCTCGAAACTTTACGCGAAAATGTGTCTCAGGCATTACTGCAAACGAGGAGCGCTGTCTCGACCTGGCTGAAAAGAGCCTAGCCACTGTGACGTCGCTGGCCCCTAAAATCGGGTACGACAAGGCGGCAGAGCTGGCAAAGCGAGCTATGAAAGAGGACAAGACGGTACGTCAGGTGGCTCGCGAGATGCAGCTGCTTCCTGAGGCTGAGCTGGAGCGTCTACTTGACCTGATGGCAATGACAAAGCCTGGGCTGTAAGGGAGATGCTGAGAGATGGTCCAGAGACGTGTGTATGGCTCATCAATAACTTACCAAGATTTCTGCTGTAAAATTTTACAAAATTAAAGAATTTCTGAGACACGCCGAACATCTAACCTAGTATAATAAGAAGTATAAGGTTGGCTGGAGCGGAGTCGGCATGACAAGTATCTTTAATATTTTCGAGGCGTTAATTGCAGCCCTTCTTGGTTTGAAACCAGTACCGGTGCCGGTTAAAAACAGCGGGCGCCGATAACGTGCTGTAGTTATAAACGTTTCTTAGGGTGAGGCCCCCAGTTGTGTGGGATTGTGGTCTGTGCTCTGATCGTCTAATGAATCTCGCGAGGTCTTCAGAGCCCCCGTCACTGCACCCTTTTGGGGGATGCAACAAACTTCTTGAACAGTATCGGATGATAGGCCGAGGGTTAGTCGCCTATGAAAGCTGTGGCTGCCCTGCGTTGATACCCAGCACCCGAGGCCTCAAAGACTTTTCGGCTGCCGTTTCATTTGTTCCAGTAGAGGTGTTGGAAACCTATCTCGATGATCTGCTCGACCTTGGAGTAAGTGACGAGAGCCTCTTTATTAGAAAATCTAAACCATGCTGGCGTGGTCGATTGTTTCTTTTCGTGCTTGCCGCTGCGCTGGTGACCGCAGGTTTTGTCTGGCACGGAGACCTCACTATGGCTTTCATGCCGGCGGTGCTAGCGGTGACGTTCTTGGCTGGAATCGCCAGTACGCTTTACTTCCTGCCACGCACAAAAGCTATCCGTAGATTTAGCTTCGCAACGGTGGTGTCTCGTGAGATCGGACAACGTCGTGGCCCGGGGAAGACAGAGGTCGGAAACTTTGCCGCCCGTTTTCTGATGGGTGACATGTGGAAGCTAAATGACTACACAGCAACTCGATCGATCCCAGCACACCCTGCACGAGTCGGGGTTCGGTATTTTCACTAACAGCGCTGCTAAAGGGCCTTAGCAGCCGCTGCAAATCGCCTCGGTCAATTTACGCTCTGTTACGCTACAGCGAGCTCCTCTTTGGCAAAGTACCACGGAGCGATCTTGCGGTTGCCTCTGCGTGGCATGGCTTTAATCCGCCGCGATATCTTAACTGGATCAAGGTCGAGCTGTTCACAGAGCCAAGAGAATGAGAATTGAGCCTTTAGTCCTTGTTCCAAGCTTCCAAAGAGCCACTCCTCTGCTTCCTCGACTTCACGCGGGTCATTTCCAACGTAATCGAGAATAGCGCGCTCAAGGATCGCCAAGAGTAGTCGCCTCTCAGGCGTTCCAGTCATATTGGGTGCGCTGAAAATCTGGTCAAAATCACGGTCAAAATCTGCAACAAAACCACCACTAACCTCGTCCATCTCTATCCCCTTCTTTTTTGCTCTTCCTGAGTTTTCGTATGCTCTCTTACTCTTGCCACCAAATAGCAGCAAAACGACCAGCCCAGTGATGCGAGTAGCCTTTAGATGCACCTTGCCACACCTCAGTGAGCTCGTTACAGTATGACGAGGGGAGCGTCCCCATAATTCAGATCATGCTTCAAAAATATCAGCAAAAAATCCGTTTTCTTGCCCTCCAGTTCGCCATCCTGTCTGCCTGGCCAGTTGCGGCAGAGGTGGCTTGTGTATCCGAGGTTTCGTATCGCTGGGTAAGGGTGGAGTCAAAGTCCGCTGGTGAGTTGCCCCAGGTTACAGAGCCTACAAAACCGGCGGCCGAAGCAAACACTACCCCTGGTCCGGGAGCCACCGATACGGCACTTAAAGCTGGGCAGCCGGGAGAGCAAAGGGTCCGATTTGCCTCAGTGGAGCGCCGCGGAAAGGACGAGGCCGCCGTCAAAGCTGGGCTACTGATAGAGGTTAACCGTCAGAAATCACGGGCCCATGAACGTTGTCGGCGCGATCACGAGAGTTTTGGCGACTGCGTTTCAACAAAGATGTCAATCAAGGCTTCAACGTTGAATTCATTGAGTTTTTCGGCGCGAGCTAAGGTTGAAGAGGCGTTGATTGATGAGTGCCGAACGCAGCAGGGTCGGTGTTTAGCGATCGACTCTAGTGATGCCACGTGTCGGACCCTGGAAGGCTCGGCAGCCCCAGATGGGGCATCGGCCGCGGCCGGAGGCTCATCTAAGAACGAGGAAGGAGATGGTAAAGGAGCGCCAAAGGCTGCGGATTCGACAGCTGACAAAGCTAAGTCAGCCAAGAAAAAACCGTAATTTGCTCTCCAAGGCCATATACTCTGCCATGGGCACCCCGCACGCCCTGCGTTTGGGGAGCCTAGCCCCGTAGCGGCTGGTGCTTTTTAATAGGTCTAGGATGAGTTCGATGCCCTTGCTAACCGCTTGATTTAAGTTAAGTCAATGGTTACGCTTAGCAGGAGTGGTCGGCTGATAAACCTCTCAGTAGAGGTAAGCAGGCCACATAAACAAACAGTAGGAGGAATTGTTTTTTGAAACCCTTTGGTACCAAGCCCCCGTTCAGAGGCGGAATGCGCGGAAAGCGCCCGCCAGTTCAACCCGATATTCATCGAATCAACGAATTCATACAGGCGAAGGAGGTCCGAGTCATATCTCCAACAGGAGAGCAACTCGGAGTGCTTTCAATCCGCGATGCGCTCGCCAAAGCTCAGGAGCTAGAGCTTGATCTTGTCGAGGTTTCAGCACAGGCCAAGCCGCCAGTGTGCAAGATCCTCGATTACGGCAAGTTCAAGTATAAAGAGCAGAAGAAGGAGGCTGAGGCTCGCAAGAACCGTTCAGAGACCACGATCAAGGAGCTGCGCCTTAGGTACCGTACAGATACCGGCGACCTAGAGATTAAGCTTAGGCAAGCGCGTGAGTTCCTGGGCGAGGGAGACAAAGTGAAGTTCGTTATGCGCTTTAAGGGACGAGAGGCGATGTACATTGATCTCGGCAAAGAGAAGCTCCAGCAGATCAAGCAGGCGCTTGCAGACATCGCAGTGGTCGACGAGGAATCGATCATGGGAGGACGTCAGATTCATATGACTCTGGCGCCAGCAAAGGGTGCAGCTGCTGCAACAGTGGCTAAGAGCGCCTGAGTGCGTGACGCAAGTAGTGCAGTAGAGCTGCTAGAGTACGGTGTATAAATGACCAATTCAGATACCACGCCAGTAGCAGCACCGTTTCGGGGCCATACCTGTCGCGAACTATACAAGGCTATCTTTGAAGCGGAGGCTCCTGAGCAGATGGTGCGCCAACTTCCGGTGCAGAGTCTGTTTATGGTTATTAAGCAGCTAGGGATGAGCTCTTGCTGCGACCTGATCATGATGGCCTCGCTTGAGCAGTGCCGATTACTCACCGACCTCGATCTCTGGCATGGAGATACCCTGAATGAGGAGGCGCTGTGGGAGTGGCTGGCGTTGACAGATGAGGGCGATTCTCTTGAGTTGTTGCAGAAGATACTCAAGTGTATTGATCTGAAACTTGTAGCGATCCTGATCGGTAAATATGTTGAAACCAAGGTTTTTGATGAGCCCACCGACCAGGCGCCTGGCCCAGGATTCCATACTCCGGATAAAGGCTCTACGTGGATCGGAATCTCGACAGATGACGAGAACCACCACTTTCTCTTGGCACGACTGTTAGCGATGATCTTCGAGACCAACGCTGAGTTGTTTTACCAGCTGTTAGCGACCCCATCAGTAGCCACTGTCTCAATGCTTGAGGAGGAGTCGTTTCAAGAACGCACTAAGCGGATTGCAGCAGAGGGAGTGCCCGAGCCTGAAGTAGCAGCGGAGATACACGCGCCGTTGTCCTTTAATGAGGCTCTTGCAGATCTTCACGAGCAGCGGGTTCATAAAGTAATCGAGGATGTGCGTCCCGTGGAGCCCCTACTCTATGAGGCGCGGTCTTCAAAGCTATTTGCAGAGCTTCTACGCCGCACCGAGGATCATGAAGTAGTCGAGATGGAGTTCACCTACGTATTAAACGCAGCTGTGGTGCGATTTGGTGTCGACTTTTCCGATCAGGAAAAGGTGCTCGATATGTGTGAAAGAATTAAGGGTGCGATTAACTTAGCGCTAGAAAAGCTAGTGAAGGATAGCGATCGCACGGTGCACGATGCCTACAGAGTGCTGGGTTTGGGAAAGCTATATCGATTAGGCCTCACTGATATCCTATCACTACGAGCCGAGGCTAGAAAAATATCGCTCGAAGCAGCAGAGGCGATTCGTGAAAGTGACCCTGTGCTTTTCTCTATTATTGCCTGTGCTCGCGAGCCGTTTCCATGTATTCCGGCTTGTATAGAGGACTCGGGTACAGTAGTTGAAACAGCTTTGGGACTCCAACCGGGGACGCGCCCGATCGAAGGTCTACAGGCACTGGGGGTAATTAGAGCAGCGCTTAAAAGGGCGCCTAGCCCTGTGCCGCCCGCAAAAGCCGATCCATAATGGCAGCTCCAAGGCCGATCGGCTCGCAGGTGTCCACTACTATGGAATCTAGACCCAGGATATCAAGCTCACGAAGAGCAGCGAATAGTTTTGCTGCAACCTCGGTCAGTTCGTTTTTTTCACTGAGCACTATCTTTACCTCTGGCGTGAATGCTAGCTCGGTATTGTTCGAAAATACTACAGCTCCAATTCGACGGCCATGACAGAGATTTAAATCAAGTGCTGGTAGGAGTACCACTGGAGTGCGCGGTGAATAGTGTTTTGCAAGGAGTCCTGGAGAGAGCAGGGGCTTTGTGTCGTCTCTGCGAACATCAAGCATACTACGTACGGAAGAACGCAGCAGAGATGAGAGCTCAGCAGCTGTGATCGCTCCTGGCCGGAGTACAGTTGGTGTGTCACTCACCAGAGAGAGCACAGTTGACTCAATGCCTACAGTGCACGGACCGCCGTCGAGTATGTCAGCGACTACATCACCAAGACTATCTCTAACGTGTTGTGCGGTTGTCGGGCTGATATACGATGAAGGATTGGCACTCGGTGCGGCTACTGGGAATCCGCACGCAGTAATTAGCCGCAGTGCCGTTGGATGTCGCGGAATACGCAGTGCCACGGTGGTGCCACCGGCTGATACCGCCTCGCAAATGTGCGCGGCTTTTGGCACAACTACTGAAAGTGGACCTGGCCAAAGTGGCTTCAGGGCCTCTAATTGGTTCTGCAGCAGCACTGGGTTGGAGGCTTTTGAGCTGTCAGCGCATCGCAGTAGGTCATCAAATGAAGCCACGTGCACAATTAGCGGATTGTTTGATGGTCGTCCTTTGGCGGCAAATATCGCTCTAACGGCGGTGTCGTTAGTGGCATCCGCGCCGAGTCCGTAGACTGTCTCAGTTGGGAAAGCAACCAGCTTGCCGGCCCTCAAGAGTCCAGCTGCGCGTTCAATCTGTGCTGTAGATGGAAAAACAGATGTCATACGCCTATCGGTCATCCTGGCCTGAGCCATTCGCTGAGAACACTAGCACTCCTTTGGTCCAGCCTTCAGTACCTTTGGCACTCGCAGCGAGAGCCTCAAATTGCTGGGGAATATCGCGATTAACAAACGAGCCCTCAAGAAAGATATTAACTCTCGTCAGAGTTGACGATGCTTCCTGGATGGTGATTGGCACCGTCACTTTTTTTAACTTATTCATCCAGGTGTAGTTGCCGTGAAGAAGGTAAGAGTTGCCTTGAGTGTGTTCAATTCGAGCGCTACGGAAAGTGTTTGATTTAGGGGCTACTCTAGAGATGATTCCCTGTACCAGTAGGGCTTGCATCATCTGTTCTGGTGGCAGGCTTAGAGACGATAGGTTTAGGGTTAATTCAAGGGACGAATCGGTGATGCGATTAGGATTGAAATCAAAGCGGCCGCGAAAATCCTGAAATGAACCGTTCATCTTTAGAGTCGGATTGGGTGATTGCACCGCGAAGGTGATCTGCGATGAATCTCTCACTAGCTCTTGGCGTACCGGTGTGGCCGAGGACGGCAGTGGTATCGCTAGGAGCGAAATATAAAGTAGGCTGTCGAAAAAACGTCTCATTCTCTGACTATGCTAGCGCGTACACAGTCGGTCCACCAGCGCCTCCTCGGCCTCTGAAGGGTTAAGAAGAGTGATGTGACCCAGCTTCCTGCCAGCGCGCTCTGATTTACCGTATAGATGGACGAACGCATTAGGGAGGCTATTCACCTCTTTCAGCTCCGGAACTTTACCGATTATGTTGTACATGACAGCTCTCGAAACAGGGTCTGAGTTTCCCAGTGGTGTTCCGGTGATCGCTCTGATGTGATTGCTAAATTGGCTGGTGTTTATCCCCTCGATAGTTGCGTGGCCCGAGTTATGTACCCGTGGGGCCATCTCATTGGCGAGTATCTCGCCCCGCACCTCAAACAGTTCAATAGCAAGGGTGCCGACATAATTCAGAGCCTCCAAGACCTTAGTGACCGCTGAGTATGCCAGGTTACGCACAGATGCTAAGACATCCGGGGCTGGAATCTCGCTACGATGGAGGATGCCGTCAATATGTACGTTGTAGCTTAACGGGTAGAGCGCAATTGCACCACGCTGATCGCGCGTAGCTATAACCGAAAGCTCCCGAGAAAACGGTACATATCCTTCAACCAGCAGAGGAGCGCCTTGAAGCGCTTTCCAAGCAGCAGAAACGTCACCAGCGTTATTGAGTCTATACTGCCCCTTACCATCGTAGCCAAACCTACGGGTTTTAGCGATGCAGGGGTACCCGAGTAGCGCACAGGCCTCGCCCAGCTCTTTCTCAGATGATGCGGGCTGGAAACGGGGAGTGCCTATGCCTAACTTTTGTAGGAACTCTTTCTCAGTAAGTCTGTCCTGAGACACTTCGAGTGCCATTGGTGGGGGAAATACCGGTTTGAGCCCCTGAAGAAAGTGCGCGGTTTCGCACGGCACATTTTCAAACTCGTAAGTAACCACATCGCAGCCGCTAGCAAATTGGCGTAGAGAAGAGCGATCATCGAATGGTGCCTCGGTAATTGGTCCGAGGCCAGCAGTGGCACTACTTGCAGTTGAATCGTAAAATAGGAATGTGTGGCCTAGCTCGGAGCCGGCCTGAGCTAGCATCCTACCAAGTTGTCCAGATCCCAAGATGCCGATTTTCATGGGGGCCTATTGCTTTGACTACGATTTAGCTAGAGCCGGAGGGAAGGGTGCTTTCAGAACATCTTCAGTTTGTTTTGTTCGATAGCTCTGTAGAGCTTGAGATACCGTTGGGTTGTTAAGCCCCAGAATACTAGCTGCGAGCAGAGCGGCATTGGTAGCCCCGGCCTTTCCGATTGCAACCGTTGCCACGGGGATACCAGCAGGCATCTGCACGATTGAAAGCAGGGAGTCTAAGCCGTGCAGTGCTTTAGATTCAACGGGTACTCCGATAACCGGTAAGTGCGTCATCGAGGCCACCATTCCGGGAAGGTGTGCTGCACCACCGGCTCCAGCTATAATGACCTTGAGCCCGCGGTCAGCCGCCTCGCCAGCGTATGAGACAAGGAGGTGCGGAGTCCGGTGCGCCGAGACAACCTTGGCCTCGAAGGCAATACCAAGGGCCGTAAGGGTGGTAGCCGTGGACTCAAGGGTCTCCCAGTCAGAGGAAGAGCCCATCACCAAGCCGACAAGTGGATTTGAAGTGGTCGTCATAGGTAAAGAGCTAAATTTACAGGCTATCGTGATGACCGGCAAAAGCGTTGCCAATGCCACTGGCACGGACTTTTACACATCACCATAAGTGGCGTCAACCGAACTTTAGCGTCATACATGCTAAGAAGGCCCGGCTACGGTCGCGGCAGATCAAAGGCCGGCTGTCGTGAGCACTCATTTAGTACCCCCAGCAGATGTTCACAGGTCTCTGGGGAGTGGTCATCATTTACTAGGTGGCTCAGCCACACACTATCGAAGTTATCGACACATTCCTTATCAAAGAAAATAGGGTCTGGAGCCGAATCAGCTTGATCCTCGAGTGCTTCAGGGGTGGCAAAAGATGAGTAGGCACCACGTTTTGCCGCAAGAATGCCATCAGGGGTTCCACGACACGATTCAAGCCGAGAGGTCACCTGGAAGCATACCGAGCGCTGCGAATTAGACAGAGAGAAGCAGTCCCGAATCTTGGCCTCGCAGGCCGATTCCTGGGCGTCAGCTGGCAACACCCACGCACATGGCAATAACAAAACAAGAAATATGTAACCGGTAATAAATCTCATAACATCACCACGGTCCGTTTAGTAGGGCACTCTTAATCCGGGGTCAGGTTAACATCTATCGATTAACTACTCCAAACCGGCTTAAACCGGTGGATATTCACATAATTCCGTTAATACACCGAAACATGACTTGGGCGATATGAAGGCTATCTTGGTGCCACCTGCGCCGTGACGAGGGGTATGATCTATTAGCTCAAGCCCCTGTGCCGCCAAGCGTGCTAGCTCGGCGTTGATGTCTTTAACGCGGTAACAGATGTGGTGCAGCCCGGTACCACGCCGCGCAATAAACTTGGCTAGGGTAGAGGTATCATTTATCGGGGCCAGAAGCTCGATCTTTGAGCCACCGGTATCAAGGAAGGCCAGCTCAACACCTTGTTGCTCGATACGCTCGGTTAGAGTTACCGAGGTATGGGCACACTGGCTATAAAGAGAGATCGCTGAAGCTAGGTCGGTCACAGCGATACCGATGTGGTCGACCTCCCAGGGGGTGCTTATTGGTGTATGGGGCTGGCTCATATCGCTTTTGATACTACTCCGGAGCTGATGATTGCGCCACAGAAACGTGGTCGGGGATGGGGGATGGCTCCTGCGATACAACTTCTCTTCCTGAAGTAATCTGCATTAGCAGGTCGATAGCGTGCGCAACGCGGACGCGGCCTCGTCGAACCAAGTAGGGCAACTACTTGCAGAAAAAGAACTGGACTTACTATTCTTAAAGTGCGTAAACACGGAGAAAGGTGGAAAATGCTGGATAACGATTTGGTGCAGCGACTGCCAGAAACGGTAGAGTTCAAGAGATGCGGCGATATCCTGCTATACTTAGATCGGTATCGCGCGCCGAATACCGCTCGTGGTTGCGTAGCTTTTCTGCACGGAGGAGCACTTTTGCTTGGAGGTCGTAGTGATCTGCCTGAAGCAGTAGTCGAGCTGTTACTTAGAAACAATTTCGATATCGTCTCTCTGGATTATCGCGTACTCTCGGAGGCCTCACTTGATGAGATTCATGGCGATGTGCGAGATGGATGTCGATTTGTTCGGGATCTCTATCCCTCGCTTCCGCTGATTCTCGCCGGTTATTCAGCGGGGGCCTACCTTGCACTAGCAGGCGGCGTAGGGGATCGCCTAGTAGATGGGATCTGCGCATTTGCTGGGTATGGAGATCTCAGCGCTTGTTGGTACAGAGAGCCAAGCGAGTTTTTCCGGAAGTATAAGGACGTATCGTATGTTGCTCAGCGTCTCGCGCAGGGCTCGCCCTTTCTGTCACTTGATGAACGGATCGATCTCTATATTTATCTGCGGCAGACTGGTACATGGCCGCAGTACGCGCTCGACGGTCAATTCTCTGAGTCTCGTTTGCGTGAGCTTTCTCCCCTCCACAACCTCGGACGACGCTACCCACCGACGGTCCTTATTCACGGCACCAATGATTGCGATGTGCCGTATTCTGCTTCGCAGGACATGGCGCTGGCTCTCAACGAGGCAGATATTTTACATCGACTGATCCTAATGCCGGAGATGGATCACGATCTCTTCGCCAAGGTAGAGCTGCCTGAGGCGCGCAAGGCATGGATCGACGCGCTGGAGTGGCTCTTGCATCTATATCACCTAAAGCATACATAGGGGGTAGCGGATTTAGCTGTAGGCCCGTCGATCTTGGCTGCTGGAATTTTCCTGCATAATGCATGCTCCCTGAAGCCGGAGAAGCTAGCACGCGTCTTGCATTAAGTCATCGCCCGCCCATGTCGTGTTTGAGAGGCTAGACCTTCAATCCTGAACTATTTTGGCGCGGGAAATAACGGAATTGGTTGTTCCCATTACCAGAGGTTAAGGCTCACAAAGTCACTCCCTGGCATGCTCCGCTCGGTACGAACGCAACCGAGAATCGACTTTTCTCGGCTGCGTTCGCATTCAGTAGCATGCTCCTGTTTAGATTAAGACTGTTTTTAGGTTTAACCGCCCTACGGTCGCTGAGTTTGGCTGCGCCTGACTGCCATTACTTTATTCAAGTGAGTACTGCGCCGTGACCTCCACTCTTACATCGAGTGGGCGCGCGTCTATACTTGGGCTGGGCATGTCAGACATCGCAGCGGCTTCAAAGGATCGTCTGGCTAACGGGATCGGTCGGTCTGAACCCGATGACGAGGCCTCGCGAACTAGCAGTAACTTACCGAGACTTACACCAGCACCCCGCGCAAGTATCTGCGCCTTGCTGGCGGCGTTCTTCATAGCTACCTCTAGGCACCCCTCCCGAGCGGCTTTTAGGGTGGTCGGTGCTGCAAAGGTTGAAAGCTCCGACACCTCCTCTGAGCCTAGCTGCGAGCTAATACCGATAACATCCCCCACTCGGCCGATCTCAGAGGTCTCAAAGCGGGTCGCTAATCGCGCCCGAAAACCCTCACACCTCTGCTTACCTTGGTCGTAAGAACACTCCTGATTGACTGAGTAATCGGCGGTTTCAGAGATAAAATCATTGAGTTTTAGCTCTAGTACTCGTGCACGCAAAGCCTCATGCGCCTTGATAACCTTTTCTGATGCCTCCTTTGAGCTCTTGGCCACCGTAGTTGAACCGATAATAACGCTGGCTCGGTCCTGTATAACCTTTGTGAGGCACTCACCCGATACGACGATGCCCTGGCTTAAGCGTGAGTCACTGATAGACTGTTGAGCCTGAGCCTGAGTCACCCCGAGTCCGACAATAGAAGCGATAAATAATAAAAATGTTGATTTCATAGTAGGTACTTCCTAGCACTCACAAAGAGCAAGGACAAGGCACACTGTGCTCGCCCTGCTATTCCGCGCCGGGTTTAGCGATCGCCACAAGTCAGCAGATAAATCCTGGCTTCAGGACACACTATCGATTCGCAGATGCCAATCCAAGCAATTGCCCATAATAGCCCCAACTGGAGGGACCACCTTAGTCTGAATCCTTTTTTGAATGGCCTGCAAGCCTTTGTATGAACTCAGAGCCAGTAGTTGGGTGTGATGGCGATCATACCGCGCACTGGTGTTCTAGCCAGAAACTGTGGAATAACCGCGATTTATGGTGGCTTTTTGTCATCAGGTAGGGGACGATTGACCTATTCAACAGTGAAATGATGTGTGTACTGGATGCGGTACAAACAAAGATAAGAATACTGCCGCAGCAATCACCCTAGTCTTAGCTACCTGAAGGCTATTCATCCGCTGCCCACCTAGATACGTGAAGCTTTTTTAAGAGGAGCCGACAATGTACGGATTAGTCAATCAGGGCTTAAAGGACATGGTGTGTCATCAAGCTGGTATTGATGCCTGGCGGGAGGTATGTGCTCACGCAGGAATGGCAACGGACGATTTCGATCTCCTACAAACTTATGACGACGCCTCAACAGCTCGATTAGTTAGCTCGATTTCTGAGATACTCAATATCAGTGAGAGCGATGTGCTGCTCCGTTTCGGTTCTTACTGGGTAACATTTACAGCTCAGCAAGGTTACGGGCCGATCATGGACCTATTCGGCAAGGATTTTCGCTCTTGCCTGCGAAACCTTAACCGCATGCATGCGCACATGGGAGCGGTGATGCCAAAACTATGTCCGCCACGTTTCGAGGTGTATGAAGAGGGGGCAGCGTCAGTTCATGTGCACTACTTCTCAAGTCGTCAGGGCCTTTCTCCAATGGTCCTCGGTCTGCTTCAGGGGCTAGCTGATAAGTTCGGTGAGAGGGTCTCCATCAATATGCTCAATATGCTGCCATCTGCTAGTGCTACCGAAGGGATAAGGTTTAAAATTGAATTTCTCGCAGTATGACACTTAGCTTAGACGATGATGTCTTTCATGCGGTGCACCCATTCTCGTTTGTATGCGATGGGCAGGGGCGTCTAATCATTATTGGTAGGTCCCTTAAAAAACTTTTTGCCGAGATGACCAGTGGGCAAATAGTATGGGATTTTTTGGTAATCGCTCAGGCTAAACACGGATATACGCCCGGTAGAATTGAAAGCCTTCAGGGAGATCTGCTGGTATTAAAACGTCTGCACGGTGATGGTCCACAGCTTCGCGGATACGTAGTGAACTGTAAAGGAGAATCGCAGAGCTATTTATTCGTACTTCATCCGGCAGCGACTCAGTCAATCGATGTGACTAACCTCGGCCTGGATTTCTCTGATTTCGAGATCGGTGATTCCATCTTTGACGGTATGTTACTGATTAGAAACCTGGAGGTAGCTAATCGTAAGTTACGGACTGCCAATCAAGCTTTGCAGCACGATACGAAGCTCTCAGCTGCACTATGTGGTTTGGCCAGCGTGCTCTATCGCCACGAGAGTGAAGAGCTAGTGTATCGCGACTGCCTAGAGATCGTTTGCAGGGGTTTAGGATGGAGTTTGGGGCATGTGGTACCTTTTGGCCTAACAACTCCGGAGGTAGGGACTAAAGCGGTGTGGTACTCGGTGAATCCGGAGCTACTTGAAAGATTTAGAGGTGCCACTGAACAGCTAGGCGTTGAGTTGCATCAGGAGATACCTCTCGCAACACAGAGAGATAATCGGGTCTCTTGGGTCTCTGAGTACAAGGCTGATGATGGGTTTGTAAGAGCTGCCGCGTTAGGGACTGAAAAGGTGTACAGCGCAGTATGGGTGCCGGTTAAAAACAGTGGCGGAGTGCTGGCGATACTTGAGTTCCTCAGCGATCAGCACCCCTTGTGCACAGATACTTACCTGCATTTTTTTGAGCTACTTGGTCAACAGCTCGCGCAAGCGGTCCAGCATGTGCAGGCTCATCTAGCTGAAACTCAACGCATAGCGGCGAT
Organism: Pseudomonadota bacterium; assembly: GCA_046300175.1. Taxonomy (GTDB): domain Bacteria; phylum Bdellovibrionota_C; class UBA2361; order UBA2361; family OMII01; genus OMII01. The sequence continues at coordinate 7,545 of JBKCMS010000046.1, read as the reverse complement.
GGCGCACGCCTCAAAGATGGCGACTCTCGGTCAGATCGTCGCAGGCGTCGCGCACGAGATCAATAATCCCGTATCTACTATATCGCTGATTTCCACGATCCTAAAGCGCAGCGCAGCCAGCGGCGTGGTCACAGTTGAGCTAGTAGACACTCAGGCAGCTCGCCTTCAGTCATGCACACAGCGGATCAGTACCATAGTTGCAGAATTGAAAGGTTTTTCCCGAGATACAGCCAGAGATAAATTCAAGGCCGAGTCGTTGCGTAGGATCGTATTCGAGACACTTGATCTGTGTAGTGTTGGATTTGACGCCAAAAGGATAGAGCTTGTGTGTGATGATGTTCCAGCTGATTGGTTGGTTGATTGTCGCAGCTCGCAGCTTTCGCAGGTGCTCCTCAATTTACTTGGTAACGCACAGGATGCAGCGCTTGAGGGTCAGCAGCAGTGGGTCAGGTTAGAAGTGAGCGAATCTGAAAAGTGGTACGAACTTCGAGTCTCTGACTCCGGGAGAGGCGTTCCTCAGGAGATACGGGATAAAATCATGACCCCATTTTTTACCACCAAGCCGCCAGGGAAGGGTACTGGATTAGGACTCAGTATATCAGCCAACATCATGGTAGATCATGGAGGAGAGCTTTATCTCGACGAAAAAGTAGCTCAGACATGCTTCGCCATGCGACTACCCAAGGCAAAGACGGCAGACGCTTAGGAGGAAGCATCTGTCCCCCAATTGGCGCAGCACCGCATCTTGAGCCGTTTACTTGCGCATGCCAAGTCGGAAACTGCGATTGATCATCTCCTCGGTTCGTTCAGAACGGCGATTTGACTCTTCGGCGATCGTCAGCGCCCGATCGGCGCTGCGACGCGCCTCCATCACATCGGTTCGGATCGCTGCTACTTCGGATCGAGTGGCACACCCGGTTGAGATAGTTGCAGAAAGAGCTAGGGCAAAAGTAAGGGTAATTGATGGACTTTTCATACGCGGCCTCATTTTTTAGGTTCAAGTATTGGTAGCAGAACTAAACCGCGGCGGCAGTAAGCTGCATCAGGCTGTGGGAATTCCGATGTCTTGCCTCTTATAGTGATGTGCAGAAGTCCGGATTTCGCTACGACTTCTGGAGAACGCTATCGATTCGCGGATGCGAATCAAAACAACAACCTATAGTGATGTCCAGCAAACGCCTTGCCAGTTTTACTGGCACGGACTTTTGCACGTCACTATAGCATCGGCGTCGCTAACTTACTGACGAAGGCAGGTTCAACAATCAGGCTTTGTTTGGAACTCACGCAAAAAAAAGCCCCCCGCTTTCGCGAGGGGCTTTCTCTGACTTTTTACGGTCTAGATTGAACAGGGGCAATTACATCATGCCGCCCATTCCACCCATTCCGCCCATGCCACCCATGCCGCCGGCTGGAGCTGCTGACTCCTCCTTTGGCTTGTCTGCAATCAGGGCCTCAGTGGTGAGCATCAGACCAGCAACGGAAGCTGCGTTCTGCAGAGCAGTACGAACTACCTTGGTTGGATCGATGATTCCAGCCTTGACCATATCCTCGTACTCGTCAGTTGCAGCATTGTAACCGTAGTTACCCTTGTTGCTGCGAACCTTCTCGATTACCACTGCTGGCTCTGCACCGGCGTTGGTAGCGATCTGACGCATAGGAGCCTCAAGAGCCTGACGAACGATCTTAACACCGAACATCTGTGACTCATCAGCCAGCTTCATTGCATCAAGCTTCTCGATCGTACGGATTAGAGCTACTCCACCACCAGGAACGATACCTTCCTCTACAGCGGCACGAGTTGCGTGGAGGGCATCCTCTACGCGAGCCTTCTTCTCCTTCATCTCAACCTCAGTAGCAGCTCCAACATGGATAACTGCTACACCACCTACGAGCTTAGCGAGACGCTCTTGGAGCTTCTCACGATCGTAGTCAGAGGTTGTGTTGTCGATCTGCGAGCGGATCTGAGCGACACGAGCCTTGATGTCAGCGTCAGCGCCTTTACCATCGATGATGGTTGTGTTGTCCTTGTCGACAACGATGCGCTTAGCCTTGCCAAGGTCCTGAAGCGTGATGTTCTCTAGCTTCAAGCCCAAATCCTCGGTGATGCACTTACCGCCAGTAAGGACTGCAATATCCTCAAGCATCGCCTTACGACGATCGCCGAAGCCTGGAGCCTTCACTGCACATACGTTAAGCGTTCCGCGGATCTTATTAACTACGAGAGTTGCAAGAGCCTCACCCTCTACCTCTTCAGCGATGATGAGGAGTGGCTTGCCGGACTTAGCAACCTGCTCAAGAACAGGGAGCAGGTCCTTCATGCTCGAAATCTTCTTCTCGTGAATCAGCACAAGAACGTTATCGAGCTCAGCCTCCATGCGCTCAGCATTAGTTACGAAGTACGGAGAGAGGTAACCACGGTCAAACTGCATTCCCTCTACAACTTCAAGGGTAGTATCGAGACCCTTAGCCTCTTCGACGGTGATAACACCCTCTTTACCTACCTTCTCCATCGCCTCAGCAATAATGCTTCCGATCTCACGATCAGAGTTAGCCGAAATCGTTCCTACTTGAGCGATCTCGTCCTTGCCCTTAGTAGCGCGGCTCATGCCCTTGAGGGTCTCAACAGCAGTCTTTACAGCTGCGTCGATACCACGCTTGAGTGACATTGGATCGTGTCCAGCAGCTACAAGCTTTAGGCCCTCGCGATAGATCGCGTCAGCAAGAACTGTAGCAGTTGTTGTTCCATCTCCAGCGATATCAGATGTCTTGGAAGCAACTTCCTTAACCATCTGAGCGCCCATATCCTCGAACCCTTCGAGCTCGATCTCTTTGGCAACGGTAACTCCGTCCTTAGTAACGGTTGGAGCACCAAAGCTCTTCTTAATAACTACAACACGACCCTTGGGTCCCATCGTAACGCGAACTGCATCAGCCAACTTCTTAACGCCCTTGAGGATCTCCTCACGAGCTTCGAAGCCAAACTCTAATACCTTTGACATACGTTTTTCCTTTCTATTTAGTTAAAATTTACAGAACCACGCCGAGAACATCATCCTCGCGCATGATCAAGAGCTCTGCGCCCTCAACCTTAACCTCTGTACCACTGTATTTTCCAAAGAGGATCTCGTCGCCTTCCTTTACGTCAACAGGCGTAACGGTACCATCCTCACGAACCTTGCCCTTACCAACGGCGACTACGCGACCCCGCTGTGGACGCTCTTGGGCGTTGTCAGGGAGGATAATTCCGCCACTCGATTTCTCTTCTGGAGCCAAACGCTCTACGATGATGCGGTCTTGTAACGGCCGAATCTTGCTCTTCTTGCTGCTCATTGCCTCTTTACCTCCGATATGTAGAAAAGGATGGGGTACCACTATTGGTACTACCTTTGGTAATACCGTTGATAACACCCAGACACCTTCACGTACTGTATGTGTGTGACACTTCCCAACCGGTTCCGACCGCACCGACACCTGTCTCTGCGGCCTTAGCTGGGCGAGGAGAGCATACCCTATTGGATATAACCCTCAACCTCCGGGCATTTCCCGAAAGCCTGGCTCGAAAGTGCGACCTGTTTATGCGCATCGTTCGGGAGGATTTCAAGGGGAGCCAGGAAATAAAGAAGTTATATGGGCCTAGCCAGTCTGCCTATTCGCCGCAAGTTCAAGGTACAATAGTTCCGGTCGCGGTGGACCTTTACTCTCGAAAGTGGCTATACTGTTGGATTGCTGTCGTAATGTTAAGGAGTTAGCCCAGTGTCATCCACCCAGGAGCCAGCAGGTAAAGCTAAATTGCCGGAGAACCAAACCCCTAGCAGTGCCAATAACGATGGTTACGGCCCGTTTGGCACGCAGGGCGTAGCCCGCGGAAGTGGTGCCGCAGCTGTGGTCGCCAATCTTCTCGAGGAGGGTGTTGTCGAGGGGAGTCTACCGGGCGCGGTTGTCCTTGCGTCGGTGGCAGGCAAGATGACGGTTTCGTGCGTCATTGGTAACAAGCTGCCATCGTCAGAGGTTGCCGATAAGGCCAATGAGCAGCTATCGATGGGTACGGTGTTCGATCTTGGGCAGCTCACGCAGTCGATCTGTACGGCGACTCTGATGATGCGATTAGCATCCGCCGGAAAGATATCCCCAACAGATCGTGCGTCGCGATTCCTCCAAGCCCTCGGGGTCGGACAGAAGTCATCAATGACGCTGGCGCACCTACTCTCACACTCAGCAGGCTTTCCAAGCGGAGCATCGGTTTACGAAGAGCTAGTTAGAGCCAATGCTGGTCCGCGTCCAGGTATACTGTCGAGTAGTGGAGCAAAGCAGTATGCATACACACACTTTCATAACCTGCCGTTAAAATACGAGCCGGGTGCCCGCGAGCTTGAGAGCGATGCGAATTTTATTGTTTTGGGCGAGATATGTGAAATAATAACGGGTTTGCCTCTTGAAAAGGCTTACTCGCGCTATGTAGCAGCGCCGCTAAAAGTTTCTAGCCTGAATTTCATTGATCTAACGATTCTTCGTCGGCGCGGTCTTGAACCTGCGGTTGAGTTGTTTGCTCCATCGGGTCGGTGCCCACGAAGAGGACGCTTGATTGCTGGAGAGGTATGGGATGAAAACGCTTGGGTAATGGGAGGAGTAGCTGGCCACAGTGGACTATTCGGCACAGCAGCTGATGTTCATACCTGGGCACGTGAGGTGCTTAAAGGGTACCACGGAATATCTGAGATATTTACCCCGGAGGCTGTTCAGGCTTTTGTCGCCTCAGAGAGCGTCGCAGCTAAATCTGACCGTAAACTGGGCTTTGAGAGTCCAAGCGTTCAATCGGGTTTTGTTGCAAAGGAGGTCGCACCTGCGGCGTTTGTAACAGCATCGAGCACCGGCAGTTCGGTCTACATCGATCCGAGTCGGGATGCGGTAGTAGTGATGCTTAGTAATGGTGGTTTCTCAGGGCACCACTCAAGGCGGTTTTTGCCTCTAAGATCGGATATTCACGCAGCGGTGTTAGATCTGTAAAAATAATGATGTTAAGCCGCAGAAAGACGGGCATCGGAGTTGTTAGCGAGCTATGTGGGATAGATTAAAAGAAGTAGAAGAGCGTTACGAGCAGCTCTCGCAGCAGTTATCAAAGGCTGAAATCATTTCGGACCGGGAGTTGTTTCAGAAGTACTCGAAAGAGTACAAATCTTTAACGCCGCTGGTCGAAACATTTCGGATGTATAACAAGGCTAAAGAGGAGCTGGCTGGTAGTCAGGAGCTGATCGCTTCAAGTGCCGATGCCGATATTCGCGAGATGGCCCAAGAGGAGGCCAAAGTATTGCAGTCGGTTGTTATTGATCTCGAAGCCAAGCTTCAGGTTCTTTTGCTACCTAAAGATCCTAACGACGAGAAGAACGTTATCCTTGAGATACGAGCTGGGGCTGGTGGTGATGAAGCCGCTATCTTCGCCTACGAGTTGTTTCGCATGTACACTCGCTACGCCGAATCGCGCGGATGGCGGGTTGAGACGATGAGCTACAGTGACGCTGGACCCAAGGGGTTAAAAGAAGTAATCGCCATGGTCACAGGTGATGGTGCTTTCAGCCGCCTAAAATATGAGCGTGGTGTTCATCGCGTGCAGCGCGTGCCTGAAACCGAGGCCGCAGGGCGCATCCACACTTCAACGGTGACAGTTGCGGTTATGCCTGAAGCTGAGGATGTAGAGGTAGATATTCACGAGAAAGACCTGCGGATAGATGTGTATCGTTCGAGCGGTCCGGGTGGTCAATCAGTTAATACCACCGACTCGGCGGTGCGTATCACCCATATTCCTACCGGTGTGGTGGTTGCCATGCAGGATGAAAAGTCTCAGCATAAGAACAAAGAGAAGGCGATGCGTGTGTTAAGAGCGCGCATATACGAGGCCAAACTAGAAGCTGCTGAAGCCGAGCGACGTGATGAGCGTCGCAGTCAAGTCGGCACCGGGGACCGCTCAGAAAAAATCCGCACCTATAACTTCCCGCAATCGCGTATCACCGATCACCGCATTAAGCTCTCGGTAAGTGATATACCGGGAGTTTTAGCGGGCGACCTTGATCAACTGATTGATCCAGTAGTTGCTTATTACCAAGCAGAGGCGCTGCGTGGTGAAACAGCAGTCCAATAGCACACCTCACACTGCCACAGTTTTGCAGGTGCTCCGAGCCGGTGAAGAGGAGCTGAGTAAGAGTTCCTCGTCATCGCGCATCGATAGCGAGGTCTTGCTGCGACATGTTCTCAATGTCTCTCAGAGTGGGCTCATTATCGCATTTCCCGAGCCGTGCCCGGTAGAAGCGCAAGCACGTTTCAGCGAGCTGATAGCACGTCGCAAAAAAGGCGAGCCGATTGCTTACATATTAGGGGAGCGCGAGTTCTGGGGGCTGCCGTTTCGTGTTAATCCGGATGTGCTAGTTCCGCGACCTGAGAGTGAGCTGCTCGTCGAAGAAACACTGAAAAGGTGTAAGCAGCATAAGTCTGTTAACCTACTCGACATGGGAACTGGTTCAGGATGCATCGCTATCGCGATCGTCAAGGGTTTGCTTGAAAGGGGGTGCAGCGATGTAACTTGTGATGCATTAGATATCAGTGCGGCTGCTCTGGCAGTGGCGCGTGGTAACTCCGAGCGTCACGGAGTGAGTGTAAATATCAGATTCATTCACGGCTCGTGGAGTGGAGATCTAGCTAAGCTCCGTCCACCGTACGACTGTATAGTAGCCAATCCGCCATATATTGACTGCAGCGAGAAAACGCCTGTAGAGCTCTCGTACGAGCCGCGCTCGGCACTTTATTCTGATGGGCACGGGTTAGCTGATACTGGCGAGATTCTGCGCAGCGGATTGCCGCTTTTGAAACCAGGTGGGGTATTGCTGTGCGAGGTAGGGGCAGGTAAGGGGCCGTGGATAGAGAAGCTGATGGAAGGTTACCGATGTAACTACAAGATAGACTACCTAGGAGATAGTTCTGAGCAGGATCGGTTTAGGGTGGTTCGAGTTCAGGGGAGATAGGCAGGTATTGGCGACGCTTTAAAAACTGGCCTTCGACGGATCCAGAGAGTGGTAAAGAGAGTGCTACAGCAGGTGCGCGTGATTTGCCAGAACTTGTCTCAAAAGAAGCTTCATCGTGCGGTTGACGAAATGTAGATTTTGACGAAGTAGCAGCCCGAATGTCATCAATTAGAGCAGAAGATACCTCTGAGACAAGTTCCAGGTAGAACAGCACGTTGTTTATACGATTGCTGGCCGGGTTATAAGCCAATTGTAAACCCAGCCTCATTCATTTTTGAAAAAAATGAAAGAGAATTGCTGGGCGAGCGCAATCTTGGCCCCCATAAAGAGCAACATAGCCAAGTTGCGCCGTAGAAGACAACAAACTCCTATGTGCTTAAGCGTATTTTTTCAGGTATAGCGTTCTCCAAAAGTCCGTAGCGAAATCCCGAGTTTTGGAGAACGCTATCGATTCGCGGATGCGAATCAAAACAACAACCTATAGTGATGTCCAGCAAAAGCCTTGCCAGTTTTACTGGCACGGACTTTTGCACGT
>JBKCMS010000045.1:0-31574 GCA_046300175.1 Pseudomonadota bacterium | reverse complement strand
GGTGAAATGGTAGCAGGATTTATGAAAACCTACCAGCTCGCCCCCGTTAGCCCGGATATTTCATAAAACTGCGTCGCGAAAGCGCCGGGAATGGTGATTTTTCGGGCCCGTAGGGCGAATTAAAAAATCGATTTTTGGGGCTTCAATCGTATCGTGATACATTCCGGTCCGAAAATCGATTTTTGAACCGAAAAAGCACCGTTATCGGCGATCGTAGTAGCAGGCTTCATGACATTTCCGGGCTAGTGGTGCAGCCCACCCGGACTTGCCAGGATAATGAGGGGTTAGCCTGGCTTTTTGAGGTAATAGCTAATCTGCCAGCCTGACCGTATACCCCTACCCTCAGGCCTCTGGTAGGATCGGCCCCACCCATGAAGCGCCGACGTTCAATCAGACAATATCCTAACAACCACGACCAGATCGGGTTGATTGCCTCGCTTGCTCTTCACGCGCTGCTGATACTCTTACTCTTGGGAACCCGTGCGCCGCAACAGCCGCTTGTGACTAGCATTGAGGTAACTATCGAGCCAGCGCGTCGAGCAAACGACCGTCCCCAGATCGTATCCCCGTCGAATACGCGACCGGAGCCACCCCCTGAGAACACAAATCGCCTCTCTGACACTGACTCACGAGCCCCAGTTGAAAAGGTTCAGCGCGGCGATGGTGGTGGCATCCCTGGACAACCCAGCCAGGCCCCTGCATCAGAGCCTGCACCGGCAAAAGCAGCGAGCATCAAACAGCCTACAGTTAAATCCCAAACAGAGGAAAAACCGCCGAGTAAACCCGATCAAACAGAGCAAAAGCCCAGACCTCAAACTCTCAAGCGTGACCTTAACCTCAAGGATTTAAAACTTGACGATTCGACTCTGGCCTTAAAATTCGGGAACGACCCAAAAAAACAGGCCACTACAAGCGCGTCCTCCGCCGTTAGCTCGCCCACCAAAAGCCTCTCTGAATATCAAGCATTCTCCCGCCCACCTGGGTCTGGGGCCGCATTTTTTGGAAGCGCTGGCATAAGCGATCACCTACCGAATCTGCCTGATGGCGACATTACCCTCTTGAATGCCAAAGCAAACATATATGCTAGCTTTGTTCGGCGTGTAGCCATTCAGGTCTTTACCCAGCTGCGCTCTCAGGGTTGGGAGAGGTTGAGTGGCCAACAGATTAGGCAGCTCACCGGTTTTGCAACCGTTGAAGCAGTGCTCAAGCCCGACGGCACATTTCTTAGAGCACAGCTAATTGAAAGCTCTGGAAGTGATGCATTTGACAGCGTGCTGCACACCTCTGCGAGCAAAGGAGCAGTAGACCCGAACCCGCCGGCAGGAGCCGCCGCGAAGGACGGTAACATTCACTTCATCTTTAAAGCTCGGAGCTGGTCGCAGGTCGGCGTAAGCCGACGCTCAGGCGCACCAATTGAGCAAAGATGGCTCCTGCTGGCCACGGGGCTTGAGTGATTTACCGGTTTAACCGATTACCTTACCCTTAAGAGCAAAATCGACTTCAAACTCGTCATAGATTAACTTATCGCCGAGTCCTTGAAAGAACCTTCCAGAGCCGTAGCGTATGTCCCACTGGGTCCGGTCAAGCTTGGCTTTGCCACGCGCTTCTGCTACTCCGTCCTTAATAGATACCTGTGCCGGGAATTCAACAGGCTTTGATATCCCCTTGATCGACAGCGTGCCCTTTATCGTCGTGTTCTCCCCTGTCGGCAATGGATTTGCCATTGGAGCTGCACTGTCTATGGTAAATTGCGCAGTGGGGAACATCTCAGCTGCAAAAAAATCAGGGGACTTGAGGTGCCCGACTAGCTTTGCGTTATTCTTAGGGTCCGGAATATCAGTTACCTTAACGCCTGATAGATCGATACCAAACGTTCCCGAGGCGATCGAACCCCCATTGAGAATCACCTCGCCCGCCTTGACAGGCACCGTGCCTGCATGCGAGCCGGTCACTTTACGTCCTACCCACGAAATCGAACTCTCGGACGCGGATATCTCAACTTTCTTAGTGGTGTCAGCTAAGACCACACCTTGGACTGAAACGATCAGTCCACAAACCGCTGCAAGGGATATAATGAATTGTTTTCGCATCTTCTGACTCCTTAATGTGAATCCTTATTAATCCGGCGATTAAATAACCGTCGCCCTACGGGCTCTTGCCGGATTAATACTAACAAACTGCGCACGGACGCGCGCAAAAACAACAAAATGTATTAAGACGACACCTAACCAGGCTAAAGCAAACCGGTAGATGTTTAACTACTGCCTTAATGATTGTCGATTACCGACTTCGCGCACGCGCCACACCTTAACGCGAGATAATCCTGAGCACCAGACTTTTTTGAGCCCACGCCCCTTGTGTGCTACCATACGCTGATGCCACACCAAAACATCGTTGCTCCCAAAGCCGCTATATTTGACCTAGACGGGACACTTATAGATTCAATAGCCGACATCGCTGATTGCGCCAACCAGGTGCTATCTGAAAACGGCGTCATGCCCCTCCCGGTAGAACGCTATCGAGAGGTAGTGGGGTTAGGTTTTTCTAGCTTGATTACCCAGTTACTTCCGGCTGCCGAACTCACCCCTGAGCGGATTGATAGTCTAACCCGACGTTATCGTGCTCTGTATGCAGAGTGTTGGAATCATAAGACCGTAGTGTACGATGGAGTCTACGAATTACTCGAATTCTTGACTAAACGTGGAGTAATTCTAAACGTACTTTCCAATAAGCGCGACGATTTCACAAAGCTTTGTGTGAAACACTTCTTCCCTGATGTGCGTTTCGCCGAGGTGCGCGGTGAACAGGTAGGGGTGCCGCTCAAGCCCGCTCCTGATGCTGCCCTTGATATAGCACGTGTGTGCAACGCAACTCCTGAACAATGTATATTTGTAGGCGACTCTGAGGTGGACATCGAGACCGCCAAGCGCGCAGATATGTTCTCCATCGGGGTACTTTGGGGCTTTAGGTCGCAAGAGATTATTGAGGCTGCTGGAGCGACCATTCTTGTGGCTCACCCAACAGAGATAATTGAAAAGATGTAACTACTCAGCAAATGCAACGAGTTTGGCACTAGCCCCTATTAAGGGGCAGCTTTGCGGAGCAAAGCGGGGTGGGCACTAGCCCCTATTAAGGGGCAGCTTTGCGGAGCAAAGCGGGGTGGGCACTAGTCCCTATTAAGGGGCAGCTTTGCGGAGCAAAGCGGGGTGGGCACTAGCCCCTATTAAGGGGCAGCTTTGCGGAGCAAAGCGGGGTGGGCACTAGCCCTAAAAAAGGTAAGTAGTTAAGAATTTCCACTCGCTCGCCATATCGGAGTTTGTTTTCTTCTACGGCGCAACTGGGGCTCTCACCACATTACGACAAGATACCGGCACCCAGAGAAAATGTGCTGTACTGCCACATCTCAGACTCTGGGGGCCTGGCACGTCCGTATGCTGTGTAGGATATGTCCAGTGAGCGCAGCGGATTCCATTCAGTTTGATCTGATACGAAACGCCCCAAATAAGGCTTAGCCACTTTGAGAATCTCGCGCTCGTCGATGTCATCTGGCAAGCAGAAGCCCTCGTTTGGGTGCTTGAGCATGTAGCGTACTGCCGACACAACCGATATCGCCACCTGCACAGTTGTCGCGTTTTGATGCGGCACTAGTTGGCGTGCCTTGTGGATGTCTAGCACGGTGCCCGTCCACCAGGCATTGTAATCGTGCCCCATCACCAATACTCCCAACTCGTCCCAGCCCTCAATAATCTCATCGCTCATAATACGCTGGTCGGTCTGCAACTCATACTGCCGCATCCTTAGCTCGTACAACGACGCGATAGCTGCATCGCATGGGCAGTAAACGTAGTGAACGGTCGGGCGATAGATGGCCTTGTCTCCCTCCCAAACGGTTAGACGGTCGGATATACCAAAAGCCTCACCGTGGCGAATAACCATGCCAATAATCGGTCCACTCGGTACCCATGAACGGACAAAGGTGTTAACTCCCAGGGATGTGAGGCAGATTTCGTTACGGGACCCCTCAGAAAAGGTCCAAGCTCCTGGTGGAAGAGTGCGCTCGTGCGTACCCCATCCCATCTCAGCTGGGGCCACGCCCTCCTCATAGAGCCCCTCAATACTCCAAGTATTAACGAACTCTCCGGGGCGCTTAGGCTTAGAAGCGATCTGCGTATCTCTTTCACTGATATGAATGACCTTCACTCCAGCAAGCTTTGCCATCGAACGAAAGTCGCGCTCGCTGAGAGCTCTGGTTATCTCAAGCTGCCGCGGGTCCTTGGGCTTCTCGGCGTGAATCTTCTCGCATATCTGAACGAGTGCATGCTTTGCGAAATGCGAAACCAATCCTGGATTGGCTCCGTGGTCTACTATCGCCGTTGGCCCCCTGTTGTGCCCCCAGCGCTCTACCATATTTCGAAGCGCCATCTGTCTAACGTAGAGGGTATGATCCCGAGGGTCGCGTCGCTCTTCCTGCACGTACGGATCCCACGCTTCGACCGACGTATTGACGAATAAAACACCGTGCTCTCGGCACCACTCAATAAGCGATATCGTATCGATATTCCACCCGAGATCGATTAACACGTCGCCCTCTGCTAGGTGCTTACTGAGTATCTCCGCGTAATTTTCAGGTGTTATGCGCTGCTGGAGATAGGAAACTCCGCGCTCTATAAAATCCTTGATTCTAGCGCGATTATCGACAAAATCGATCACCGTCACCTGCTTCGGGGCGAGATCGAAGTGCTCAAACAAGATCGGCAACGTGCACTGCCCGACAGAACCACAACCAATGACCAGAAACCTACCCACGAAGGACTCTTTTCCCAATCCCGCACTTCTCCTAAAGCATTTCTAAACGATACCCAAAAATCGCTCCCTATTTATAGGAGATTGTTCCAGTCGTCAACAATATCACAGCAGCTTTCAACAAAAGCTGAGCGCTGGCGACTCACCCCTGGTTCTTATCTCTTAGCTGACCAGAGGATTTTTTGGTGCAAGCAGAGCACAGAGCTAGGACCTTATCCGCGCGATGACCAGCATAGATATCAGCATCAGTAGCGCGCTGATAAGGCTCATCTGCTGCAAAGAGAGGTACTGTGCCAGAAAGAAGCCAACCGGCGGGGCGAGCACGCCCCGGACACCGGTGAAAAAGACGTGCACTGCCATGTAATCAGAAACCCGGTCAAGCGGAGCAAACTTGGTTACCCAAAGGTTCCAGGCCACCTCACCGCCTGAAGTACCAACACCGAGCACAACTGCCGATAACAGAAGCGCGATCCACGAGTCCGTCGCGAAAAATCCCACGGTTGCTATCACCAAGGTCCAGTTGAGCAGAATCCGCAGCTTGAAAAAATCCATAAGGTCGAACACACGACCCCAGATCGGGCTGCTTAATAAGCGCGCCAGGTTCGGCACCACCGACAGAAGCAACGCCACCTGTCCCTCTGAGAGCATCAGACCGTATTTACCGCTGGCAAGATACTCAACCCTTAATGGAACCATCATCAACACACCAAAGCCGAGAAACATCCACGCCAGAGTTGTCTCTCTCAACACCCGGTCACTCCGAAGGTAACGGAAGCACGAGAGCATTGGGCGCATCTCTGTGATCCGCCCATCTCCTGGAAGTCGCATCGCCAAGTAAGCAGAGATTGCAAGGCACCCAGCGACAACCCACAACAGGTACTTGTAGCGCTCGATCGCCCCTGAGAGGAACCAACCCGCACCAGCAGCAAAGACCACACTACAGCCGATCCGAATCACGTTGGACTGCGAGAAATTCTGTCCTCGAGTAGCAGGTGAATAATTGTGTGCATACACCGTGGTGAAGAGCGGTGTTGTTGCGGCACTCATCATCACTGCAAATGTCGCCAAGACTGCAAACTGCGTCGAGGACGACACAAAACTAGAGCAGATCATAGCCAGCGAGGCACAAGCAAACAAAATGCCGGCGCTCCACGCAACTGAGGTTTTTGCTCTTCGCACTAGAAAGATCAACAGGGGAGCTAGGAGTAGTCCGGCTTGGGCTGCGGAAGCAACTGCTGATTTCTCCGCCGGGCCGCCCTGAAAAACCCTCACCAGAATCAATAACAGAAAAACATTCTGAGTGCTTTCATATATGCCGGTCATCAACGCACGATAACGCTCAAGCTTTAGGGTGCGGATAGAAATTGAGGAGTCGGGTAGTGACATAAAGCGTTTTTAAAGAGGCCGTCGTGAAATCCCAAAAGATAGTCGACACTTTATCGACTACCGTGATTCATCCTCACTCGACCTGCTGTAAGCGGGCGCGTGACTAGCGATCCCTCAGCCACACATATAGATCGGAAACAGCGGCATCGCCCGATAAATTACGAAGGCCGTAGGTTGACTCTGGTGGCGTAGATTCCGTGAATTGATACTGGTAGATGCGCTGAATTCCCGGAATCTTCTCCTGAAGGTAGGGCCAGACCTCTTGCCCATACGCTAGCTGTTTATTCACACCCTGCGCCCCACTTTCAGTTACCCAGATCGGTTTTGATAACCCGTTGGTGAAATCCCTAACGCCTCCCGGTCGAATCAGATTTTCATACTGCTTGCCGTAGTAGTGAATCGCCCAAATATCGGAATAACCCTGCGCACCAGCGTCACGCATCGCTCGGTTATAATTAAGTGAGCCTGGGTAATTCTGATTAATCGCCGTCGTGGCGGCAGTCACTACCAGTTTGCTCGGAGCTATCGACTGAATCACTGCATGACTCATTTTTAGCATCTCAACATATGCTGCCGGGTTATCATATACGCCGATGTTCCGATTTGGTTGATTATCCTGATTCGGCTCATTCCAAACCTGAAATCCAATAACTCGACCATTTGCTCCGTAACGTTGGGCTACCGGCTTTAGCCATTGCTCAACGAAGGTGCGCCGCGCATCTCCTCCTATCCAGTTGTTGCTATCACTCATCCAGCCAGGAGTTCCGGTCAACACTAAGAGAGCATCGAGGCCGCCTGGCAAAGCCGCAATCAGCGAGTCGTAAAAAGAGAAATTCTGCTCTGATCCTGGACTCGGGTGCGCATTTGAGTCCCATTGGATTAAAATGCGTACAAATCGAAGCCTGAGCGTCGACTGAACTTCAGCGAACTGAGCAGCCGCAGATCCAAAACGGCCATCGTTTGCAAATGCGTTAACACCGAGTGAATCGGTATCGATCGTCTTGCGAGGGACCCCATCTGCAATGTCGACCGCCTCCTTGAGGTCACTTGCATTACAAGCGCTAAACAAAATCGCGATCGCCAACGACGCCAAGAACCTCAGCATGCGAGTCTCCAAAAAAATACCAGCCGCTACAGTGACAAACTACCGGACTATAGTGATTTGCAGAAGCCGATTTTGGTTGCCCAGTTTTAACACCCATAGCGCGCAACAAAAATGCCTCTCCTCAGTGGTTGGCTGTCGGCGATCTGCACAGAGCCGCTACAAATGATTCAGGTATCCTGCCCGCTATTGGCGTTATCGTACAAATTCAGATAGTTACCTCAAGCGGAATCACTTCACCTGTCAGTGTTTCTACTGCCTGTTGCTGCTCAAGAGCACTCTGGACCCCTTAGTCTACCGATTTAGGCAAGACGCCCATAACCTCTTGTGATAGGGTGTAAAAGTTACTGTATGGCGGATAATAACCCGAAGCTACAAGCGGCGCTGAACATGGAGACTGCGGATCTCTCCGAGCTAGCTGCGCACGCCGGGCTCGAAAGCAAGCTGCCCAACTCTGCCGCCAACTCAACCGATCTGGCTATTGTTTCTGATCCGGGCAGTGCTTCTGATCCGGGCAGTGCTTCTGACCTAGCCAGTGCATCGCTTTCCTCCGCTGATGTGATGCGGGTTACGCAGCGCACCGATATTCGCAATTCGCTCCAGGACCGAGCAACTCCTGCAACTAAAACTTCTGTCGACCTCACTAACAGCAAGAGTCGAGCAAGTGCTCTGAAATCGGTCGCCAATAACGACTCGGGGATCTTCAAGAACCCCTTTTACCGCTACGACGGCGGCTTGTTAAACAAAATTTTGGCGCTAATAGGAAACATTCTTAAAGCCCTAGAGCGTTTGTTTTTGCGGCTGTTGGGGGCCCGTGACTCGGCACCAACGCCAAACCGATCCCAAACGCCGCAAACCAAAAAAGATGATGGCACTTCTGCCACTCAGCAGCAGCAAGAAGAACGCGAAAAACGCAAGGAACGTCGAGAGCAGGCGGAGTTACTGGTTAAAAGACAGTAAACTGCTCAGCTCTCCTCATCTTCGAGACTTACTTTGCGGCGATCGGTCTTCCGACCGCTGTGCACCCTCTTCATTTCGAGACGCTTGCGCTCACTGCTGCGAGTTTTGCGCGTCGGCACTCGCTTGCGCGGTTTATACAAAGCCTTATCAAGTAGCTCATGCAGCTTCTCAATCGCCGCATCGCGATTAAGCGCTTGAGTCCGGTGTTCCTGACTCGAGACAACTATCTTCCCTTCAGCATCGAGCCGACCCTGGACCAGCGGGTGCCCTCCGATTCGACCCTTCTGCTCCCAGGACAGCGTCTTAGAACCGTTGAAATCGAACACCACTGTGACCTTGGTCTCTACTTTGTTCACGTTCTGGCCACCCGGCCCCCCGGCCCGTGAGAAGTGAAGCTCCAAGTCAGCTTCAGGGATGGTCACTGTGTGTTTACGAGCCATGGCAGAGAGGGTAGCACATCTGTGCGCTACCGTCTTTGAGCAATTCAAGAGCCGGTGTCAATCGATGGCGAAAAACCCGCTACTCTCTTGCGATCGATCTCAAGGAAGGGGTACTCTCTCCCCGTTATTGCAGACGATTGTTTGTTAATTCTTATACGCAGGAGCGATACCGTATATGGCTACTCAATCTAAAGATCTGATTATCTTAGGCTCAGGACCTGGTGGCTATGTTGCAGCCATACGAGCCTCCCAACTGGGTCGACAGGTTACAATCGTCGAGCGTGAGGCACTAGGGGGTGTCTGCCTCAACTGGGGATGCATCCCTTCAAAGGCATTACTGCGATCAGCTCAGCTGTGGAACGACATGAAACACGCAAGCTCGTTTGGTTTTGAGACCGGCAAGCTTAGCTTCGACATGCCTAAGATTATCGATCGCTCGCGCGATGTGGCCAACAAGCTCTCCGGCGGCGTGAGCTACCTGATGCGCAAGAATAAGGTCGAAGTGATCATGGGTAACGGAGTACTCGAAAAAGGCAACACACTAGTTGTTACCGACTCATCGAAAAAGTCCACGACTTATTCCTTTAAAGATATAATCATCGCTACCGGAGCTCGTCCCCGACAGTTCCCAGGTGTTGAGGTTGATGGTGAGGTGATCCACACTTCCCGCACTATCCTTGAAAACAAGCGTACGCCTCAAAAGCTTCTCGTGATCGGCGCAGGGGCAATCGGAATAGAATTCGCATACTTCTTCAACTCGCTCGGCGTTCAAGTAACCGTTGTCGAGATGGCGGATCAGATACTTCCTGTTGAGGATACGGAGGTAGCACAGACTCTCGAGAAGATCTTCACTAAAAATGGTATGTCGATCAAAACCGGCACCGGCGTTGAGGGCCTCAAGCGCACTGGAAAGGTGGTTTCTGCAACTCTAAAGGGCAAAACAACACAAGAACAGTGGAGCGGCGATGCTTGCCTTATTGCCATCGGCATATCGCCTAACACCGAAAATATTGGCCTTGAAAAGGTGGGCATTGAAACAAATCGCGGCTTTATTAAGGTAGACGAGCTGATGCGCACCAACGTGCCGCACCATTATGCCATCGGCGATGTGGCTGGAGGACCAGCTCTCGCCCACAAGGCAAGCCACGAAGGGATAGTTGCTGCGGAGATGGCCGCGGGCAAATCAAAGCACCCGATGAAGTACGACAATATTCCGGGGTGCACATACTGCCAACCTCAGGTAGCCTCCGTCGGACTCACTGAACGCGCTGCTAAGGAGCGTGGCATCAAATACCGAGTCGGTAAGATACCGTTTTCAGCGATCGGTAAAGCCATCGCCATCGGCGAGCAGGATGGTTTCATCAAAGTCATAATCGATGATCAGGTTGGTGAGGTGCTCGGCGTACATATCATACACGCCGAGGCGACAGAGCTAATCTCCGAGGCTGCCGTTATCCGTTCTCACGAGGGGATCGCTGCCAGTGTGGTAGACACAGTTCACCCCCACCCGACACTTTCCGAGTCGGTTATGGAGGCGATGGCGCTGGCACTTGGAAGACCGATTAACTTCTAGCACCTGATCATCTTTTAAAATATCGTCGTGGAAGAAGCGCCAACAAACCACCTTGAGATATACGACCTGGGGACAATCGATTATCTCAAGGCGTTAGAGCTTCAGCGGCAATACCACAAAAAGGTGATCGATGGATCTCAGGGTGATGTTTTGCTGGTATGTTCTCATAATCCAGTCTACACCTGCGGCACATCGACTCTCGACGAACACCTCTATGCCAACACGGACGAGCTTTTAGCGCAGGGAGCGCCGGTGGTTAATGTAGAGCGTGGTGGAAGTGTGACCTACCACGGACCTGAGCAGGCGATTCTTTATCCAATTATCGATCTGCACAATCACCGCACAGATGTCGGCTGGTACATGCGCTCGCTCGAAGAGGTGGCGATCCGCACCCTAAATAATTACTCAATTGAGGGCATAAGAATCCCCGGAAAAACTGGGGTGTGGATAGATGAAAACTCTAAGATCGCTTTCAGCGGTGTAAGGATATCACGCTGGTGTACACTACATGGGCTATCACTTAATGTTCGCGCATGCGCAAAGCGGTTTGCTAAGATCAACCCGTGTGGCCTGGGCCAGATCTCAGTTGTCTCAATAGAGGAGCTTTGCGGTGAAACACCATCGATGCAACAGGTCTTGGAACAGATGATGCATCATTTCGCTGCTGTATTTGGTTATCCCCAATCCTGAGTGGTGTTTTTTATAAACCCTGCGCGAGTGATTTTTGAAAAAATCACTCGCAATAGCAGGGCGAGCGCAATCCTGGCGTAGCCAATTTGCGCCGCAGCAGACAAAAAAACTCTAGCCCGGATATTTCATGAAACTGCGTCGCGAGAGCGCCGAGAATGGTGATTTTTCGGGCCCGTAGGGCGAATTCAAAAATCGATTTTTGAGCCGAAAAAGCGCCGTTGTCGTCGCTCGCAGTAGCAGGCTTCATCAAATATGCGGGCTATAGCGTTCTCCAACAGTCCGTAGCGAAATCCCGAGTTTTGGAGAACGCTATCGATTCGCGGATGCGAATCAAAACAAAAACCTATAGTGATGTCCAGCAAAAGCCTTGCCAGTTTTACTGGCACGGACTTTTGCACGTCACTATAGAGTACCTATAAGCAATCTTGCTCAAATCAACCTCAAAAGAGCAGTTAAGGTGGGGCAGAATGGAGCAGCTGGTTAAAAGCACAAAGGATTTTTATATTTTCGGCGCGGAACCCTGGCACCGTTAGGGTGAGCACCGAAAATTCAAATGCCGTAGTGATTTTTGCCAGATGCGCCATTCTGAAACCCGCAACTGCTCTTTTTAGGATAAAGGCTCTTCGTGGAATCGAGTGGGTGCCAATGAGTGCTGATGGGGCATAACCCATTATTTTCAGCGATAAATCACGTATTTCCGAGTGAGCGTGCATGTTCACGTCCGGAAACGCCAATTCTACCCACTTGATTCACAGATGAGCCAAAAAAATGAATGAGGCTGGTTTTAGGAATCAACGGATAACAAATGAACGGCTTGCACTAGCCTTACCATAGTACTGTTTGTTGGAATAGCCGCCACGCAGGGTGAATACCGGCCGATAGCTGGCGGTGTATGCCCCCTGCCCCAGCTTACGCAATGTAACTTTATTTCTTCTGACAAATATCTCCTGCTTTTTGCGGTTCGTTGTTGCGAGATCTTCGACGCTAGAATCCCCAGCATCGACTAGGTCGAAGCTGGAGGCTTTGAGCCTTGGAGTAAGTGTAAATAAGTAACCGACGAGCACCAATCTCCTGAGCCTTGATACCAATAGCGGCGCCACCAAAGATACACTCTTCTTATTCACAGTAGCATCAGGCGCCGGGAGACCTCGTGTATTTCGATCTACCGGTATAGGAGTAACCACTCCTGGATTGGCAGTAACAGCGATTGTGGGGGTTGGAGTGGGGGTTGGAGTTGTCGTTGGCGTCGGAGTTGGAGTGGCGCATGCAGCAGCAGCCCCCAACTCGCTTCCCTCAGCGTAAATATCGACTCGGCCTGCATTATTAGAGAACCCCGGAGCACCGATCGCCAAAATCTTGCTTCCGCCAGTGGTGACGCACGTAGGCCCACCAGCTAGTGAGTGCCCCTGCCTCTGGCCCGCGTCATGCTCGCAATTGTTTATCTGTTTGACTGCGCTGCATGTCCCAGGATCTTCTGAGCCAAAGATAGCCACTGAACCTCCCGTGGTAGCCTCGGAGCGATACGATGCGAATACAGCAGCTCCGATGCCGCCCGAAATAAGCGATTTGAAGCTATCCTTTAGATGCGCAAGTGACAGACCTGAGGTGTCTGGTAGGTCAGTCATCGGTATAGATACCGCGCAGTGGTCAGCGAAGACTCCCCCGGTCTGAGTAACAACCTGTACCGCGGGGCCCAAGCTCGCTGGTGCATTATAGGCGAACAGCGCCGAGTCGATCCGACCCGCCACCGCAACACCTGCCCTACTTTCGTCGGCTCCAACTCCCCGCGAGGTTGGCCCGCCAGTAGACGGTAGGGTCCAAACTCGACCATCAAGCGAGAGATCGCGCGGGGCTCCGATCAGTAATTCCTTTGTGGGTTGTCCGGTATCTATCTCTGCCAGGCTCTGCCCATAACGCGACCCTGCCGTTCCCGTATCAGTATAGACACCACTAGGATTGATCAGACAGTTGGGACTCGAGTAGACAACATTGAACGAGCTAACGCGAGACTCATTAACCGCTGACACAACAATTTGGAAGCCATTAAAGACAGCTGTGGAAGTAACAAATATTAAGCTACCGAAGGAGTGAACGTCGGAACGCGTTCCACACAATGTGTAGGGATTTGAAGACACGCCAGTGCTAGCATACACATGAACAAGGCCTCCAAGACCGTCTGCTCCCGGCTCTCCTACCAGCAACTCCTGGATCGAATCGCCGTTGATATCTGTCGCAAATGCGACTGCTGAGCCAAATCTTCCGGTTGCACCCGGAGTCGGTGGTTCGATAGTTTTTAGAATACCCGATGGGCCCACTATATGAACGCGACCGGCCCCTGAATCCTCCTGAGGTGCGCCTACTGCGATGAAGGAGTGGTTTAAACCTGCTACCGAGGAGCTACACGCCAACGCGGAACCAAACTCACCTGCTGCATCTCCTGTAACTGTCTGAATCGGCTCGAGCCAGGTCTCCGGCGCAGCGTGACATTCACACCGCAACCAAAGCTGCACGAGAGCCGCTAGCATCGTTATGCGTAAAACGCTAAGGACGCGACCGCAAGACCCAATTAATGACCAGCAACTGCAGATCACACACAACAGTACAACACGTCGCTGATGAAACAACCTGGAGAACATCAAACTTCCTACCTTGTGGTTAAGGTCGGCGCATCTGAAATAAACATAAGGATTTCTAGCGGAAAATAGTATCGAGCGTCGAATACCAAAAACCCAAACTATCAAGATATTATTCGGTTACTAGGTTTTATAACCCATTGAAGACCAATAAAATGAATGAAGCTGGGTTTATTTCGCCCATTTGCTACCCACAAGGGCGGCAAATAAATTTATTAACTACTCACCAGTTTTTAGATTATGGTTCGAGCTTTATCCACAAATAGCGCTAATTGTTGATCGTTCTTTCTTGTCATCCCCTGATCGGAGATGCCTCTATTTGGTGCGTAGTTAATTTTGCCACCTTGCTTTGCTCTGCAAAGCCGCCCCTCAATATGGGCTAATGCTACCGTTCTGGAATTTGCTGGCCAGTTCCTAAATTTCTTTCTAAAGCTCCAAACGCATTCGTCCGATGAGTTACATACTTGGGGTTTTTAATCACTTATGATATTTACCAATGCTTCCTCCTCTCGTCCTGGCGCGCGGCGTGAAGTCAACCAGGATGTGGTGCTGATTGATGAGAAACTTGGAGTTTATATTCTTTGCGACGGGATGGGTGGGACTGCAGGGGGAGGCATCGCGGCCACACGAGCCTCGCAAGAATGCCTGCGATACCTCCAGGCAAACTCCTCTGAGTTAAGCGATATATCTTCATCTCGTGACCATCATCCTTCAGATAGGCTCTCTGAACTGGCGCAAGCTGCGATACAGGCCGCTAACCACGCGGTGCATTCCCACAACCAGGAACACGCTGAATTATGTGGAAGTGGAACGACGATTGCTCTCTTGATAACTGCTGGTACCCACGGCGTGTGCGCACATGTGGGAGACTCAAGGATTTACGTTAACCGCAATCAGAGCTTCTTACAGCTCACTAAGGATCATTCCTTAGCCCAGGATCTGATTGATCGCGGCTTACTCGACCCCAACAATTTAGATAACTTTGCCTTCAAGCACGTACTTTCTCGCGCCGTAGGACTGTTACCGGCTGTCTCTGCGGATACTCTGCACTTTGAAATCCTTCCGGGCGATCTTTTTCTCATCGCTAGCACAGACCTTAACTTGAACGTGTTAGCAGAGAACTCACAAAGGTCTAATCACCGTAGAGCACAATTATTTCTGGAGGCTGTTATTTCTTCTGCCTTAGCATCACACGGGGATGACGATCTCAGCGCCATAGTCGTGGAGGCGGCCTCTGACGATCGGGAGCGAGATATTCACCAAGCCCGATCCGAGGAATTGGAGCTCAAAACCAGTGTACTAAGCGAGGTTTTTCTCTTTAATTCTCTCGATCCACAAAACATCTTACGGATCGTAAATGCTGCTACTCTTATCACCTGCCACCCCGGCGCTGCTATAGTTACTCAAGGGGACCCAGAGATGAGTCTGTATATAATCCTTGAAGGAAATTTTGATGTCGAGATAAGCGACCAGAAGATAGCGCAGCTTCATCGTGGAAACCATTTTGGTGAGATGGCCCTGCTCACCAGCCACCCCCGTTCGGCTACTGTTCGGGCAGCGACTAGCGGCAAGGTGCTGCGGCTGGCTGCCAAAGAATTCCAGCGTTTAGTGCAAGCCCACCCGCAGGATGGGGTAAAAATGATCACTGCACTTGCAAAGGAACTAAGCGATCGACTGCGGCAGACAAATCAGTTCCTTGCTGAGCGATGAATCACGGCGATTGATACCTAAACAATCGTAAATGCTTAATTTATTCCAGGCAGATAAGCATTTACTTTAGTTCTAAGTTGGCTGATGAAGAGTAGAGCGCATACACCAGCTGCTGGCAGATACGATGTTTTAATATGGTGTTTTATGTCGCATATAGGCCCTCTCTACACCAGAAGCTGCCGAGTTGAGGTTTATGCTATGGCAAGCTGTCAGATGGTGCTACCCTCTCGACCGGAATGCTTATCTATCACACTTCCTACTTTGTTTGGGTCTCTTATGCCTGACCTAAAGAACCTAAGGTATCAACCGAGGATATCGATGTCGCGAAAGAAAAAGATGGCAACGAAAGCAAAAGCAAAAAAAACAGCAAAGAAAGTGAGCCGCACAGCAAGTCGAGCAAAGTTCAACCGAGAGGTAGCACTCTGGGGCTACAAATCGATGTTACTGTCACGACTGATCGATGAAAAAACGATCACCCTGTATAAGCAGAACAAGTGCCACTTTCAGATAAGCTGTGCTGGCCATGAGGCGCCGCAAGTGGCCGCTGCTCATGTTTTTAGACCGGGACAGGATTGGTTCTTTCCATACTACAGGGGCATGGCGCTTATGGTAGCGCTCGGCATGACAGCCGAGGAGCTGTTAATGAACGCGATGAACAAAGTTAACGATCCCAACTCTCATGGCCGGATGATGCCTATGCACTATGCGAGCATCCCGCTCAGAGTGCCACCACAAAGCTCTCCCACCGGTTCGCAGTTTCTTCCTGCCGTTGGGTGCGCCTTGGGTGCTAAGCTGAAGAAGCTCGATGAGGTGGTGTATGTCTCCACCGGCGAAGGCGCCTGCTCGCAGGGTGATTTCCACGAGGCTCTTAATTGGGCATCGCGCGACAAGTTACCGATCGTGTTTGTTGTGGAAAACAACAAATACGCGATCTCTGTTCACATCTCGGAACAACTTGGGGCAAAGAGCGTAGCTTCGCTAGCGGGAAATTACGCCAATTTAGCGACTGAAGAGGTAGACGGATCTGACTTCGAAGCGTGCATCACTGCTCTCACTACTGCCCACGAACGAGCTCGCCGAGGAGATGGCCCATCCCTGATCGAAGCCCATGTGCCACGCCTCCTAAGCCACTCTATCTCAGATAATCACTTGAAATACCGCTCAAAAGAGGACATCGCCGCCGAACAGAAGCGATGTCCTATCAAGCGTCAACGAGATCTACTTGTTAAGCAGAAGATATCCACCGAAAAGGAGCTTGAGTCGCTTTATACACTACTCAAGCAGATGGTGGATGAAGGCTGCGATGCTGCTGAGAAGACCCCTGATCCGGAAGTTGGTACTGCGCTTGAACACACCTTCCAAGAGCCTAACCCAGCTCAGCTGGTCGAAGAGGAGATAGCCAGCGGTGAAGAGGTTTTTATCGTTGATGCCATCAACCATGCTCTCGATGAGGAGCTTGAACGCAATCCAGATATGGTGATTTACGGCGAGGATGTAGCCCACGGTAAAGGTGGCGTCTTCACGGTCACAGCGGGCCTTACCGCGAAGTACGGCGTAGACCGCGTGTTCAACAGCCAGTTAGCTGAGAGTTCAATTGTCGGCACCGCCATCGGCCTCTCAATGCGTGGGATGAAACCGGTTGTCGAGATCCAATTCGGCGACTACGTGTGGACAGCGATGAACCAGATCCGTAATGAGCTGGCTCTGATTCACTACCGCTCTGCGGGGGACTTTTCGTGTCCAGCCGTGTTACGCATCCCTGTGGGCGGGTACATCCGGGGGGGTGCGTACCACTCTCAGAATATCGAGGCGACCTTTGCGCACTTTCCGGGGCTTTACGTGCTCTATCCATCGAACGCCACCGACGCTAAAGGATTGCTAAAGGCTGCCATTCGCGCAGATGACCCCGTACTTTTCCTCGAGCACAAAGGTCTCTACAGACAGGTCTACGCTAAAGGTCCAGAGGGGGATGCTGATCACCTTACTCCGATCGGCAGGGCCAAAACTGTCAGGTCCGGACAGGATGTGACCGTAGTGACCTGGGGCGCACTCGTTCAAAAGAGTATCCTCGCCGCCCAAAGACTTGAGAGTGAAGGGATCTCAGTTGAAGTTATCGACCTCCGCACTATCGTTCCCTTTGATCGCGAGCATGTCTTTGAAAGTGTCCGACGAACCAATCGGGTCGTAATAGCTCACGAAGACGTTCTATTCGGTGGTTTTGGTGGCGAGATCGCAGCGCAGATCGCCGAAGACTGCTTCACATTTTTGGACGCTCCCGTAAAGCGCGTTGGCATGAAGTACGCCGCCGCCGTGCCGCACGCGCCAGTGCTTGAGGACGTGGTGTTGCCGCAGGAGGGGGATGTGGTGGAGGCGGTTCGGGGGGTTGTGATGTTCTAAATGAACTTACTGAAACATCCGACCCGCCCTCTTACGAAGAAACAGGTCGATCCATCTGCCTTGCTAGGTTTTTTTGTCCCTTCGTACTCTGGCAAGCACGTCGCTATCGTTGATCTCGACCAAGAGGCTAGGGATTACTTAACCCTCGGTGCCTATCGAGACATTAATCCACGATTTTTTGCAGATGCAACTTTCTGTTCGCAATTTGTTAATGAGCTGCATAAAAGTCGGGGCATCGACGCCTCCCTTGGAGGCTATCTCGAAGATCGTGCTTTTCTCTGGCAGGGCACATATCTCGCAGGTGGCGACCGCGCACTGCACCTCGGAGTGGACTTCAATGTTCCAGCGGGTAGCAAGGTTGCTACGCCATTTGATGGGGTAGTAATCCTCATTGACAATGACACGCCGGATCGTTTTGGTTGGGGCCCTCGCATCTTTTTAGAATGTCACGAAGCAGAATCCTCAAAGGAAACAGTTCGGTACGTTTACATTTTTGCCCACCTTGCTGGTATACAAGTAACCGAGGGAACCCGGACAACAGCAGGGCAGATAATCGCTGCTGTAGGAGCCCCCCCGGATAATGGCGACTGGTTTCCCCACCTCCATGTTCAGAAGGTACGAGGGGAAGTTTTTGACAGATACCGAGCAAGTGACCTCATGGCATTAGACGGCTATGGGCTAAGATCTGAGGTACATGAATTGGAGAGAGAGTTCCCGAACCCTGTTTCGAGATTGGTGGAACAATCGTGAGAACATGGGGGGGGGGGGTGATGCTTCTTTAGTCGGCCCTATAGGTTATAAAGGAGAAACCTGTCGGTCTGCTGCCGTGTGAAAACTTGCCTGTACGCTGATTGGAGCTAGAGCATCTCCAATACGAGTGGATTCAAAATCATGTCAGCAAAAATGTGCATATCGCAACTTCACTCGAGATGGGCCACTCTTTACATGCCCCTACTGTGTCAAAACTAACGCTCCGCCTGCAGTAATCGCTACCATATCCTCCACGCGGATTTGATAGCCGCTAACAGTTATCTCAGGCTCTAGGGTGAAAACCATCCCAGAGGCAACCCGAACATCCTCAGATTGTCGGTTCATGAGAAAGGGGGTCTCGTGCAGCGCGAATCCTATCCCGTGTCCCAGCTCTGCCAGCCTGAGATTGTGGTCTCGAAAACCCCTTCTCGCTAGCTCGGCTTCAAAGAGTTCGGCGATTGCCCCAAACGTCATGCCTTCAACGATTTGGGCTATCACTCCCCTATGAGCCTCACACAGCCGTTTGTAACTGGTGGAGATATGTGAGTCTTGTAGAAAGTACATACGAGTGCAGTCACTAAAAATCGCACTTGATTCAATTCCACAATCAATACAGATTGCGTCAGCCGGTGAAAGGATACGGTCAGATGGCGCCCCTAGTGTTGTCGATAAAAGTCGCTCTCCCGAGACGATTGATAGTGGAAAAGCCTCTCTCCCTCCGTGCATATGCAAAGCGATGCGAAGAGCATTAGCCAGGTCTCGTTCCGTCATGCCGACGTCGATACTCTGCGCGACTCGATCGATATCTTGCACTAGCCTCTTACCAAGTTCGGCCATCTCGCCGATCTCACCAGGTGATTTAAGCCATAAGAGTACGTCACCTTCATCTTTGAGGGCCCGCAACTCAACAGCAACCTCGGTCAGATGCCAAAAAGGTATCTCGCCGATAAGACCGACTCTGGCTCGACCGCGAACTAATTCAGCAAGGGCCGATGGTATCCCATCTATTTCCTCTACTGAATGTATAGCCGCACCCAGTACAGACGGCAAATCAGTTAAGTGATAGCCGAGCTCCAGCCAACCCAGCGACTCCCGTTCAACCAAGAGATAATTACAACTAGACCGACACGGATTCCCCGTAATCCACCGGAAAAACCGGCCGTCATGACTCGTCGAGTAGATTAAAAGAAGATCGAGGTCACACTCTTTTAAGAGCTGCCGCAGTAGCCCGACTCGATTCATCGGCAGCCGACCAATTCCCGGAGACGTTCATAGTAATCAATACTTGATGACTCTGCACGAAGTTGTTCGTAGGGATCCGCAGGATCTGGGGGCGAGTATGACCAAAGTTTGGTGTAAGGGTAAATAACAAGCTCCCTACCCTGTTTTGACAAAGCACCTGTGCTCATCGCGTGTGCAAGCCTTGCTATTTTGGAATACGACATGCCGTCATCCAGAACTATTGAATTACCAACCGCATAGTTGACCCAATAAATTATCGATGCGCCAGGAATGAGTAGCGGGCCCTTGCCCGACTCTAGAGATTTCAGACTCTCTGACTGCAGCGCTTTTGCCGAGTACTTAGCGCCCGCCTTATCCGTCAAGACAACATCGTCTTCTCTGATTGAGTCCACTGTAAGGCTCTTATACCGACTCAGTTGTCCTTCTGTTTCCGTGCGCCACCGGAGTGCACACTCACCCGGCAAAATAACGCCACTATCCACAAAAGCTTTAAAAAAAGTCCCCCAGTTTTCAACACCAACCGATGGGAACGAGTTTACCAGGTTATTAGCAATAGTTTTTAGGGGGAAACTCAGGCGCAGCCGCTCTGTAAAGGCTGAATTAAGATGGCTAATAAAATCCCAATACGACACCTTTGTTGCTCCTGCGTCCGCGGAATCGAGTGTTGCCTTGAGTGCGCGAGTCACATCCTCTTCAAATTGGTAAAGCACTGTGTTCAGCGCTTTACAGGTATTAACACGACTCTCCGTCAACTCTATCTGATTCTTGACGACTTTCTTTGCGTCTGGCGCAAATGATTCCGCCTTTTCGGAATAAAACTGCTTCTGCCCATTAAGCGCCTTTTCATGCCTGCGGAGTGAAGCGCTAATGGCGTCAACTGCCTTGCTCACCCATTTCGGAATATCCTCTACTTTGGTGACATCAAGCTCAACATCGCAGTAGGCGACCCCACCGGACGCGTTCGACTCGAGTTTGTTACGTTGTGATTTTGAAAGCAATTGGAGGTTTTCCATGAGGTCTTCGGCTGGCGCGTCTCCGGCCGCACGTTTCATCAGAACTCCCAATTGAGGCATCGGAATGAAAAATCCGTTGGTTACTCCTCCAAAAGTAACTTGGTCATGAGGCGAAACTAAAAGGCCCGCATCGACCTCTCTGTCGTGAATCTGCGAGAGCTTGTCCCGCAAATAATCCATTAGTTTGACCGACTTACAGAGAGCATCCGGGCTACCATACTTACCCAGATGATGAAAAATCGAGAAAAAGGGCATTTGCTGTTCGGCAATCCCAACAAAGGGAGTTTGTTGATGATAGTCAGCTAACCACTGGGATTTAACTCCAAGGGCTACCACCTCTTTGTGCAGCTCACCTGACCTAAACAAATCCAGGACGGCCGCGTGACGTTCAAGAAGCTCGCCTGTGGAATTGGGGAGGTACTCTGCTACTTTATTCGAAACTAGCCGCGCTGGCGCTTCAAATGCCCATCGAATCGCTGGACAAGCTGCCTCTTGTTCCCGTATCGCTGAACTGGTGCTCGATATAAACTCCGATTGACGAAGCTTCTCGCTATCAATGTGCGTGTTACCCATTGTTTAATTTGCAGTTGCTTTACCGCAGTGTCTCTCTCTAACGCATACCCCCGGGGGCGGCTTACACAACAAAACCCTGATAGACGCTCAAGCGACCTGGTGGTTAGAAGACGGCAACTCGGTTAAAGGCTCGGGGGAAGGGCTATGCGGCTAAGGAATGAACTCCTGAAAATTCCAGACAACGCTTCCCTTAAACATTACACGGCCCTCGGCGAAAACCCGAATTGGTTCCCGCTGTAACACTTAAGCTCGAGCGTGTCCCCGCATCTCTTCACACGCACTGTGTGCTGAAATTTTAGAGGCAACTGACCTCGACTGAAACTAACTTCGTATGAATCGTTGCAAGAAAAAATTCTCGCGTCCGAAAAGCTACTACGTGAAAAGCCTCGCCTTGTCAAGCATGTGCCTGCATTTTTTGCTTGGGTTTATTCAGCCCCTACACCAGCGGCCCCTCGTCTACCCCCATCCGCCGGTTCCTTCCCTGTAATCTCTAAGACCGCCCGGTGGTCGCCGTGTGCAGTCCACGTAGGCCGTGCAAACAGTCGATTTACCGCGGGAGGGCGCAGATCTGAGTAGAGACAGCTGTCAGGTGCGCTCAGACACTCCGGCCCAGCTACTAAGAACAACCGGATAGCAAACCGCACGTGCAAGGTTATCTTGGGAAAGAGAGACTCGCTGCGCATGAGCATTGTAGAGCGTTCCAAGGTGGTGGGGCCGCAGGGAAAGATCCGGGTAGCCCAAAATCACAACAGCCTCGCTTAGATGAGTTGTAGTTTACCGAGCTCTGATAGGACTACGTCTGTAAAGGCTTGACTGAGAGTGGCGATGTCGGGATCCGGGAATTGCCTGAATATGCCTTCCAGCCAAGAATCATCAGCAAGGGCCACATGGATATGGGCATGAAAGCTGGAGACATCCCCAACCGGTGGTATTGTTAAATCTAGCTGGTTCGTGCTCATCAACAACGCCACCGCATACTTTCAAATACACCGTCTGTAGACCGTGACGGGTACGCGCATAGTTGCTATACAAGAACAGCGCAGACTACGACAGGCGGGGCGTGCTCAGCGTCCCTAGGGACATAATTATGAAACTCTTTCTATCACCACACCACGCCCTTCACGCCACGCAGAGCTATCCACTTGCTGAAGGCGGGGCGGTTCTTGAGCAACCAGTGCGAATCGATAACATCTATGCCGGTATCTGTCGCGTTGCGAATCTGAAGCAGGAAGAGGTCAAGGATTTAGGAGCGTCGGTTATAAGCCGGATTCATCCAGCGGGTTATGTTGATTTTCTAAAAACCGCCTTTTAAACAGAGCGAGCTCAGAACCCAAACCATGAGTGGGTCGTTGTTGAGAATATAGCGCCAAGAATCGTTCGTTATCATAGCAAGCACTTCAACCTACGTAAGGGCCTACACATTACGGATGCCTTCACTCAGATCCTTAGTAAACCTACGATGCGGCCTATTGGGCAGCTCAACCCTCAGCTAACGCCGCTAGTGCACTAGTCGACGGAGCCAGACACTCCTACGCATTTGTGCGCCCACCAGGCCACCATGCCTATGCTGCGCAGGCCGGTGGCTTTTGCTTTCTTAATAATGCCGCAATGGCCGCCCGACAGTTGCAGCAACACAAAAATTTCTCGAGGGTCGCCATCATGGACATTGATTTTCACCACGAGAATGGAATCCAGGAGATATTCTATCGTGACCCGACAGTGTTCTTTTGCTCACTGCACGGCCATCCAGATTTCGCCTACCCATACGTGTCTGGCCTAGACTCAGAGCGCGGTGAGGGCCATCGCCAGGAGGCTACGCTTATTCAGCTGATTTAGTCAGAGTGCGAATTATTCCACCTATATTGATGTGCAAAAGTCCGTGCCAGTAAAACTGGCAAGGCTTTTGCGTTACATCACCATAAATTGTTGTTTTGATTCGCATCCGCGAATCGATAGCGTTCTCCAAAACTCGGGATTTCGCTACGGACTTCTGGAGAACGCTATACTCACAGCTCCAGAGAACTTTTTGGCTCCGGAGGGTTGGGAATCCATTTCAATTGCTGTCAATTACTACAATAGTTGCAGGTCTATCGGGGAAATAGCAGTCCACTGCTCGGTTAGCTTTAACGGGTCGCGGTGTAGTGCCGTCAAGGTCGCCACATAGGCAGCACTAAGATCAAGCTCCTCTAGGTGCCTTCCCTTTAAGAGACTACTCGTTGTCGGAGATCCAATTTTGCATTCTATTGCGAATCGCTTCTGATCCGCCTCCACGATGAAGTCGATCTCCTCTCCATCTCTACTTCGCCAAAATGAGATCTCAAAGCTCTTTGCTCTATTTGAAAAAAAACGTAGTAGCTCGCCAAAAATAGCGCTCTCAAAGAATGCTCCACCCATCGGCCCGTGCGCTAATACTTCCGGCTCTCGCCAACCTGCAATATATGCAGCCAATCCGGAATCGATAAAATAGATCTTAGGAGTCTTAACCAAACGTTTATTTCGATTGGATGCATAAGGATGGACGATCTTAATTAAAAAACTATCTTCTAATATTGATAGCCACTGCTTGGCAGTCGCCGGCGAGACTCCTGCGTCGGAGGCTAGAGATTCATAATTGATAAGCTGTCCAGTGCGAAGCGCACACAGCTTTACAAATATCTCAAACTCTCTTCTCTTGCTTATACCAAGTATCTCCTGAACATCGCGTTCGATGTAGGTTTTGATGTATCCGTTAAGGTATACATCTCTCACATTTAGGTCGTCTATGCCGCGCAACGCCGGAAAGGATGTTTCGCTTATGCACGAGAAGAAATCAATTGGACTCGTAATCCGACTCCTCTTCTCAGAGATCGACAATCCAAATAGATTTAGGATTGCTACCCGTCCGGCTAAGCTCTCTCGCACACCCTGCATGATCTCAAAATTTTGGGAGCCTGTTATCCAGATGCTGCCCGGAATGCGTTGGCGATCGGCGAGGATCTTAACCTGGCTTAATAGCTCTGGCGCGTACTGGATCTCATCTATTGTGAGCGGAAGGCGCAGGTTTTGAGCAAACAACGCCGGGTCTCGGTTTGCTGCCTCTCGAATGGTTAGATCATCGAGGTCGACAACAGTTCGCCCCTCTTCTGCCATGTGTTTCAACAATGAACTCTTGCCTACCTGTCGAGGCCCCAGCACCATCCAAACAGGGTGAAGACGTAGGGGGCCTTGCTCCGGACTAAAAAGTGCCTCTATTTCTCTTTGATACCACATACTTGGCTATATACTATATGAACTATGGAATAGCCAGCGATTTATTAGTCGTGTGGTATTCGAGCCAAATAGCTACTTTCTTCCGACCACAAATCAAAAAGTGAAACCAGTACAGCAACCCTGAGAATCCCAGTTGCGCTTAACGACGGGCTTGATAAGTATCGACACCTCTCGTTATCTGCCGCTAGACCGCATATTTCACGAAACTGCGTCGCGAGAGCGCCGAGAATGGTGATTTTTCGGGCCCGAAGGGCGAATTCAAAAATCGATTTTCGGGGCTTCAATCGTATCGCGATACATTCCGGTCCGAAAATCGATTTTTGAGCCGAAAAAACGCCGTTATCGTCGCTCGCAGTAGCAGGCTATTCCACCTAGAGCGGCGCTTGGGGGCGGCTAGGATTACCTAAGCGATTGATGCAGCTATTATTTGACTGAGGCGCGGACCAAGTTCTGACCCCTGCTATAGTGACGTGCAAAAGTCCGTGCCAGTAAAACTGGCAAGGCTTTTGCTGGACATCACTATAGGTTGTTGTTTTGATTCGCATCCGCGAATCGATGGCGTTCTCTAAAACTCGGGATTTCGCTACGGACTTTTGGAGAACGCTATAGGGCGCCAAGCACACAACACGACTGCCCAGAGGGTCGCCTTCCAGTCATCGCCAGGGCCAACAGCCCTCTACTATATCTGGAGGACTGCGATCCCTTGCCATCGTGCTCGCATGCCTCAAATTCGCCCGGCCCCAAAAAGATCTCACCATCATTCGCCCTTGCAAGAAATAGCTGCACCCAGCACAGTATGAGAAACCATGAGTACACAAAGAATAACAATTGCTTCCGGTCAAGGCTTTTGGGGTGATTGGCTTGAAGCACCTGTCCGCCAGATTCAAGGTGGCAGGATCAACTACCTGATGCTCGACTACTTGGCTGAAGTCACCATGTCTGTGCTAGCCAAACAGAAAGAAGCTAATCCAGCTCTTGGCTATGCACGTGATTTCCCACCCCTAATAGAACGGATTCTTCCAGATATAATACAAAATAAAGTACGTATCATTAGTAATGCTGGGGGGCTCAACCCTCTAGCCTGTGCTCAATCAATCATAGCAGCGGCCAAGGCTAAACAGCTATCCGTTAAGGTAGCAGTCATAACTGGAGATGACATC
Source organism: Pseudomonadota bacterium (assembly GCA_046300175.1). Classification (GTDB taxonomy): domain Bacteria; phylum Bdellovibrionota_C; class UBA2361; order UBA2361; family OMII01; genus OMII01. Next base: position 5,893 of record JBKCMS010000045.1, on the reverse strand, counting down.
CTATCCCGTACCGGCTCCCTAAATCTTCCCCACCTTGAAACCGGAGCGCCACTATCAACCATTAGTGATCGAATCGCTTCGGCCAACGCTTACATCGGCGCCGATCCGATCGTTGAGGCGTTAGATAACGGGGCTCAGATCGTTGTAACAGGCCGAGTGGCGGATCCCTCCATGGTCCTTGGACCTCTGCGCTTTGAGTTCGGCTGGGCCGCTGACGACTGGGATAGGCTGGCTGCTGGCATTCTCGCTGGTCATATCATCGAGTGCGGCGCCCAATCTTCAGGCGGCAACTTTTCAGCCGACTGGCGTTCGGTACCAGATCTAGCCAACATCGGATTTCCACTCGTTGAAGCTTACGAGAACGGTGATTTTGTAGTTACTAAACACCCAAACACCGGGGGCCTGGTTTCGCAGGCAACTGTAAAGGAGCAGATGGTTTATGAGATAGGTGATCCTAGTTCATACTACACCCCGGATGTTATCGCAGACTTCACTACCGCCCAACTAACAGATGATGGACCGCATCGCGTAAGGATTACAGGGGTAAAGGGAAAGCCAAAGCCCACCGCGTACAAGGTATCAATCAGCTACTTTCATGGATACCGAACCGTAAGCACTCTGGTTTATTCGTGGCCCGAAGCTATTGCTAAGGCCAAGGCGGCCGCAGCGATATTGCGTACCCGAATTAGTGATTTAGGCCTTCAATTTGAAAAGATAAATGCCGAGGTAATCGGGGCCAACGCCTGTCATGGGGCACTTACGGATCACGACAATCCAGCAATACCGGAGGTTCTGCTGCGCTTCGGCGTCCAAGGACCGCTAGAAAAAGACGTCAAGCGCTTCACCCGCGAGATGGCTCCTCTCGTACTCGGCGGACCTCCCTTCGCCACAGCGTACGCAGGAGGTAAAGGTGATGTGAGTGAGGTCTACGGCTATTGGCCAAGTTTAATTGAGAGGTCTCAGATTTCGCCTAAAGTGGAGTACCTATCATGCAAAGAGTAAAACTTATTGAGATCGCTCATGCCCGTTCAGGTGACAAGGGAAACAACAGCAATATCGGCCTTATTGCCCGTGATTCGAAATACTATGAGATACTACGGCGCGAAGTAACGGCAGACCGAGTTAAGCACCATTTCGCCGGAATATGCCAAGGGCGAGTCGAGAGATTTGAGCTGCCTAATATCCATGCCCTTAATTTTGTACTCCATGAATCTCTTGATGGTGGCGGAACCCTCTCGCTGCGCACCGACGCTCAGGGAAAAACTCACGCTGCCACCCTTTTAATGATGGAGATTACTCTCTAAACAAACGAGCAGAAGCTATGTCATTTCTCAACCTTGCACAAAAGATGATCGTCGTAGCCGGTGGTAGCGGCGGCATAGGCCAAGAGATTGTTCGCATCCTAGCCGCTAACAATGCTCGTGTAATTATCGCTGACCTAAATCTTGCGGAAGCTAAACGTGTAGCGAATGAGATATCTGCCTCCACAGTGAGTCCTGCGCTCGAAGCTCCTATACCGTATGAATGTGACATATCATCAGATATGTCTGTGGATTCGCTCTATCACAACATCGCCAGAGACTTCGGCTCGATCTATGGCGTGGTAAATTCTGTTGGCGTTGTTGGCTCAGGCACGGCAGTTGATTGTAGCCTCAAGGAGTACCAACGCCAGATAGAGATCAATTGCTACGGTGCGATGCGACTTGCGCGCGGTTTTATTCAGCACGTGCGATCGCAGCGAGAACCAATCAACAATTCCACTGGGCGCGTTAATGCAAGCTATGTTTACATCAGTAGCATCGCGGCTGATCTGGCCATCCCTGAACGTGACCCGTACTGCGTAAGTAAAGCAGCAGGACAGGCGTTTCATCTAAACCTAGCTAACGAGGTGGCCAGATACGGTATCAATGTTAATATCGTGCTCCCTGGCCGTACCGATACGCCCTCAGCAGCCGAGCGCGCAAAGTTATCACCAACAGCAGCTCTGCAGATGTTTGCCACACAGAGGCGCCGTGCGATGATACCGCCTGTTACAATCGCTAAGACCTGCGCGTTTTTACTATGCCCTGATTTGGTGGGCTACAGCGGCCAAAAGATCACCATCGCAGAGGGAGCCGACACTACTTATCGACCCTCATACGAAGCTTTGGAGCGTCGGCAAAACAGCGAATAAGGGGAGTTCTTGGGTCGGGACTCACAAGGCAAATACTTTACTGATTTGTTGGTTACCCTAGTTTGATACTAGACATCCTTCCACTCTCCTTACTCTTTACCTGGCTCGACTGGAATGTCAGAATGTAGGGTCAGCAGAGCAGTTGCAGGCCGAAAAATGGCGTATCAGACCTAAGACGTATCTGGGTCTTTAATTTTCGGCACTAACCCAGAGGTGCCGGATCTGTACCACTGAATAAGCTCGAAATCTGCTTCGTTTTGGAGATCGGTACCGTTTTAGTCCACCTAAACTGCCGATTTTAGGTTTAGAATGTTCGATAATCTTTACCTCTAGGAGTATACAGCCGTGGCAACCTCTCACCCAATCTTTTTACGCCTCCACCACTCTGATAACGTTGTAGTCGCCCTAGAGGAGCTAGCTGAAGGCATTAACATCGAAAACATCACCGCCCGCCAAACCATTCGTCGTGGGCACAAGGTGTGCACTCATCCGATCCGTAAGGGGGATATTGTGCGTAAATATGGCCAGGTAATCGGCTGGGCAGCCTGCGATATAGAACCAGGTGAGCACGTCCACGTCCACAATGTTGAGCTACAAAAGCTTTCGATGGAGTACGAATACGCTACCGAGCAGCCTGCTATTCCAGCCCTACCTGATTGGGCAAAAAACCGCTCTTTTCTGGGTTACCCGCGTGATGATGGTAGAGTTGGGACACGCAACTTTATACTAATTGCTAGCACAGTGAACTGCTCAGCGACCGTGGTGCGGGGGATCGCCAGCGCTATCAAGCCTCTGCTAGCCGACTACCCTAATATCGATGGAGTGCTCGGGATAACTCACAAAACAGGGTGCGGTATTGTTTACGGGACACCTCAGCACGATCAATTTGCTCGTGTTATCGCTGGATATGCAAAGCATCCGAATGTATCTCGCTGTCTGATGATCGGACTCGGATGCGAGGTCGGAGGAATTCCCTACCTGTCCGGAAACAAGGACTTTGTGCCGGAAACAGCGCTGCGCAAGGGAGCTCCAGGAGAGCATGTTAAACGTGGTCGCGTCGAAGCCTTTACGATGCAGGACGTGGGGGGCACTCGCAAAGCAATTGAGTTGGGCGTATCAATTATTAAAGAGTGGTTGCCCGAAGTGAATGCACTGAAAAGAGTCTCAACACCGATCTCTAAATTAGTGCTTGGTACCAACTGTGGTGGATCGGATGGATATTCTGGGCTCACAGCTAATCCAGCCGTGGGCGAGGTAGTTGATATACTTACAGCCGCAGGTGCCACCGGAATACTGGCCGAAACTCCAGAGACGTTTGGAGCACACCACATCTTTGCTCGACGTGCTGTCACGCCTGAGGTGGGTAAACGATTGATTGAAAAGATTCAGTGGTGGGAGGAATACACAGCTAAATTCGGCGCCTCATGCGATGGCAACCCCTCTTCAGGAAACAAAGAAGGTGGTCTAACTACGATATTAGAGAAATCTCTCGGTGCAGCGATGAAGGGTGGTTCAACTGCACTTAACGCAGTGTATGATTATGGCCAGCAGGTAGACCAACATAAAGGGTTTGTTTTCATGGATACGCCTGGCCTCGATCCTACATCAGTTACTGGCCTTCTAGCCGGGGGTGCTAACATGATCGTGTTTACCACCGGGCGTGGCAGCTGCTTCGGCTCAAAACCGGCACCTACCGTGAAGGTGGCTACGAACTCCACAATGTACCAGCGAATGATAGATGATATGGATATCAACGCGGGTTGTATTATCGAAGGGACGCCAAGATCGGAAGTAGCGCGCGAGCTATTTGAACAGATTATCGCTGTTGCAAGTGGAGCTAAGTCAAAGAGCGAGGCATTCGGTTACGGAGATGAGGAGTTTGCTCCATGGGATATCGGTCCTACAATGTAGGCAGCCGCTTCCAACTGGGTACACACTACATAAGGAGATAAAGATGAAACTTATTCGTTTTGGGGAGTCAGGTAAGGAGCGGCCAGGGATAGAGCTTTCAGATGGCGTCCGGGTGGACGTATCATCGTTCGGAGAGGACTACAACGAAAGCTTTTTTGGCTCGGGTGGTCTCGAGCGATTGCAGCTGTGGCTGGGAAACAATCAAGCTGAATGTCCAATTATCTCGCCATCTGTACGTCTTGGACCGTGTGTATGTCGACCAAGTAAGATTATCTGTGTTGGGCTAAATTTCCGTGACCATGCAGCAGAGTCAGGCTTGGAGCTTCCAAAAGAGCCGGTGATTTTCTTTAAAGCAACCACTGCTCTGAACGGCCCAAACGACGACGTTATTATTCCGAAAAACTCAGAGAAGACCGACTGGGAGGTGGAGCTGGCTGTAGTGATCGGCAAGAAGGCGTCATACGTTGAGGAGTCTGATGCACTTGATTACGTTGCTGGATTTGCGCTGCACAACGATTACAGCGAGCGCGCTTTTCAGATTGAACGCTCTGGACAATGGGTTAAGGGCAAAAGCTGTGACACGTTTGCTCCTCTTGGGCCGGTCATGGCTACAAAAGACGAAGTGCCTGACATCAACAATCTCAAGATGTGGCTTTCAGTCAACGGTAAGCTGATGCAGAACGGCACCTCTGCTGACATGGTATTTAAGGTCCCTTACCTCGTCAGCTACATAAGCCAGTTTATGACCCTCTTACCGGGGGATGTTATTAGCACCGGGACACCTGCCGGAGTAGGCTTTGGCTTTAAGCCTCCCGTGTATCTTAAAAATGGTGATATCGTTCAGCTAGGAATCGATCAATTAGGAGAGTCACAACAGCGGCTTGTATCATACGGGGAAGTTCACCGTTAATGAGGCAAGCTTGATTAAACAGATGGTGTGTTTTATTAATCCGGCAAGTAAATAGCTGGCAACTACAGATGCTTATTGACGCGAATTTAAAGCCGACTCTAAATCCTAGACGCCAGATACCGGCACCACTACTTGAATACCTAATTGAGCTTTCGCGTTCTGGTGTTGACTCACTGACTATTCCTGTTCTTGATCAACTCGCTCCACTACCCTCTCAGCGGCGTCGTGCCACTCCCAATGAAACGGCCCCGCGCATTGTACATATGCCATCGATCCCCGATGCCATACGCAGCATCTGCTACCTTGCTCCGCCAGCAAACACCGATTGCCCTATACTGACCATGGCACCAGATAGTGCCGATCACGGCACCTACCCACCAGAACAAATCCGCGAGCAGTGGCGGCAGCAGGTCAATGCAAGCTGCGATGGTACGCCTTACCACTCTTGGCGTGGGGTGCAATTCGGTGCTGTTGCTCGTGTGGATGGGTATCGACTGATAGGGCGTTCACCCTTTATTATTCGAACCGCGAGTACTGAACCGTACGCTAACTTGTGGATCACTGTAAATCCGGCTTCCAGCGAAGTATTGCGCTCACTACCCGCCAAGGCTCCTGCAACACTTATCGGATATCTAAGTCAAGCCGGCCATGGCAACGGTGTGGCGATCATTCCCGAGCGCTTTAAAGACTTATTTGTCTGCAACGCTCCTACCATCTCCGCCAATGGAACTGTGGCTGAGATAGCGCAGGCAGTCGCTTCGCTCTGGCACCCCGACACCTACATTAAGCACACCGAGGCCCCGTTACAGCGTGGTTTTGGTATCCACTACCCAGCTCCTCGTCCGGGCACACTACCAGAGCTCGGCAATGGCTGGAGCAACACGGCAGTGCAGCAAATT
>JBKCMS010000044.1:0-22671 GCA_046300175.1 Pseudomonadota bacterium | reverse complement strand
GGCCATAAAACAGAACTCATTGCCGCGATGTAAGAGCGGAAAAATAGCGATTTATTACCTTGAAAAAGCCGCAGGCTCTTCCTGATTGTCCCTGCGGTCGCGCCCAAATACGCCGTAGTTAATGGGGCCACTCATAACCATTATTGTACAGTAGACCAGGGTGAAAAACTACGAAAAAAGGGGTATTCTCAGTCTCAGCGTATAACTCCATTCTGCCATCATCCCAGTACAGCACTTTGATGTAATCTCGTTGCCGGTTAAGAAGCACAAATAAACCCTGCGCGAGTGATTTTTTTCAAAAATCACTCGGTGCAGGGTTTAGATCACCAACGCTGAACCAAGCGATGCTCCCTCACCAGCCTCTATGCGTCTTGCGGTGCACACCACTAGCAATTCGCGAGAGTCGCGCCTGAACCTAACCTCAACCTCAGCCGTAGCTCGGGTCAGATCTCCGCTGTCAACGGACTCAAGAGCAGGGCCAGCTCTTTAGAAGTCTGATAAATACGTAGGCCCGTAGAGGTCGAACTGCCGATAAGACTAAAGAGAGCCAATTTCACCATGGCCCGTCGAGAGATAAGTACTCGACATAAAGAGGTCGGATATACTTTTGCAGTCCATCATTCGTTTTGTCTAGACACAGCAAGAGCTTATTAACATGATTGCTTTTTATGGTTTTAGCTTTAAGGTCACTAATTTGCCAAGAAAGGGGCAGAACCTTACAGCACAAGAGGTTTATAAACCCAGCCTCATTCATTTTTGAAAAAAAATGAATGAGAATTGCTGGGCGAGCGCAATCTTGGCGTAGCCAAGTTGCGCCGTAGAAGACAACAAACTCCTATGTGCTTAAGCGTGTGAAATTTTAATGTCATGAGAGACTCTAGCCCGGAAATTTCATGAAGCCTGCTACTGCGAGCGACAATAACGGCGCTTTTTCGGCTCCACAATCGATTTTCGGACCGGAATGTATCGCGATACGATTGAAGCCCCGAAAATCGATTTTTGAATTCGCCCTTCGGGCCTGAAAAATCACCATTCTCGGCGCTCTCGCGACGCAGTTTCATGAAATATCCGGGTTAATCTAATCGCAGGGCATCTGCGAGAGCTTGCCGCATAGCTTTGAAAGTGCACATCGTCTGATGGTCACCTGCGGCATCAGGAGCCTCAGGAGCTTCCAGATACAACACTCCCACTTTTTTTGATTCGCCGAGTGATGCATACATTCCGGTTATACCTAAGCTGTGCAGGTCATCGTGACGTTCGACCACAGGTTGAGCGCACGATAGGGCAGTGGCAGCCAGGTCTGGTTCGCAAGAGCTAACCGAAGCTACACCGGCGAACGCCAGTGACTGTTGTTCAGTGAAGGCTTGTTTAAGCATAATCCGCTCGACTGCTCGGAGCTTAACGTTTCCGAAAACCGTTCGTGGCATTAGTGCAAAAGCGGCAGGGTCGACTAAAAATACGCACCCGCCAGTAAATCCAGCTCCTGGGATAATTTGTCTGATTAAGACCTCAAGAGCATCGCAGGTAGACTGAGTATCAGAGAGGTTGGCATATAGCGACTGCAACGCTGATTGAATTTCAGAGGGACACTGACTTATATAGCGATTTTTGCGGCTTTTACACTGCCTTTTAAAAGATTGAATATTACGCTCGGGGTTAAGCTCGCGAGGTGATTTAAAGAGAGCGTTAAGAGTTCGTTTGTATTCTTTTGAACACTCAGCAGCTTTATTTTTAATCAGCGAGATACCTTCCGAGCCAACTGTCTTTTGAAGGTAATCACTAGCCATCTTCCAATCATTCTCAGCAGATGGATAAGTATCTGGACTATCGGCTCGCGCAAGTGCAGCTCCGATGTCGCATAGGCGATCGTAGTTTTCCCATGTTGAATCGTGGGGGTGGCGCTCCTCTCTAGAGGAATGAAACGAAGTTGGCTGCAAGACCCGCATGGCGAGTGTAACTGGAGAGAAACCGAGCTCCTGTGATAGCTCCTCATCGAGGGATTGCCCTCTCACTAATTTTTTTACCACACGAGAGTACAGAGAAGGATAATTCCAGGCGATTAGGTTTAATCCCGTCTCACGTATAACACCACGACTAAAGCCGGTATCAGGATCAAGGTTTGTTTTCGCGCTGAGGACCTCAGCAGTGGACGCGACTATAGCGGTTTCTCGCAACCGGGAAGCTTGAAGAGGTGATACCGCTTGAAGTAGGTGACTAAGAGGTAGACGTGAGTCGTCAGTAATTAACTTACCGATAGTATCTGGCCCAGCCCAGGAGATCAGTTCCGCCGGACTATTGAGTATTCGCGGATCGATATTCTCCTTTGAGCCCATTACCATTAGCTCTTTCACAACAAAAGTGAACAGGGCAAAATCCTGCTTCAAGTCCTCAAAGAGCTGCTCAGGTGCACTTCCATAAGTGCTGTTTTGTGTTTTCGAACGGATGCTGGCTAACACGTCTAGATTGATCGGGAACCAGAGTGAGGAGACATGCTTCGAGGCGCGGTCGAGTCGACGGGCCGAGAATTTCTCATTCATTGCGTAACTCTTCATGGAGCTTTCCTGCCATACATCTGAGTAACACCACCACTAACTTCTCTCCGCTCACCCGGAAACTTCGGCCTAATTTACGAACACCTTGAGAAATAACTGTAAAAAAATTATCTTACGCCCGGCACATAGCGAGCATAAAAATGGCGCAAATATCTGAAACTACGTGGGTTCCTAGGACAGGCCAGGCTTCCCCGGCTGACCGACCGAAAATTGCTCTTCACTGCGGTGAATCACCAGTACAGCTTGATTTCACTACCTTATCCGGTGATTTAGGGGTGCATTGGTCTAAATTTCTAAAGGAGCGGCTAGTAACACGATCGTTACTTAAAGGATGTGACGCGACGATTCTGCGGGTAAGTCGAAGTGCCTACGGCACTGAAAAATTAGGAGCGAGCGGGGTAAGAACTGGTGGATTAGAGCAAGAGATGTCTCGCATGGATAGGGCCATTGCGCAGGAATTCCCGGTGACTATTCACGTCTTACACCACTCCGACGAGTCCGATAAAACCTACGAGAAAATGTCAGCGGGCTGGAGGGGTAGGGTGGTAGTTCATCGAACTAACCTTCTCAGAGGTGATAATACGAAAATACGAGAGAGAATATTTACCGTCCTAGAGAGAATTAATCCCTCATTGGTGCACATACATCACCCTTGGGATCCAATAGATTGGGATATTATCAAGCACGTTCCCAAGTCTATACCGGTAGTAGCAAGCTATCATGTAACCTCTACAGGGGCTGTAAATCCCTGGGCTGAGCAGCCATTTCAGAGGTTGTTTACCTATGCTAGGAAGGCGTTTGAACACTATTCTGCTGAGCGTGACAGCGGACAGCCCCTGATAGGGGCGCTTAATTCAACTGCCAAGCGAGTGATTGGTTTTGCAGGGCGCTCTAGACTAGCTGAGCGGTGTCGTCTCGAGGTGACACAGCGTTCCGCTGATCCTCATCCGCATTCCGCGGCACCACAAAGCGCAACGACAACCCCGCTTGCCGTCAATCGCATCAGAGCCAGCCTTTGCGGGGCCGCATGATGAGGTAATAACCCGCGCACATCTACAGCTAAGGCGATTTGCAAACTTGATTCGGAGCGGTCGAAACAATCTCGTTCAGGCGGCTTCGGCGGTAATATTGGCGTACTTATAGGCGCTGCCAGCCAAGGTGTTAAGTTCTATTGGACTGCCGACTATGGGTAGAGTAAACTTGCGAGGTATCCACCGAACTGCTCAATAGGAACCCGTGCGGAGGGGCGTGTGAGAGGAGCTGCTTCGCCATGGGCTGCCCTATCTAGATTAAACCTAGACTAGTACATGAAATCAAATAACGAGAAGGCAAGGGCGATCATTAGAGCCAATCGGTATATGAGTCTGGCTACCAGCGCCGGTGGCGAGCCCTGGGTTGCACCGGTTGCCTACGCATACGACGAGCACTTTAATCTCTTTTGGTATTCTGAAAAGACAGCGCAGCACTCTAGGCACATCGAGATTAATGACTCTGTGGTCGTGGCAATCTTCAACTCTCAAGCGTCTTCAGATGAGGTAGATGGGCTTCAGATCTCTGGTAAAGCAGCTGAAGTTGCACCGAGCCAGCTGCCGACAATCGTAGAGCTATATTTTCGTCAATCCTTTACTGATGAAGCTGTTCGAGATCGATGGAGCAAGCCGGCCGAATGCTTCATGGGAGACGCGCCTCAACGCTTCTATAGATTCAAGCCATTTTCGGTGTTCAAGTGTGATACTGAATGCACTTCAGTAGACCGGCGTATGCTGGTAGACTTGACGGCGGATTAACAAGAGAGCCGAGAGGAGCGCTAAGATGCCCGATCGCTGAAACATGCTGCCAGCGAACTAATCACAAAGATCTAACGAAACAAGCATTCTTAAAAGAGACAGCGGATAATTCAGTGATTCACTAATATCTTGATCCGTCATCAAATCAGAGCTACCCTTTGAACGCGTTGATTCACGGCCTTACTGGCCATATTCCCAATAACGATCAAATGGTGACCAAGCGCTGAAACGCCTGTAGCTGGTGATGCTGTCTAGAACCAGCCCCCCTATCAATAGAGAAATCAGATGCAGGTCATAGCCCACAGAGGACTACGTAACGAGAAGCCAGAGAACTCGTTGGAAGCTATATTAGCAGCGTTGCAGATACCACAAATAGGTGGCGTTGAATTTGATGTAGAACTGACTGCTGATGGCAAGTCTGTAGTCTTGCATCAGGAAACTCTTGTGCCTACTGCTGACTACCGGAAAGTAGAGTTGGCATCGCGAAATTTTTCGACACGCGACTGGGTAATAGAAAACGATGCTGCTAAATTGGTCGCGATGGATGCTGGTAGTTGGATGAATGCGACTTTCAGCAATGTTAGGATTCCCACTCTCGCAGACGTTATGAGTCTCCCCTGGGGTGATGCGGTGGCTTACGTAGAACTCAAAGATGCAACGTACTGGGGAGAGCGCAACGCCCTGCGTCCGGAGATGGTAGTGAAAGCGGCGCTTCCCGACCTAGGCTCGTTTAGAGGTAATGTAAATGTTATCTCGTTTAATCCTAATATTCTAACCAGAGTACGGGCTGCCATTGCCGGAATACCAACAACACTTGCCTTGTGGACGGAGTGGCGGGGCAGGGTAGACAAAGCGTTGATAGAGGCCGAGATGTGTGGGGCAAGTACTATTAGCCTGCCGGATTTTATAATTCTTGAGGACCCGGCGTGGATTAGACAGTCCCATGAGCGCTCTCTGCAAGTACATGCATATCCCGTATCTCCAGCTAGAGGAGAGCCGGAGTTTCTGAGTTGGACCGCTGCTTCCCAGGTTGAAAAGTGGAAGCGCCTTGAGGCGCTGGGAGTAGATGCGATTCTTTCAGATTTTGCCCGTGAATCTCTGGTATTGTTGCACCAGAAGCGCTGATCCAACGGAGCTCCCGATGCAGGAGCTGCCTTTTTTTGGGGCGTCTCCAGGTCGGCAAAGTTCCGCAGAGATCAAAATCTCGTTACGGACAGTCGGAAAACGCCAGGTTTTGAGCCTTGTGGCGCAGGTAGTGATCGATAAGTACTAAGGCGGCCATGGCATCAACGATCGGCACTGCACGTGGAAGAACGCACGGATCATGGCGGCCGGATGCTGCTAGTTTGGTTGGAACCCCTTTCGTTGAGACCGTAGCCTGCTCCTTGGAGATGGTCGCTACGGGCTTGAACGCAACTCGAAACGTAATCGATTCACCAGTTGAAATACCTCCCAAAACACCGCCCGCATTGTTGGTACGAGTACGAATACTACCGGTGGAATCTATTTCGAATGGATCGTTGTGCTGACTACCACGAAGTTGAACGGATGCAAATCCGCTGCCGATATCAAAGCCCTTAGCAGCGTTTATGCTCAACATGGCCTTACCTAAATCTGCGTGCAGCTTGTCAAATACGGGTTCGCCAAGGCCCCTTGGCACTCCAGTTATAACGCAGCGAATCACGCCGCCTATCGAGTCTCCATCCGCTTGAACTTCCTTGATCAGATCGATCATCTTAGCTGCTATTGATGCATCTGGACATCTGACTATATTTGACTCTATTAACTCCGGTGTTACCGAATCCGGTGAGATAGATGTTCTGATATCTCCGACCTGTTCAACATAGCTGATTATGCGCACTCCTAGCAGATCGCGGAGGTACTTGAGTGCAATTGCGCCAGCCGCAACACGAGCTAGGGTCTCACGGGCGGACGCTCTACCGCTACCTCGCCAGTCTCGTCTTCCGTACTTCTCTTGGTAAGTAAAATCTGCATGAGACGGGCGTAGAACATCTCGAAGGTGATGGTAATCCTCTGATCGCACATCTTTGTTGTGGGCTACTAGCAGAATCGGAGTACCAGTTGAGTGGCCCTCGAATACACCACTTTGAATCGAGATAGTATCTTCCTCCTTACGCGGAGTAGTAATATCACTCTGTCCGGGCTTTCTGCGATCTAGTTGTGACTGAATGTCGCTTTCGGATAGCGCCAGCCCAGGAGGGCAGCCGTCCACTACCACGCCAACAGAACCGCCGTGCGATTCACCGAATGTAGTAATCCGAAAGATTTGTCCGAACGAGTTTCCCGCCATCTGAGGTGTGCCTCACTAAGATTTAGCCGAGCGCCTGCATAATTGAATCTAGCTTATCAAGTGATATCTGCCCAGGGGCGGATCGTTGGCTGCCTTCTACGGGCGCAAACGATACTTCGTTCCCCCATTGAGGGCCGAAAACGCGTGTGATGACTCCGTGCTTGCCCATACCCAGTATAACGCAGCGCCGACCAGCTTCGCGCAGGTCAATTAAGAGTGATAATAAACGGAGCGCATCGCGCTGAATTGAGCAGAAAGTAGAAACTTTAGTTATGTGAGCCCCCCAGCCTCCGATGCGAGCCGTAATAGATCGAAGCTCTGTATCAGAAGGTGTTAGTTGATAGTTGTGATAAGAGAGGATCGTCTTGAGCGAGACACGCTCGGCCTGTAGGCCGGTAATCTCCTCAACCTGAGAGGATATATCTAAGTCTACCAACACCTGCTTGCGCGATAGAGTTCGAAAAATGTCGAATCGAGTCTGCATCGACACTTTTGTGGGCTCAAGGTTTTGACGTCTCGATACAATAATCAGTCGGTGCGGGTATAGCCCCACCAACGATGCTGCAAAGCCTACGTCGAGGTCTGTTATATAATCGATCCATACTTCGAAGAATCTGTATCGCTCAAGGTTTTCCTGAATCGTGGTTTGGACCTCACTCTTTGTGCGTTTGATGATCGGCAAGCAATACTTATTGTCTACTCTAGAGTTGCGCATACTAAACAAGATAAATCAGGTTACTCTCAGAAAATTGAAAACTATCATGGCGCAGCCGTGCCGATGCTTGTGCGCCTTAACACAAATCGCCACTGGCAAAAGACATTTAAAGCATCACATAAAAGCTTGGAGCGAGTCGGGCACCTCGACTGACGTGAGCCCTTGGCGGTCTTATATCAGGGGAGGGCACCAAAATTTAAAATCTTGGGACACTATACCGCATTTGTCGCGAGCGGTCACCTTTTTATCGACTAAATCTGAGCGCTTGCGTAATCATGAATCCACAATAGCACTAGCAAGTCCAACACTGTTGCAGACAGGTTGCCATCGCTTCCCGCGGCGCGACTACCGACGTATGAATCTCAAATTGAGCGGCTGCCTGTTCCAGAAACATTTCATCACCGGTGATTACTTTGCACCCTATCTCTCGTGCAAACTGTATAAGTTTGGTTTCTCGTGGAGCGTAAATGGTCTCTAGGATTAGTTGATCGCAGGAAAGCTGCTCAACCGTAAGAGGTGATCGGTCGGCGAGCGTGCCCATACCGACGGGAGTCGCATTTATGATGATATCAAAGTCGCGCAGAGTCCGAGCTGAGGTTAGGTCCGCCGCTTTAGCCCCGTATCTAGTCGCGAGTTGCTGAGCCTTGTCCGCTGATCGGCTAAAAACGGTAACAATACCCCCCGCCTGAAAACAGGCGTAAATCGCCGCCTGCGCAGCGCCGCCAGCTCCCAAAATCGCTATACGCTTACCGGCTAAATTCAGACGACTCTGTAGAGGGCGCAGAATCCCAAGCCAGTCTGTATTGTGACCGATTAGCCGACCTCCCTTATTCAAAACTGTATTTACGGCCCCGATTGAGTGAGCCACCGGGTCGAGCTCATCAAGAAGCGCTCTAATAGAAACCTTGTGAGGCATAGTTACTGCAAGGCCACCTATAGCTAGAGATCTAACGCCGGCAATCGCCCTAGATAGCTCTTCCTCTGCTACTTTAGCGGCTGCCATGCAGAAATTTAAATCGGCCGCTTTGTATCCTGCGTTGTGAAGTTGAGGCGTTAGACTGTGCGAAACCGGGTCGCCAATTATCAGACACAAAGTGGTGCTGCCATTTATATCTCTAGAGCTCATAGTGTGTATTCAGCCAGGTTATGATTTCAGAGCAGATCATCTCTAGTGTCTTGGTATCGGTGATAACTGTAAAGTCTGCGTAGTGTTGATACACCGCAAGCCGCTCGTTATACAAGCGCTCAGCTGTCACTAGGTCGTGCAGCAGTGGGCGAGAAGACCTGTCGGGTATGCGGCGACACGCTTCAGCAAAGCTGGTATCTAAAAAAACAACTGCACCGCCACCATGGGTCAGATGACTCATGTTTTCTGCCCGGCCGATCACTCCGCCACCGGTGGCGATAACAACTGAGGATGCTAGCTGGAGGCTTGCTGCCACTTGAGATTCCAGGTCTCTAAAGTGTGCCTCGTTTGACTTTTGGATAATCTCTGAAATAGAGGAGTACTCTGATATCTTGACGATCTCGTGGTCCGCGTCAATCACGGTAAAGCCGATCCGTTCGGCAATTAACTTGGCCAAGGTGCTTTTACCCGAGCCCATAAAGCCGATTAATATCAGTTTGGTTAAACGCATAAATTAGGACAATATCTACCAGATCGGCCTATGACTACAATAACCTTTAGAAATGATCTCCCTAAGAATCGATTTGGCACCCCGGTTCCGGAAACTTACCACAATAGCCTTGCCAGTTTAACTGGCAGTGACCCCAGTAAATGGCTATGATAGGGCGTTATGAAATTTATCTTTTGGGATTGGAATGGAACTTTAGTCGACGATGCGCCTGCTTTGTGGCAAGCATTTAACGAGTTAGCTACTTCGCGAGGCGGTTGCACTGTGTCTTTCGAGCGCTATCGAGAGATGTATCGTCACCCTGTTCTTGATATGTATGCTGAGGTTGGAGTCGACCTTAAGCATCATTCTTTTGAGGCAATAGCCGCGGAATGGCACCACCTTTACTCTTCTCTTTCGGGCGCAAGCCAGCTTCAGCACGACGCCCTTGGGACTCTATCTGCTCTGCGAGAGCGCGGCAGTAGGCAGATGGTAGTATCTGCCCTGCCACACGATTTCCTTGGTGTGCAAGTGGATAGATTCGGAGTTCGGCATTTTTTTGAGCATGTAAGAGGAATTCCAGATGAATTGGCTCACAGCAAGGTAGGGCAGGCACAATCCCTAGCAGAGGCTCTTAGGGCTCAAGGGGAAGATATCACAGTGATCGGCGATTCCTCGCACGATGCAGAGGTAGCTCGTGAGCTTGGAGCGGTGTGTTATCTCGTGGCTCGGGGAGCAGAGAGTCGAAAACGACTTGAATCGCACGGATATCCAGTATTCGATGACTTTAGTCAGATTGTGAGATCAATTTAGCCTTAAAGTGATTTGTTTAGCTCTGCCAATTTCGGACCCGCTTATCGTATAAGGGTTTTTCTGGCCCACAAAACAAATCTGATAGTGGTAAATGAGCTGATTGCAATGCAGACAATGGCCGTACCAGCTTGCAACGGGAGAGCCAATTGGTTGAGGAATACTACTAACTGCGTGGATGCTGCTAAGCCGCAATGAACGCAGTCTGTAAATATACCTGGGATGCGATGGATGAGCTGGTTAGAGGTGTCGTGTGCGGTAATATTTTGTGCTGTAGTATTTTGTGCTGCGGCTACGCATGAGGGAATTAGTCCGGAGCACACAGCCGTAAGCCTTTTTAGCAGCAGGCCGAGCGCTATGATAGCGATCGCAGAGCTTCCTATAAGCGATATCGCCCAGCCGCTGACTTGGCGCGGCTTCTTCCAAATCAACGGAGCAGCGACGATCGCCGGGGCGATCGCTACCAGATTCTCAATAATTTCCGTCCAAATACCCATAGGCTGCTTTAACTGCTATTTTTGGGATCATGACTTGTAATACCAACCTGAGCAAGAGCATCCCAAAAGCCAGGCCAAGATTTTTCGACCACATCCGGCTCCTCGATAGTCATACCTGGTATCACGGAAGCACAGACAGCAAATGACATCGCCATACGGTGGTCCTCGTAGGTGGCGATCTGAGCGCCGTGGGGCTTGCCGCCATCAATAACCAGGTAATCGGGTCCGGTAGTTGAGGCGATGCCAAGCTTTGCCAACTCGGAGTGCAGAGCAGCAATGCGGTCAGTTTCCTTCACGCGTAGAGTTTGAAGGCCGCGTATAATAGTGCGACCTCGCGCAAACGCGGCAACGACAGCTAAAGTCTGAGCAGTGTCAGGCATCGACTCCATGTCTATTTCTATGGCGCGTAGATTTTTGCTGCCGGTGACGGTGATGGCGTTAGAATTGTAGGAAACCGAACAGCCCATCTGCTCAAGTAACCGTGGGAAGGCGATATCCCCCTGCGCAGAATTCGGATTTATATTCTCTACAGTTACGGTTCCCCCAGAAATCGCTGCAATCGCCCAGAGATACGATGCGCCAGAGGCATCTCCTTCAACCCTATAGCTCTGTGGCATGTACCCTTGGCCTTGCTTGACGCTAAGCGTGCAGTAGTTAGTGTTATCAACAGATACGCCGAAATCACGCATCCCCTGAATAGTCATATCAATGTACGATGTTGATATCTGCTTGCCGATAATCGCAAGAGATATGCCACCATTAAAAAGGGGTGATGCAAGGAGTAGGGCAGAAACAAACTGGCTGCTCGTAGTCCCATCGATCTGTATGCACCTTCCATCTAGCATTGATGATGAGTGGATTCGCAGTGGAGGGCATCCTGCAGTCCCGAGATACTCGACGCTGGCGTGTGCTGCCTGCAGTGCTTCTACCAGGGCCTTAATCGGTCTAGCATGCATTCGCTCTGTGCCTTTAAGAACTATGTCTGCTCCTGGAATTGCAGCACATAAAGCTGTTAGAAAGCGCATGGTAGTTCCCGCAGGCCCAACATCGATTGTGCCTCGATACGGCACCAGAGAGGAGCCGTTTCCTGTAACGGTGAGGGTGGTGGGATCAGGGGATTCAATCTTTACACCGAGTAGTCTCAAGGCGCGAATAAGTGCTTCGCAATCGCGACTCGGTGAGCAAGCGGTGAGGGTTGACTCTCCCTTAGCGAGCGCCGCCATCATAAGTGCACGGTTGGTGTAGCTTTTTGAGCCTGGAATCGAGATGGTGGCTGTCACGGGTGTACACGGGCCGGTTAATGCGAGCCTTTTCATACGTCAGCTTTAGGTTGAATAGACGCGATCGCTTCATCGACAACAGCTAGAGGTACCTGCTGATCGATAACAGCATCTCCTATATTTTTAAGCAGGGTCCAGCGCGTAGTCCCTGCAACACTTTTCTTATCTAGAGCCAAAAAATCCTTAATCTTGACGAGGTTTAGCTGAATAGGGGACTCCAGTGGTAGGCCCGCACGCGCGATCCCGTCTAGGCAGCGTTGCTTGGCTTCAGAGTCCAATAGCCCTAGGCGGTGGGATATGAAGCATGCCGCATTCATGCCTATGGCAACGGCTTCTCCATGCGTTAGAGGTTGACCTAAGTGTAGTGCGTAAGCCTCGATAGCGTGACCGAGCGTATGCCCAAAATTCAGAGCTTTTCGAAAGCCTTGCTCGGACGGATCCTGTTCAACGATCGATCGTTTGATCTCACATGACCGAAAAATAATATCGATCAGATCCTGAGGCTGCCACTCGGAGAATTTGCGACTAGTAACCTTTGAAAAGTAGGGCTCATCCGCAATTATGCCATGCTTGACGATTTCAGCGAATCCTGACCGCGTCTCGCGCTCAGAGAGGCTTCTAAGAGTGTCAATATCTGCCACTATAGCGATCGGTTGCACTATCGAGCCGATCACATTCTTAACGCCTTTGAAATTTATCCCTGATTTTCCACCGATACTCGCATCTACTTGGGCCAACAAAGTCGTAGGAATCGCCGCAAAAGCCACCCCGCGCATAAACGTCGATGCAGCAAAACCCACGAGATCGGTCAGGGCGCCACCGCCAACACCTACTACTAGCGCCCTGCGGTCAATTTTCGAGCTAGCAAAAAAATCCCACAGACGCTCAAGGTCAGCCAGAGATTTGCACTCCTCACCACCCTTAATTAGCAGCGTGCGAGATGGACAGCACCCAAGCGCGTGAACTACCCGTTCCACCACCATACTTGCCCCATGATCGCCGACTACAAGTATCGAAGAGTAGCGGTTGGTTTGCAGAAGAGACGTTAGGGTAGGGAGTATCTCACTCCCTACCCAAAGCGATGAGCGTGACTCAGACCGCGCAACTGTTATGCTGAGCGTGCGAGCTTCCACTATCACACCTCCATCCTGCGCAGGTTGGCCATCAGCGCCTCAAACTGCGGGAATCGAAGCGCCTGAGGGCCATCACTGAGAGCCTTCTCAGGCTCAGGGTGAAATTCGACTATGATCCCATCAGCACCGACAGCTTTAGCTGCCATGGCAAGCGGCGGAACAAGCTCGCGCACCCCGGCTGCATGGGATGGATCGATAAAGACAGGGAGGTGGGTGCGAGCCTTCAGCACGGGCACAGCACTAATATCGAGCGTACCGCGTGTGGCTGTTTCGAAAGTTCGAATTCCACGCTCACAGAGAAACACTTGTTGATTGCCTCCAGCCAGAATGTACTCAACCGCTTGCAGTAGTTCCTCTATCGACGAACTCATACCGCGTTTAAGCATAACAGGAGTACGAGTCTGTCCGATGACCTTGAGCAGACTAAAGTTCTGCATGTTGCGCGCCCCGATCTGGATAATGTCAGCTTTCTCCGCCACTCTGTCGACATCCTCCGTGGTCATTACCTCTGTTATCACCGGCAGCCCAAAGGCTTTGCCAGCGTCTACCAGCAGGTCAAGACCCTCGTACCCCAGACCCTGGAAGCTGTAGGGCGATGTCCGAGGCTTGAATACCCCACCGCGGAGAATTCGAGCTCCGTTGTCTCGAGCGTGCTTCGCGCATGACATAATCTGCTCTCGAGATTCAACAGAGCATGGGCCAGCTATAACTAAGAAGTTGCCATCACCGATCTTCACACCACCAACTTCAATCACCGTGTTAGCTGATTTATGCTCGCGGGTCGCGAGCATATAACCCTTATCCTTCGAGGGCGGTTTAGGCGAAGGTGGCTTAGATGTGTCGTTGGTGGAGACTTTGGCCTGCACCTGGTTGTCTGGTGGTACCTCTGTTTGCGGAGCAATGACAGGTTCAATATCACATGCCGGGTAGCAGCCGAGCACTTTTGTGAAGCGAACACCCTTCGTGAGGTCCGCCAGGGCGGCCTTAACGTTTATGTCGGCTACGTTCCCAAGGAAATCGACGTAGAACATCTCTTCCCATGAGTTCGTTGGTATTGGTCGACTCTCAAGTTTGGTGAGGTTTATCCCTCTCTCACGAAAAACGAGGAGAGCTTCGACCAGAGCTCCTGGTTTGTTTAGAGTATGAATTACTATCGAAGTCTTCGCCGGGATTCGAGGATCAACAGCCGCCTGATTTTTGGCCACGATTATGTAGCGAGTAAAATTTGCTTCCTGATTACCGATATTCCTCTTGATTATCGTCAGACCAAACATCTCTGCAGCTTCTTCGCTCGCTACAGCAGCGTGAAGCTTGTTGTTGTCTTCCTGCAGCTTCTTAACCGCTCGAGCTGAGTCGTTGCAGAACTCTACGCTGCAGTCTGGAATATCCGAAAGAAATGCACTGCACTCTGCAACCGCAAGGGGGCTACAGTAGATGCGCTTTAGGTGCGAGACCGGAACATCCTCACGTCCTACGAGGCAGTGCTGTACGAGAAATTTCTTCTCGCCAACGATCGCCACGTTAGAATTTAACAGGAGGTCGTACACGTCATTGATAGCTCCCGATGTGGTGTTTTCGATTGGTAGGAGCCCAAAATGACAATCACCTGACTCGACAGCGCGCACGGCATCTTGAAATGTGTTGAAGCCGACAAAGGAAGTAGTGCTGCATGGAGCGCCTGCCTCGCCCGCTCCAAAGTGGCTTCGTCCAGCAAGGTGGGAGTAGGAGCCATCAATTCCCTGGAACGCGATTCGAAGAGAGCCTCGTGATGGAGTTGGGTTGAGCTTTTGCTGGAGAAAATCGTGCTGAACACGATTTGATTCGGCAAGAATCTCGTGAAAGACTTTAGTGATGAAGTGTGACTCAAGACCAAGCTGTCCGCCGTCACTTATTCGTCTACGAATTAAATCCCGTTCGCGCGAAAGATCGCGGATATCTAGATTCTGACTGTCTTTACTCTCGACCACTTGCCGGGCCGTATCGAGACGGTCCGATAGTAGTTTCAGAAGTTGGCCGTCGAGTTGATCAATACGCGACCTAAGCTCGGTGATGCTCTGATTGGGTGGGGTGCTCATATATAGTCTCCGCTCAAAATGGTGGAGTTACAGCAGCTAGTAGGTCGTGCAGACGACGGGGGTAAAAAAAAGGCCCCGCCGCGAAGCAGAGCCTAAATTTATCGTACGTTTACACGCGTACTTTAAGCCTCTGCCTCAGGTGGGCGGCGCAAAAAAGTAGCTATAAAAGTAAGAAAATGCTGGTAACATCCGTGGAATCTTACCAAAAGAGCACTTTGTGAGCAATAGAAAACGTCATTAGAGCTGGTCGATTTGGCTGTTAGTGGTTTGCGGGGGCCTAGCAGGGTGAATAATTGAATGGAGACGGCAACTAGACGACTACCGGTTTGCTTGAGCCTGGTCAGGTGCCGTCTTAATAAACCCGGCGCGAGTGATTTTAAAGGAAGTCACTCGCAATCGCGGGGAGAGCGTAATCTTGGCGTAGCCAAGTTGCGCCCTAGAGTACAGAAAAACTCTGGCTGCAGCGCGGGACTGTCTAATTGCTGATAAACGCCCAGTTGCCGATACAAGCAGACCCAGTGACGGCTGAGTAGAGTTTACCTAAGCAGGAACTCAAAGCGCACTGGAGCAAGAGCTACGGCTGGAGCGCCATGCGCGCTTCTTGAGACAGGATGAAGTGCACATTGTTACTCGATGCAGGTAAGTCATCAGAGAGTATCGCAGAGCGCCTCTTTTTGAGCTGCAACACCGTCCAGAGCCAGAGTCTCTCATGACCCTGAAATTACAAACGCTCGTTATATAGGAGTTTGTTGTCTTCTGCGGCGCAATTTGACTACGCCAAGATTGCGCTCGCCCAGCTATTCTCTTTCATTTTTCTCAAAAATGAATGAGGCTGAGTTTGTATTGTTGTTGTTTTAGCGCGCCTACGCGCGCAGTTTGTTACTCCGGCAAGAACCCGTAGATCGGCGGTTGCTTAATTGCAGGATTAATAAGCTCAGTCGGTCACTTGCCCATTATGATGAATCTCAAACTGATAGCTGCAAGGGTGGTGTTAGTTGCTTTTGGAGTCGCCCTTCCGTTTATTGTGCTGGAGGGCGGACTTCGTATTGAGCACCGAATACGTAAGGGTACCCCCTTGTTGCTGAATCCAGCAGCTAAGTGGGATGATCATCTGGGATGGGAGGGCAAGGAGCATATATTCAATCCACTGTCTGAGCGGCCGCTTCTTGTTATCGGCGATTCATTTACCGAGGGGCTTGATGTACCCAGCGGTCAGATGTGGTTTGCGCAACTTGCAGCAATGTATCCAGAGCGGGGACTAATCGCATACGGTGGCCTGGGATATGGAACCCTGCAGCAGTTGCGCACACTACAGCGGTACAGAGATCGCGGGGTAAATCCATCGACGGTGGTGCTGCAGCTCTGCACAAATGATATCCTGAATAATCTTTTTGATCTCGAGAAGCATAGTCTGCTGCAACGTCCGCCCGGCCCGCGCCCGTATTGGGAGAACGGTTCTGTGGTGTTGAAGTTTCCCAGAGAAAACGATTGGTTGCTGTTGCCGTTGGTTTCCTGGTCGCGTTTTGCCTATCGAATGAGCACACACTGGGATGCCCTGGTAGCTGAGCAGGCGCGTGCGGGTAGATTCAACTCAATTGAGCACGATATCCAAAAGTTCGGTTTCGCATTTGAACCCTTTAGGAGGGCCTCTCAGGTGACGCAGATATTGCTAGATCGTTTTAAGAGAGCGGCAGGCGATGCTTCTCTAATACTAATGTTGGTGGATGACGTTGAGCCCTATACAAGAGCGCTGCGGGATATCGCTGACAAACTGCAGCTGCAAATAGTTATTCCAGCACGAGTCACCCCCCTAGGGGTAAGCGATCGCCTTCCAGATGGCACCCATCTTAATGCTTCGGGTAACCGTCTTGTAGGAGATACTTTTACGAGGATAGCAAAATCTAGAGGGCTCATTCCGTGATGCCACGTTAAACCTTTAGCGAGTGATTTTAAAAAAACACTCGCTCAGGGCTTGTCGAGCCAAGCGGCTGCTTCTCGGGCGAAGTAGGTTAGTATCCCATCCGCGCCAGCTCGTCGAAAACACAGGAGCGATTCCATAACGATACGTTTTCGATCAACCCAGCCGTTGTCGGCAGCAGCACACAGAGCCGCATACTCTCCGCTCACCTGATACACACACGTGGGTACACGGAAGGTTTCCTTTACTCGTTGAACTATGTCTAGGTACGGCATTCCCGGTTTGACCATGACCATGTCTGCTCCCTCTTCAAGGTCGAGTGCCACCTCACGTAGGGCTTCATCGGTATTCGCCGGGTCCATTTGATACGTTGATTTATCGCGATACCCCAGCTCCTTGTCCCGACCAACGAGGGTGTTGGAGCCTATTGCATCACGAAATGGCCCATAGAAGGCCGATGCATATTTAGCGGCGTACGACAAAATTATGGTGTTGGTAAATCCGGCGTTATCGAGAGCTGCTCGTATCTCGCCGACTCGACCGTCCATCATGTCTGATGGAGCGATTACGTCGCAGCCAGCTCTGGCTTGAACAATCGCCTGTTGCACCAGAACCTTCACAGTTTCATCGTTATTAACTCGACCATCGATCAGGATTCCGTCGTGTCCGTGATCCGTAAACGGGTCGAGAGCTACGTCGCAGATCAGCCCGATCCCTGGGACGTGCTCCTTCACCTCGGCGATGGCGCGGCAGATAAGATTGTTGGGGTTGGTAGCCTCGGAGCCTAATGGATTTCGCTTGGTGCGATCCACGTTTGGGAATAGCGCTACAGCGGGTATGCCAAGCTCGTAAGCTCTTTTGACCTCGTGCGCGACCTGCTTTAACGAATAGCGGGAAACTCCAGGCATTGATGAGATCGGTTGGACAGCATCCTCTGCGTCGTGCACAAAAACCGGCCAAATGAGGTTGTCAGCCGAGAGGCGAGTCTCGCGGGACAATCTCTGGCTCCAAGGATGTTGACGGTTCCGGCGGGGACGTGTTGTTGGATAACGACCTAAAAAAAACTCTCCACTCACTTTGCGTTCCTCCACGACTGCCTATAACTCGGTGAAAACTAACGATAGCCAGTTGCACCTTTTAGAGCTGATAACTTTATCACTCCGCCACAGCTAATCTAAGAGACAAGGTTTATCGGTAATAGGCGGGAAGATCAATCCAGGTGTGCCGGGGGTAGTCGGAAGTCAAAGCTGCCTTGTTTGATTTATAAACGCTTAGGGCGAAATAAAAAAACACGCAATCGTAGAGGATTGCAAATAACAAGGCCAGTTTTTTCAAGCAGTTAAGTTGATTAGTATGACTCGCCTTGTACTCCCTCTGCACGAAGTGATTTCTATGGGTGGCAAAACTCAAGCGCTGAGGTATAAGAAGAGGGCCTTGGGAGGGGTGACGGTGATCGTTGCACCGCCTTATGTGTCAGCAGATATCATTCTGACGTGATACAAAAGGGGGTGCACAGCGCACTGTCAAATTTCTCTTCGTCTGAGCGTCCGTTCTTTTGGTCGGTTAGTAACGTGCCAAAAATTCGTCGCCAGAAAGAGAAAATTCCGTAAGGAAGGCGCGTTTTTATCTCTGGCGCGTGCGAAACTGGGAGTGCTGTAAGCGCATCATACGTTTCGCTCGTCCGGTGGCGTGAAGACGCAAGCCGAGTCCCGCGTACAGGCGCCGTTACTGGCGTTTGTTATGGGGTTAACACGAATCGCCCTTGTGGCGCTCTTTTTTGGGAGTTTATCGACATGAAAACATTTAGGAAGGTGGTCGCAGTATCCTTCGCATCGGTTGCTGCAGCATCATTGAGCTATGCCGATGAGAAGGCGCATGATTTTCACTTTCAACAGAACCAGCAGCGTTTCATCGTTCAGCCGCAGAACGCTCGTATGTTCGGTATGGGCGGAAGCACAGCACTCACTGCTGCAAACAGCTTGAGCACTGTAAACAACCCAGCCGGTCTCGGTATGATGAAGTACGGTGAGGTTTCAGCTGCCTACGGCTACAACGAGATCACCGGAAACACTCAGGGTGGAACTCGTGTGAAGGACAAGCAGAACTCTGGCCAGATTTACGGAGCTACTCCGCTTGGTCCAGTAAAGGGTGGTCTGCCTGATTACGGAAACTTCGGTCTCGGATGGTACGGTCGCAGTGGCGATTGGACTAACGATCCAGCTAACACAGATACTGGGACATACCAGGTTTCTGGAGGTTACGGTAAGGCTATCAGCGATAACGTAGCGCTCGGATACGGTTTGACCTATCAGAACGACTCAGTTGACTTCGACGGTGGCAAGTACGACTCAGGCGAGAGCTTCCTCCACAACCTCGGTCTCCAGTACATGGATTCCAAGGACCTCGTGTTCGGAACATCGCTAACGATCGGCCATGGAAACCATGACCTTGAGGGAGTTGCAGCGGATCAGACAGTTGATCAGCTTTCAGTCGGAATCGGAGCAGGTGTTGAGTACATGATGGACACAACAACTCTCGCTTTCGGTGCTGATTACACTCGTTATGATAATAATGGCGATAATAACCTTCCGAACCGCTCGGTTTGGGGTGGCGATTCAACCGGTCACGCTATGAACCTACGTGTAGGTCTCGAGGAGCGCATTAATGACTGGTTCGCTGTTCGTGGAGGTTACCGCTATGCATCAAACTTCGACTGGGATTATGACCGTGCAGGTCTTAACGACCTAGACGGAAGCGCCAAGTACAACGCTTGGTCTCTCGGTGCTGGCCTCAACTATGCATTCGACGAGGGTGATTTCATCCGCGCAATCATGGTTGATTACGGTGTTGAGTACCGCGACGTTGGTAACAACGACTGGCAGCACCTGGTATCAGTAGCAGCTCCATTCGATCTCTGCATGTAATTGATCGATAGAGTAAGCACTATGATGCTTCTAAAGGGGCCCCTAGCGGGGCCCCTTTTTATTGGGTCACTTCCTAAAATCACTCTTCGCGGAGTCCCACTTCCTCTTCCTCGTTTGCATCCTCGTTCACTGATGTACTCTTGGCTTTGGTGCCATCAATATCGCGCGCGCCCTTAAACTCCTTATCGCCGCGCTCAGAAATTCCATTTAGCCAGGCTTTGGCAACCTCTTTGTCAAGCGAACCACTTTGGGCAGCCTGGACTATCGATTGAGCTAGTTGTTTATCGTTAACTCCAAACTGCTTTATAATCGCGCTAACGTTGGCCTTCACATCGTTTAACGACTTCGCGTTACTCACAGCAGCATTGGTAAAGTACCCAACAAAGTCACTCTGAACTTTCTCGTTGCCCTGGCTTAACGCGGCCACAACAGGGTTAAGCCATGAGACAGCATACTTGGTAAGGGGATTGGACGGATCAATTTCAAATGGGCGACGTCCCCCCAGTTCCTTTTTAGGGCCACCATCGTATCCGATATTGAAGCGCGTGCCATCAGCTAGGCCGACCGAGTAATTCGAGTCAATAACGCCCCGTTCCATGAGTAGTGCGCGCACCTGGTCTCTCATCTTTTGGTCTTTGTGTTTACCGGTTTTGATGGCGCCTATTAATCCTCCTCCGATCATCCCAACGGCAGCACCTAGAGCTGTTCCTAGCCCGGGGAGTATCAGAGTGCCAACCATGGCACCCATTCCCAGGCCGCTGGCTGCTCCACGAGCAGGGGTAGAGCGGCCCCAATTCTGAGCGATATCGATAGCCCCCATGACGCCAGCAGCGACGGTCGCCCAGCCAGCTACGGAGCCTACGCCAGTCAGCGTGCCAACGGCTCCGCTTGCTCCCGCAGCACCAAGAGTCCCGGCCGAGCCAGGGCCTTTAGTATCACGACCTGCGCGACCACCTTTGGTGGGCCGCTTTGTGTCGGTCTTATCTGCGGCATTAAGGCTAAGCCCTAGGTTTATGGCTGTGGGCAAGATGTCAGATAGGATGCTGTTTGTCTTCTCCTTTCGCGTCATCTCGTTGCCGATTTGAGGTTGAAAGTGATCGGATTCGGATTTATGGGTGTGTGCTCGTACTCGATTCATTATGTCTCCATTAACTAAAATTACAGTCTGGTAATAGCGTTCCTGTAGCTACCGAGAAAAAACCGATAAAAACGCCAGAGCCCAACAGGATCTAGCCTGCATATCGCATGAAACTGAGTTTCGCCGCGTAATTCCGTAAGGCGCTATGGAACCGATAGTGTTCTCCAAAAGTCCGTAGCGAAATCCCGAGTTTTGGAGAACGCTATCGATTCGCGGATGCGAATCAAAACAACAACCTATAGTGATGTCCAGCAAAAGCCTTGCCAGTTTACTGGCACGGACTTTTGCACGTCACTATAGCTTCGTCGCGAGGTTGGCGAGATGCGAGGCGAGACGAGGAAAATGAGGGAAAAAACCGCAAGTGTATCCTTTGAGATACACTCAACGATTTTTTCACGAAGTTTAACGAAGTCGTAGCCCGCATCCCGTCAACCGCAGCAGAAGATATTTTTGAGACCGGTTCTAGATCACCTCAGTCGGCAATCCATCCCCCAGCAACTGATCAACAACCTGCTTTGCGTGCTCACGGCTGCGCACCTCCATCATCACCGTAATATCAACGTGACCCGGAGCCTTGGCGTATGAGCGATCGTGCAACACCTGCAACACGTTGGCACCCTGTCCAGCGATAATTCCTGATATCTGGTGCAACATTCCAGGTCTATCGGGCAAGGTGATCCTAACCCGTAACAACCTACCGCGCTCAGCCATATCGTGTTCAATCAAGCGCGACAGTATATTTGTGTCGATATTACTTCCACACATAAACAACACCGGTTTCTTGCAGCGCTCTGGAAGATGGCCCTCGACTAACGCCGCTACGCTGGCAGCTGCGGCTCCCTCAATAACCGCGTGCTCTAACTCAAGCACCATTACCAGCGCCCTAGAGATTGATTCCTCGCTTACCGGCACCAACTTGTCCACATATTTATCGAGAATCGGCCCCGTGATCGCGCCGATAGTCTTTACAGCGATACCATCAGCGATAGTCATCGGAACAAAACCACCTGGGTGTGGCTTATTCTCCCGGATGTTTAGCGCCCACTGCGAACACACGCCGAGAATAAAGACATCCTTGCGCTTGGCCTTCACCGCGGTCGCAACACCTGCCGCGTAGCCACCGCCACCCACCGGCATAATAATCGAATCGAAATCACCGCACTGCTCAAGAAGCTCAAGACCAGCCACCCCCTGCCCGGCGACTATCAACTCGTGATCAAAGGGGGGAATGTAGGTGAACCCCCGCTCTGCCGGCCACTTCGCTGCAACCTCAAGCGCTTCGTACAACGTAGGAACCTGTGTAATCTCTGCACCTAAGCGACGACACGACTCAACCTTAACCAAGGGGGCACTCGCAGGCATCACCAAATGGCACGGTGCATTGAGCCGGCTCGCATGGAGACTGAGCGCCAAGGCATGGTTGCCCGCACTTGCTGCACACACCCCCTTTGCGAGACTCTCTTGATCAAGACTAAGCAGAAAGTTCAGCGCACCACGCTCCTTGAAAGACCCCGTTCGAAGCTTATTGTCCCACTTGCACAGGATAGTTCGACCAAACTCCTCCGATAGCCCCAGGGCCTGAGTTACCGGGGTCACGGCGAGATAAGGCGCAATTCGTGCGCGCGCTGCTTCGATATCAGCGAGTGAGACGGTATTAGGCTGCATAGATACTTCCTCACATACAATCCCCTCTAGAGTACGGGATTACCCACCACAAGAGCCAGAGAAAAGCGCCCTACACCCCCAAGTCCATCGACACGGGCTGCCTCAGCCGCTACACTATAGTGACGTGCAAAAGTCCGTGCCAGTAAAACTGGCAAGGCTTTTGCTGTACATCACTATAGGTTGTTGTTTTGATTCGCATCCGCGAATCGATAGCGTTCTCCAAAACTCGGGATTTCGCTACGGACTTTTGGAG
>JBKCMS010000043.1:0-11871 GCA_046300175.1 Pseudomonadota bacterium | reverse complement strand
AAAATTTCACACGCTTAAGCACATAGGAGTTTGTTGTCTTCTACGGCGCAACTTGGCTGTTCCCTTGATCTTCATGGGCCAAGATTGCGCTCGCCCAGCAATTCTCATTCATTTTTTTCAAAAATGAATGAGGCTGGGTTTATTGTCTGTCTAGGGATCGAATTCTTTAAGAGTCCGTAGCTAAATTCCGTCCTCTGGGAAACGCTATCGTTCCTTAGCTCCAAAAAAAACTAAGATTGTATTGCCGTATGAGCGTTGAGAGAGCTCTTGAAGCGACTCAAGTTGGAGCTGCTCGTATTCCTTTGGATCAATCTGAACTATAATCTTGCCGGCATGCGCCAACAGGTGTGGACGCTCTGCTATGGTACGCAGCGCTTCAACCCAGATGCCCTTATACTGCGGAGGGGCTACATAGATCAGATCAAAACTCTTTTGGGTATTTCTTAGGTAAATAAAAGCATCTGTGTGGCGTACCTCTGCGCGATCAGCTAGGCCACAGGTAGTAAGGTTGTCACGAATAGTTGCTACGGCACGAGCATTCACGTCCAGAAAAACACAGTGATCGGCTCCCTGACTAAGGGCCTCGATACCTACTGCACCGGTGCCACCAAAGAGATCAAGCACCGATATCCCCGGTAGCGATGGCCTGAGAATGTCAAACAGCGGAGTCTTTACCCGATCCAGGATAGGCCGCGTAGAATCTCCGGGAACCGACTTAAGCGGCCTTCCCTTAGCTGATCCTCCGATAACACGCATAGCAGCTATCGCAGCGCGATTAGAGCGTGCGCTCCATGTCCCAGTTCTCTAGGTAGTCTCTAATGAAAGCCAGGAACTGTCCTCCAAGCGATCCGTCCACAATGCGGTGATCGTAGGACAGCGTCAGGTAACATATCTGTCGAATAGCAATCATGTCGTCAATCACTACCGGGCGTTTTTTAATCGCACCTAGACAGAGGATCGCTACCTGCGGCTGGTTGATAATTGGTGTTCCGATAATCGTCCCGAATACTCCTGGATTTGTGACAGTGAAAGTTCCTCCAGCGACGTCATCTGGTACCAACTTCTTGTTTCGTGCACGTTGAGCTAGATCATTTAATGAGCGTGCTATCCCAACAAGGTTTTTCTCCTCAGCCTTCTTGATTACTGGAACAATTAGACCTGTATTTCCGAGTGCAACAGCGCACCCGAGGTTTACGTGCTTTTTGAGGATTATTTTCTTACCATCGACGGATGCGTTGACATAAGGAAATGCCTCAAGCGCTTTTACTGTGGCTTCGAGGAAAAACGGCGTAAAGCTGAGCCCAAAGCCCTCGCTCTTTTCAAAGGCTGATTTGTGCTTTGCACGCCAGTTGGCGATATTTGTTACGTCCACTTCTTGAATCGAGTAGACGTGGGGCGAGGTGTGCTTTGAGCGCACCATGTGATCAGCAATCGCTTGACGCATCGCATCCATGACCACAACTTTGCTTCCATCAACACCCCAATCACCACCGGCAGGTTCTGACTTCGCTGCGGGGCGAGCGCTTGGTGCTGATGGAGTTGGTGTTGGTGCTGAAACGGCCGCGGTAGACTTAGCTGAACGGCTCTCAACATACTTTAAAAAATCCTCTTTGGTAACTCTGCCTCCCTGGCCGGAACCTGCAATAGAAGCAAGCTCAGTCAGTGAAACTCCGTGCTTCTCTGCTAGGCTCTTGACCAGAGGTGAGTAGTAGCGACCACCTTCCTCAAGTACCTCCTCCTTAGCTTGAGCCGGGGTAGGAGTGCTCTGCGGTGCTGGCACAACGTGAAGCGCCGCGTTGCCACTTGCAGAGGTAGCAACCTCTTTAGGGCCGGAGGAAGCAGCGGAGCCAGCGGTATCGATAACGGCGATCTTAGTTTTGACCGGTACCACATCGCCTTCATTAAAAAGCACCTCAGCTAACACACCAGCTGCAGGAGCGGGTATCTCGGAATCCACCTTGTCGGTTGAGATCTCCAGAATAATCTCATCCTTTTGCACAGGGTCTCCGGGCTTCTTGCGCCACTTGGAGATGGTGGCTTCGGCGATAGACTCTCCCATCTGCGGCATTAGCATCTCAACTTTCATCTGCTCCGTAACTCCTTAGAACGTAACGTTGGCTGGGAACACGCTCAGTGCCCCTTTAAGTTTTGGGATAATACCCCGTACCTCAATTAAGAGAAAGAACAACTATTCAGCACCATATCACCGATTCGCCAGCACCATTTTAGGTGTTTACCCCCCCTAACCCTGGAGGGTCGCACCTCCTTTCACCAGGTGAGATGAACTACGGTGCAAAATGGCAGCAGAGACATTGAGCGTTTGCTTAAATGATACGCTGTTCTGTATTCCATCGTTTTAAGTCCCAAGACTCGATCGCGTAGCTTCTAGCATCTTACTTCAGTAACTTTACGAACTAAGCGCTGTTTGCTCGGGTAAATACTTAATTTTGCAGCATTTTTAGTGGCGCTGTTTTTAATGGGTACTGCTATGACTCGTCCATCCCTAGCCCTCTACACAGTTATCGGTTTTGCTGTCGTGGTGGCGATATCCGGAGTGATGTTGCTCGCTGGTCTTCAGAAGGCCTTTGAATCTAACCCGATTTTTAATGCGCTCATTTTACTAACGCTGTGCGTGGGAGTAGCGGCGGCAATACGGCAACTACTGCGCATTGATTACTCTGCGCGCTGGATGACAGAGCGTATGCGGACTGCCGAGATGAAGGAATCTATCCCGTTTTTGCTCGTACCGTTAACTCCGCTGATCGGCAGTAGAGGGCCTCAGGGTAGCTGTAGCGCGCTATCTCTTAGGGCGATGATCGACGGGGTCTTTGTGCGACTTGATGATGGTCGCGATGTATCGCGCTATCTGATGAACGTGCTGATTCTCCTGGGATTACTAGGGACGTTTTGGGGGTTGCTACAAACGGTAGGTGGTATCGGCGCTGTTATTGGAGGTCTCAGTCTTGGAGATGGCGATATTAAGGCCGTTTTCAACACCTTCAAAGAGGGTTTACAGAAACCGATCGCCGGCATGGGCATCTCGTTTAGTGCCTCTCTATTCGGTCTCGCCGGTTCGTTGATCCTCGGTTTCATGGATCTTCAAGCCGGTCGAGCGCAGAATCTGTTCTGCGCAGAGTTGGAAGAGATTCTTGGATCTAAAGATGCCCTTAGTGGAGAAGTAGGGGAGTTGACCGGGTTGCGCTTCCCGATAAGCAGTGGCGGGGGTGGATACCAAGACGCTGTAGTGCATAGCCTCACAGATCAACTAGAGCGTCTACAGCGCACTCTCCGCCAGCAGGTCGAGATGCGAGTAGCCGAACAGATGAACGCCAGAACGCTCCAGGAAGTTCTTGTAGCACTCGATACTAATTTGAAGTCACAAGCTGCATTTCTCTCAAAGATGGTTAACTTTCAGCAGGAGGCGGCTCCTGTAGTCGAGCGACTCTCCACTATTCTCAACAGCCCTGGGGTAGTCTCGGTAGAACATCATGCGCGTAGTATCGATCTCAGTATTCGCGATTTTTCGCGGCAATTAGCAGTAGCATCTGAGATGCAGACCGAGGAGCTGCGCTCTGAGCTACGTGTCATAGCAAGACTGTTAGCCGGGCCCGGAGTAGGTCGAGAAACAGAGGTAATCACGCATCAGGAGAAGAGTTGCTAGTATGAGCTACGCATCACGACGTGTGAAACGCAGGGACTTCGATGTATGGCCGGGGTATGTTGATGCCTTGTCATCTATGCTGATGATGATTGCCCTCGTGCTGATGGTGATGGTGGCTGCGCAATTCTACCTGGGGAATGCGCTTAACACTAAAGATATCGCCCTTGATGAATTATCAGTCAGACTCAGAGCCCTTACGGACTCGCTCACGCTCGAGCAGAATACAAGTAAATCGTTAAAAGCCAAAAACACTGAGCTTGAGGCAAACTATCAGCGTGGTCTTGCTGACCTGAATCTATTGCGGACTACCGTCGCTGAAAAAGAGAAGCTGGCAGCTACATTTCAGGTTGAACGGGATATAGCGCTCGCAGAGAGCACCAAAGCTAAAGGAGAGGCTGACGCTTTGAATGTTCAGCTTGCCGCAATCGCTAAACAGGTCGAGGACCTAAATAAAAAATTAGCATTGCTGACCGCTGATTTAAGCTCTACCAAGAGCACTCTACTTGATAAAGATAAGCAGATAACCGATCTGGACCAAAAATTAAAGAAAGCGATGCTTAAAAAGGTCGAGGAGTTAGCTGATTATCGTTCTGACTTCTTCGGTAAACTCAAAAAAGCTCTCAGTAACCGCCCTGAGATCAGGGTGGTGGGAGATCGATTTGTTTTCCAATCAGAGGTTCTCTTTCCATCGGCTTCGGCACAGCTCGAAGAGGGTGGTAAGCAAGAGCTACAAAAGATGGCTGAGACATTAAAGCAGGTAGCTCAGACGATACCCAAAGAGGTTAACTGGATTTTGACGGTAATTGGACACACCGATAGGCGACCTATTCGCACGGCGCAGTTCCCGTCAAACTGGGATCTCTCAACGGCACGCGCACTTTCAGTAGTGAAGTTCCTGCAAGAGTGTGGCATCCCTGCATCGCGGCTGGCAGCTACTGGCTACGGCGAACATCAGCCACTTGAGGGCGGAGCGACCGAGGAGGCCTTCGCCAAAAACCGGCGCATCGAGCTCAAATTCAATCAGAAGTAATCTACCAGGGAAGTCGTCCTCCATTTGCCTGTTGGCCCCGCCCCTGACTTGAGGCAAGATACGGTCCATGCAGAACGTTATACTTTTTGCGCCGTGCCTAGTTGATCAGCTCTATCCAGAAATGGGTATAGCGCTGGTCAAGCTGCTACAGCATTTAGGTTTTGGTGTATCCTTTGATAGCTCAGTAACATGCTGTGGACAGCCAGCTTTTAACGCAGGGCAAGTAGAGGAGGCAAAGTCGGTTGCACGCAGGGTGGTGCGTGGCCTCAGTTCAGGTCCTCACGCTAAATACCCCGTGGTCTGCCCCTCTGGTTCGTGCACCGCTATGATCCGTAAATACTATCCAGAGGTGTTTCATGGAGAGCGCGATGAAGGGGATGCTCGTGCCCTGGGAGCACGTGTATTTGAGCTGTCGGAGTTTCTGCGGCAACACAACCTTATAGATCGCTTAGTCGGTACTTATCGAAAAAAAATAGCTTTTCACAATTCGTGTCATTCAGCGCGGGAGCTTGAGTTACGCTCGCAGTATCGAGAGCTTTTTGATCGTATCGACGGGGTAGAGCTAATCGACCCATCGCCAGAACCAGTATGCTGTGGTTTTGGAGGTTTGTTTTGT
Organism: Pseudomonadota bacterium; assembly: GCA_046300175.1. Classification (GTDB taxonomy): domain Bacteria; phylum Bdellovibrionota_C; class UBA2361; order UBA2361; family OMII01; genus OMII01. The sequence goes on along the minus strand of JBKCMS010000043.1, from coordinate 6,564 downwards.
CAAAAATTTCAGGGGATATCGCAGGGTATGGCCAAAACACGTCTGGAGATGTGCCGTGATGCTGGTGCAGAGGAGATAGTCTCAAACGACCCTGGCTGTATAATGCATCTGCGAACTATGGCAGCTCAGCAGGGGTTTGATACTCCGATTAGGCACACCGTGGAATTACTCGTCGATGCGATGGGGGTTTAGAGTCAGCCATGGGAAATAACTCTGAACACTCTCGGTTTATCGACTCTTCTGAAGTAAAAGCGGCTGATGAGACTCACAGGAAGCGACTTCTGAAAGTCATCGCCAGTTATGATTCCGTCGTTGTCAATCAAAAATCCAGCCAGTTTGTCGACTGGCAAGACGCACGAACTTTAGCGTCAGAGGTGAAGCGCTACGTTCTTGATAACCTCCCAGAGCTGCTCGAAACTTTTGAGCTAAACGCCAAACGCAACGGCATGCAAGTGCTATGGGCGCGGGACGTTGATGAGGCTCACCGGTTAATCGAGCAGATTATCGCTCGTCACCATGTGAAGAAGGTCGTTAAATCAAAGTCGATGACCTCCGAAGAGCTTGAGCTTAATGAGTTTCTTGAACATCGAGGGATTGAAACCCTTGAAAGCGATTTGGGTGAGCTGATCGTTCAACTAAACAATGAAAAGCCTTACCATATCGTGACTCCAGCGATGCACAAATCAAAAGAGGAGATCAGCGAGATATTTCAGCGTACGCTTGGATGCGAGCCGACCACAGATGCAGAGGAGCTAACTGATATAGCTCGACGTCACCTGCGTGAGGTGTACATCACCGCTGACCTCGGTATCAGCGGAGCTAATTTTCTCTTGGCTGATGACGGTGCGATTCTCATCTTAGAAAATGAAGGTAATGCGCGTTTATCTACAGCCTGCCCCAAAGTTCACCTTTCTATAGCAGGGATTGAGAAGCTTTTGCCGAGTATATCTGACCTTGAACTCTTTCTACCTCTTCTTTCAACTAGCGGAACGGGCCAGCAGATGACAGCATACAACTCTATCATTCGCGGACCGCGATCGCGTGACGAGATAGACGGACCAGAGGTTATGTACCTTTTGCTGCTTGATAACGGTCGCTCGAACATCTATAGCAAACCGGAGGTGCGCGACGCACTGAGCTGTATCCGCTGTGGAGCCTGTCTGAATGCCTGCCCAGTTTACAAAACAGTTGGTGGGCATACCTACAATACTCCGTATTCGGGTCCTATCGGTGCTGTTATCACACCTCACCTAAAGGGGATGCGTGATTGGGGGCACCTGGCGTTTGCATCGAGTCTGTGTGGCGCCTGTACAGATGTGTGTCCAGTTAAGATACCGCTTCACCATATGCTGCTGACGAATCGTCAGGAGGCTAATTCTACGGCTCCAAGTTATTTTTGGCAGACTGCGTTGCGCTTTTGGGCTCTGACGATGAAGAGTCGGTTTGTAGTTGATTGTGGTGGTCGAGCGGCCCGTATCGGATTGCAAATATTAGAGGCGGTGGCTCCCCGATTAGCCGCTAAGTTCCCAAAGCCGGCACCAAAGTCGTTCTCTTCATGGTGGAGGCAGCATGGAAAGTAGGGATTTCATCGTTCAGCGGCTTCGACAAACCCGCGCAACGCACCGAATAGCGCCGGATGAACTAGGGCGACCTGTATACGCAGCTGAGCGAATATTTGCGGACATTCCTGTCGCACAGCCAGATGCCATGGTGGCTCAATTCACGAAGAAACTGACTGCATTGAGAGGAGAGGTGTATCATGTCTCCAATCTCCAAGCGGCTGCTGAACGTATTGCGCAGATGGCTAAAGAGGCAGGGCTAACTTTGTGCGGGCGACAACGTACGCCTCTGTTGGATGCTCTCTTTGCTGAATCTAAAGAGCTAAGCTTTCTTGAATCTGCGATGACGTTAGTTGGGCGAGATGACACCCTTCCACACGAATCGATAGAGAGAATGCAGTGCGCCTTTACCGCTGCTGATGCCCTTGTGGCTCGTACCGGTAGTGTTGTGCTGCGTGCTACAACTGCTGGAGGTCGGCGTTTATCAGTTCTGCCGCCGATGCACTGTGTGGTTGCGTTGCGTGACCAATTGGTGCCGAGCCTATCGACATGGCTTTCAATGTCACATATAGAAAAGGACTGGAGTTATGGGACTATTATTACGGGGCCGTCTCGGACAGCTGATATAGAGCGTATTCTTGTATTGGGAGCGCATGGTCCTAAAAGACTGGTGGTAATAATAGTGGATTCTGGACAGCCTAACGTGTAAACCACCCTTTGCAAGAGGAGAATCTGATGCGTTTCGACCCATCGAAGATAATACTCGGTACCGCAAATCTTGGCGGCTTGTTTCTTGACGGCAAAGTTCCAGATGTAAGCAGAGCAGAGGCGATCGTTGGGCGCGCTCTCTCTATGGGCATTACGCGTTTTGACACGGCCCCGCTTTATGGCTGGGGCGCAAGTGAGTTCTTTCTTGGTCGCGCTTTGGAGAAACTGGGCGCATCAAGAGATGGTCTGTACATATCAACCAAGGCATTGAGGGCGCTCTATCCGTGTGTTGATCAGCGCGATACGACTCAGCCCGATTTCTGGACTCTGGGAGAACCAAACCGTCGATTCACTCACAAGTGGCGAGTGGATTACGATTCCGTTATGCAAACAACCCTACGCAGTCTTGAGGCACTAAGGATTTCCTATATTGATGGCCTCTCGCTGCATGACCCGTGGGATGCGCTAAATGAAGACCGGTCTATCACGTGGGAAGGGATAGCTGATGGTTTGCGTGCAATCAGCGAATTAAAGCGCGCCGGATTTGTTCGGCAGATCGGATATGGAGGTAAGGAAACCACTGCTCTGCGAACAATAATTGAGCGACATCCACAGCTTCTTACCTATGTATCTACCACGACCTACACCCTGGTCGACCAGAGCTTTGCAAGTGAGGGCATGTTCGAGCTATGTGCCCAATCTGGCCTCGAGTTCCGAGCTGCCGGTCCATTCTGCTCGCGACTTTTGGCCCAGGATCCACGTAAAGCAGTGCGTTGCTGCGGCAAGGATGGAGTAGATCGCTGGTATTACAACGGCGATCTCGATATGCCCGTGACTTTTAACTACGGATATATCAGTGATGATAGCTACTCAAAAGCGTGTACTCTTTGGTCAATCGTTGAGAGATTTGGAGAGAGCTCCCCGCGGGCAGCAGCCTTGCAATTCGTATTATCCCACCCCGGGGTGAGTGGGGTAATTGTTGGTGCTTCCACCCCAGCACATCTAGATGAGCTCAAGGCCGCGATTGAACGCCCATTAAAAGCGGAAATTTTCAAAGATCTGTGCTCTGCCGGAATCATCGACGCTGCTTTGCCGACGCCTTAGAATTTATCGGTCCAGGTGGTCGGAGATCACTTTGGCCATCGTTGTAAATATCCAAATCTGTTGCAGAATAAGAGTAGTGCTGCTGCATTTAAGGTAGCCCCGTTTCCGAGGTCTTAGCGTTCCCCAAAGGTCCGGATTTCCCTACGGACTTCTGGACAACGCCATACATGGCGATCATTAAATTTTAAGCATCAACCACAACCCTTAACAGCGGTGAGTTGTTACAGTTAATCAATCATCCAAAACCGAGAGCTTGTGTTGTTGTAGCCCATGGCACGACGGTGCATGGCGCGAGAGACGGCATAGAGTCCTGTTACCCCTATTGCTCTGTACTCGCTCGGTGAAGGTACTTCTGACTCCAAAAGAAACCAATTAATTCTTTCGCTCTCTTTGTCTAATACAGGTATCAGATCCACGGAAGCGAGCGAATGTTTGTTTTGCTTTCCCATATACTCAATTTGATTTTCCCTCAGGAATTGGAATGCTTTAGCTAGGCGGCCTAAACCGTCGCGAGTAATCTCTCTGGCCTTCGGATAATTCCAGTAAGTTAAAGCTAGCGAGCGAGTTAAAACAGTAGCCGTGTCTATCCCCCCCTTGACTGGAGCAGGCCGGCTAGGGACAGTTTTTACATAGTGTCCCACAATTTCATGTGACCTGTTCAATAGAACTCTTAGTTCAATTGGTCTTTGTCTATATTTCAATCCCGTAATCTCTGCCTCAACGAGCAATGTCGAAAATTCACGTGTTTGAGCCCAGAGATGAAGAGATGCTGATTCGATGAATTGAAAAGTGTTACTACCGCACGCTCGAGGAACCTTAAAACAGTACCCAGCGCCATCAGCTAGAACTTCTACTTTAATTACCTTACTGCATTTGATGGAATCGGGTGATTTTACGTAGAAGATTGGGCCCAATTCAGAGGCTGCTCTATTAATTAGATCAATAAAGTAGTCCATGCTGCTGCGAGTGGTAGGATTATCAGTTAACTTAAAATATGCGGGATTTCCGATCTCAAAGTTGCCAGTGCTAGATAGATGTTCAATCTGGCGCCGAAACCCCAGTCTGCTAAATGCTTCCGAAAAATCCTGGTTATGAGCCGGTAGTTGTATCAGCTGCGACAGAGCGGCGACTGTAGTAGGGCTCTCTTCGGAATTTTCAGCGGCTGAAGATGGAGATTGTGCGGCGCGTTTAAGGATGATCTCTCGGAATAGTTCAGGAGTAAGGCCTGAGATAGCAATTTGCTCATTGTACATCGATTTTGTTCTACTGCCTGGTTCGATACAGACTGACACGTAATCTAGTCGATCGTCGCCCAGCTTCTCCTCAGTAATAAATATTTTTCCTTTTTGCAGGAAGAGAGTTTCGTTGAGATCAATCGTTACATTCTGCTCAGCTAAAGACTTAACGACAGCATTGATCTCTGGCTCTTGTAGAACTTTATACAGCTCCTCTAAGAGCTTAGCCCCATTCAGGTGTCGCTGGCGCGAGGAAGCAAAAATATCGTTAAAGTCCGACCTCATAATACACAGGAGTTATGACCGTTCTTTGCTAAATGATGCCTGATGATAAGCATTGGCGAGCAAAGATACTTGGGGCGTGTAGTCAGTACAATTAGTTGGCTGATAATGCTAAAAAAAGTGATTGCTGGTCTGTTAATGGCATATCTGCGCGAAATCACCGTGATTTCGGGTATCTGGACAGTCTAAGCTCCTCCTTAACTGCTCTTTTGGGGTTGTTAACCCCTCATTATTGAAGACATACGATGCAGGCACTGTGAGGAAGACCTTAATCCAGGCCTTTCAAGCGAAGCTCGACGAGTGTCGTCGCCGGATCGCTTGATTCGAGAAATCGCCCATGCTGCCGACTGCCGTCATTAGCAGAAATTAGCTATCAGCCAGGTTACTGTTTGAAATTTTCCGGTTGGAGTAGACACTTGAACGCGTTTGAAAGCAGGATTTGGTGGAATTATGGCCCTTCAGGTTTGCGAGAGGATGAAATCCTATAGACCAATTTTTAAATTGCGTATGCCTCTCTAGCGGTGGAAGCAAAGATATCCTGCGCGGCAGAGCTTTTGTTGAGGCCGCGCTCCGTGATCCATGCCGCAACTGATGCTACTGATGCTGAATGATTGTACGAGACTGGATGGTCTGATCCAAAGAGTAGCCGTTGCGATCCTAAAGCACTCAGGGCGGCATCATAAAATGGCCAGAAACGCTCAGCACTGCTTCCTTGAGGTACCTCACCGGGCAGCCCTGATAACTTCATATAAAAATTTTCGCAACGTGCTAGTTCACTCAGTGCTTTGAGCCAATCGCTGCTCGGTATCCCTTCAGCTACACCAGTTGGCTTCAATAGATGATCTCCAATAACTACGGTATTGGTGTGTGCGGCAAGCCATTGCACAAGTCCTACTGCTTCGCTGAGTTGTCCCGGGTTGGCAGAGCGCACCAGTAGATCTAGCCGTAAATTCAAATCTCCGATAATTTTGGCAGTGGCTTTTGTTCGTGAATCAGAGAGTATGCCGAAGCCGACGTTTTCCGGTGCAATCATTCGACAGGCACGGACAACTTTGTTGTCAGGAAGAGTAGTCAAAAATCTCTCAGTTCCTGATGGGTCAAGCAGGTCTATTCCTACAACACATCCAACAACCTGGGGATGCTCTTGGGCGGCTGTAATAAAAAACTCGGCTTCGCTGCGGCTATCCTCGTGAGGATCGCGAGCCTGAACAAAGATAACCTGAGTGCAACCACTTGCAGCCGCAGTATCTATCACCTTGCTCGGCGAGAAGTCATTATATAGGTCCGGTCGTACTTCACGTGCTGCCTGAATCACCGGTGGTAGGTCGCTAAATCTCCACGGATGTAGGTGTGTATCGATTGCATTAACAACGCCAAGGTTTGTTAGAAGTTCCCTACTCATCTCTCTAAAGCCCTCCATCGTGCCCAGATATCCCGTTTGTCATCAGCAGTACTGCATCGCCACCCCCATCTGCCGAGACGATGAGTCCTACAAGTTCGTCGTGTAACGCCTGTTGCATCTGCTGTTCATCGACAATTTGCTGCACTGCCGTGTTGCTCCAGCCATTGCCGAGCTCTGGTAGTGTGCCCGGACGAGGAGCTGGGTAGTGGATACCAAAACCACGCTGTAACGGGGCCTCGGTGTGCTTAATGTAGGTGTCGGGGTGCCAGAGCGA
>JBKCMS010000042.1:0-9796 GCA_046300175.1 Pseudomonadota bacterium | reverse complement strand
CTAGTTCCGGTGCAGGGTTACTTTTAGTTGCCTGCCTAAGCGCTACTAAGCTCAATATATCAGGTGGTTACAGTGAGGCTGAAAGCAACTCCGTACCAGTGCAACTCACCAGTGCAACTCACCAGTGCAACTTACGATTTACTGAGGTATCTGGATACGATCTCGACGAATTACCAAGAGCCCGACGCGGTCAGAGCGAGGCTCATCGAGTGGTTTTCAAGGAGATTTGCGACGTATTCACTGACCGACAACGGTGAGGTGCGAAACGGGGGCGACTATTTAACGGTAGTGCGGTATTAGTATCGGCGTAGAAACTCATTCAAGGGGATCGACTGCCCCGTATTTTCAGGAAGCTCGCTGTGCTCGTCGTGAAAAATTTTCGGAACCAGGCCATCCCTCGCCTGTTTACTTGTTATATTGTGTGCGGAGATAGATGTGGGAAGGTGGATTACATACGGAATGCGTCTGGTTACGCTCCTCGTGGTGGCGATTGGCCTCTACGTCGCCATCATATTTTTTGCTGTAGAGCAGGTCTTCCCGTTTTACCCTGAGATAGACACCCAATTTTCGGCCAACTTTTCGAAGTCCAAATTTGAAGCCGTTAGTGCCGGAATGTCGGCTAAGGAGGTCGAGGCTTTGCTTGGGGAACCATTTACTCGCACTGAGGGCGGCTGGGGCGGGTGTTGGGACGGCAGTAGAGCCCGACTTTCGGAATGGCTTGATACATCTGAAGGCTCGTTTGAAATCCCGCTTCCCCCTGAGAGCCTAGAGAAGGAGAGCCTAGAGGTATGGAGCTACAGCAAGGATGGAGCTTGTTCGTGGTTTGACTTCGCCTGGCTTGAATATCGGATAGAGATGCAAAACGGGATTGTTACAAAGAAAGAGCGATGTTGGCATGGCGATTAGCTGCTTATGGCAATTAGCTGGAGACACAGCGCGAGTCGATCTAAGATCTTCAGATATTACCCGCTCAAGGGGAATTGAGAGTGACAGATAAGAGAGGCGGAATGTCTGCAGAGCCATTTACAGAGACGATATGCGATTGATAATTGTGGTGCTGCTGATTTTAGTGACTGATCAGTGCATCGCTCAGAAATGCGAGACACCGGGAGGGAGATCGGATATGGCGAAGGAGAGTGCGCAAAGAGTGGCAAAGAACGTGGTTGGTACAGGGTTAGTCCAGTGTGGCTGTAGCCCGATGACGGGCTTCTTTCGTGATGGCTTTTGTCACACAGAGAGCGCAGACCGTGGGCGCCACACCGTGTGTGCGATTATGACGGAGGAGTTTCTCACATTTACCCGCAGTCGTGGAAATGATCTATCAACTCCGGCGCCGCAGTTTCGGTTCCCTGGATTAAAGCCCGGGGATCGTTGGTGCTTATGCGTTTCTCGCTGGAAGGAGGCGCACGATGCCGGTGTTGCACCGCCGGTGATCCTTGAGGCAACTCACGAGCGAGCGCTTGAGACGGTGAGTATCGAAGAGCTGCGGTCGAAAGAGCTGCAGTGATCTTGATGAAAAATACGGACTATAGAACGCCTTTAGTACTTGGAATCGAACGGATTCGTGGATCACGCTTGAGGGCGGCGCAAAGCGCGCGTCCGACACCTTTGAAGATCGCCTCGGCCTTGTGATGCTCATTCTCACCGCGCACCGTTATGTGAAGTGAGCACTTGCAGGCGTCGCAGAACGACAGAAAGAAATGTTTAAACATTTCGGTAGGGACGTCGCCGATCTTTTCTCGCCTAAACTCGGCGTTCCAGACTAAGGCGCTGCGGCCTGAGAGGTCGATTGCGATCTCTGCTAACGCTTCGTCCATCGGCAAGAGAAACCCATAGCGCTCTATACCTTCCTTGGCGCCTGTGGCTTTCTTGAGCGCCTCTCCAAGGACTATCCCGACATCCTCAATTAGGTGGTGCTCATCGACGTGGAGATCGCCCACTGCCGCTAGGCGAAGATCAAAGCCGGCGTGTGCGCCAAGGAGGTTCAGCATGTGGTCGAAAAAACCAAGACCGGTAGTGACCGAGATCTTACCCGAGCCGTCGAGTGAAAGATCGAGTTCAATAGAGGTCTCCTTGGTTACACGGGTGACCTGTGCGGTTCTCATCTGCGAGGTAATAAAGCGCTCTATAAAACTCCACGATGGACTCGACAGCACGGCATCGCCATGTGACTGTTCAGAGAAAAAGATCCCTTGAGCGCCAAGATTCTTTGCGAGTTGAACGTCAGTTGCGCGATCCCCGATCACAAAGGAGCGTGCGAGGTCATAGCCGTCGTTCATATACCCTAAAAGCATCCCTGTACCGGGTTTGCGAGTGGGCTTGTTTTCATGGGAAAATGAGCGATCGATAAGTATCGCATCAAATACTACCCCTTCGCCCTCCAAGATGCGCAGCATCTTTTCATGAGCCGGTCTAAACGTCTCCTCCGGAAACGATGCCGTTCCCAATCCATCCTGGTTTGTAACCAACACCAGTTCAAAGTCCGTATATCGAGCTAAGGCGCTTAGTGCTCCGATCGCCCCCGGGATGAACTCTAACCGCTCTAGGCTATCTACCTGAAACGTGTCCTTGGGCTCTACGATGATCGTACCGTCACGATCTATGAACAGAGCTCTCTTCTTCATACCCAACTCCTTATCAGCGCTAGTAACTCCTCGTTCTCAGCTCTTGTACCGATCGTTATACGGAGGCACCCTTCGCAATGCAGCTCGTGCGACCGATCGCGCACGATCACTCCTCGATCCCGGAGGTACCCGAACAATCTCGCAGAGTCCTTGCACCGCACTAACAGAAAATTACCCTCCGAAGGGAATACCTTCTGCACGCCCGGGATAGCGGCAAGTTCAAGTGCGATGCGTCTGCGCTCAGCCAGAAGCTCTGTAACCTGCTCCTCGTAGCGTGTTGTGTTACCCAAGGCAGTAATCGCCTCTTTTTGAGAGAGCGCGTTTATATTGTAAGGCAGCTTCAACTTTGACAACGCCTGAATGATTATGGGATCCGCGAACGCAAGTCCGATACGAATTCCCGCGAGGCCCCAGGCCTTCGAGAGGGTTTGAAGTACTACCAGTCGCGGATGCTGTTCAAGCAGGTCGCACGCACTCGGACCCGAGGCAAAATCGATGTAGGCCTCGTCTACAACTACGATTCCACGCGTACGTGCCAGGACCATCTCTATCTCACAGAGTGATAATTGATTGCCTGTCGGATTATTCGGAGAGCAGAGAAAGATAAGCCGTGCTCCCTCTGCGCTGACCCGTTCGAGTGCCTCCAGGTCGAGAGAGAAGTCCGGCATCAAGGGAGCCGGAACGACGTGGGCACCGTTACCACTCGCGGCTACAGCGTACATTCCGTACGTTGGAGGAGTGATCGCTACCAACTCGCCCGGAGCGACAAACGCTCGCACCAGCAGGTCGATCGCTTCATCGCTTCCATTTCCCACAAAGATCCGCTCTACAGCGACCCCTTTCAGGTTGCTCACCCGTTCCTTCAGCGCGCGGCAGTGCGGATCCGGGTAACGGTTCAGGCCATCTCCGAAGGGATTCTCGTTGGCGTCGAGGTATATGCGAGCCTCACCTTTGAAGTCATCCCGCGCCGTTGAATACGGTGAGAGATCCCTAACGTGTGGTCGTAAAAGTTCGTTGATCATGGCGTCACCCCCTGCCGCACCTCGACTGCACGAGCGTGCGCTTCGAGCCCCTCTGCTCTGGCCATCGTCGTGACGCAGGGTGCGAGACGACAGAGCCCCTCAGGGGTAATCTGCTGAAATGTTATCTTTTTCGTGAACGAGTCGACAGATACCCCCGAAAAGCATGTGGCAGCCCCATTAGTCGGGAGAACGTGATTCGTGCCAGAGGCGTAATCACCGAGCGCCTCAGGGGACCACGCTCCGAGAAAGACCGATCCCGCATTAACGACGCGTTCAACGAGACGCTCCGGAGTCGCAACTGAGAGGATCAGATGCTCAGGGGCATAGAGGTTGGAGAATGCCATAGCCTCGTCGATATCCCTGACAAGAATGGCGCGACTACCAGAGAGCGCAGTCGCAGCGACATCACACCGCGGTAGAGTTTGGAGTTGTGCGCACAATTCCTCTGTGACGCCATCTAGCACCTTCTCACTCGTTGTCACCACCACGACTTGACTATCTGGCCCGTGCTCGGCCTGGGCTAAGAGATCAGCAGCGACGAAACTTGGCGGTGTCGTCTCGTCTGCGATCACCAAGACCTCAGAGGGGCCGGCCGGGAGATCTATTCCGATACCGCGCGCTGCGACCTGCAGCTTCGCCTCGTTGACGAATCGGTTGCCTGGTCCGAAGATCTTCTGCACCGGACGAACGGACTCTGTCCCGTATGCGAGGGCGGCTATGGCCTGGGCTCCTCCCATCAGGTACACCTCGTCTATCTCCAGGAGTTTAGCACACAGAGCGATCGTTGGATCGATTCGAGCAGCTCGGCCCCCAGGAGTAGCGAGAACTATCTCCTTGCAGCCAGCTATCTTTGCGGGGATCGCCAGCATTATAAGCGTTGAAAATAGTGGGGCGGTGCCGGCTGGTATGTAGATCCCCACCCGCTCGATCGCAACAGTGCGGCGAAAGCACACTACCCCCGGTTGAGTCTCCACTGGGCGCTCGGTGGTACATTGAGATCTGTGAAAGGCTGTAATATTCACTATCGCCTGCTGTAGTGCTGCACGTAGATCGTTTGACACCTCACTCGAGGCGAGGTTGAGGTCCTCTGACCGAAGTCGCAGTTGCCTAGGTGCAGCGCCATCGAAGCGTTGAGCGAACTCAGTAAGAGCGGCATCACCCCGAGTGCGCACGCTCTCGATTATCTGACGAACGGTATCGGATAGACCGGAGTCGTCCACCGAGGGTCGTCTAATGAGTTCGTTCCACGTACTGCGAGGCGGGTACCGGACTATCGAAAGGGAGTAGGGTGTAGTGGCCATAAAAGCTATAGAGAGGGTAAAAACAATTTAATGAGTTGTAAGGGCAGGAAAAGTGGATATCGCGTTAGTCGCGATGATGGTGGAGGTGAAGAGTATTGGTAAGAGATATGATCCTCATCCGCAAAAGGATGACAGAAGGTGATCCTCAAATCAAGAAAAAAGCGTACCACTGCGTCTGTGAGAACGCAGACTTTTAGATCCGCGCAGCCTAACGCGTAGCTGGACCGCATTAACTTGTGAGAGGAAGTAAGGGGGAGAGGCCTAATGCCATCTAATCGATACACTTTATTTCCTCCGCAACCGCAATCGCTTCTCGACATCGCTAAGCGCCAACCCGCGCGCTTCTAGGAGTATCATCAGGTGGAAAAGGAGGTCGGCTGATTCATCGACTAGTTTGTCGGTATCGCCGTTTTTCCCGGCGATCACAACCTCGACTCCTTCTTCCCCTACCTTCTGAACAATTCGATCGAGCCCCGAGGTAAAGAGCGCCGCGGTGTAGGAATCAGACCCTCCCTGCATATGCCTCTCACGAATGATAGTGGAGAGTTCACTAAGAAAAGCCCCGAATGGCTCGTGCGTGTCAGCCGAGCCGGATGCGTCAAAGCACGACGTGCTCCCTGTGTGGCAGGTTGGACCAGCGGGGAGCGCCTGAATCAACACAGCATCATTATCGCAATCAAGGGCGATCGACTTGACCATGAGCCAGTTGCCAGAGCTCTCGCCCTTCACCCACACCCTACCCTTTGAGCGACTAAAAAATGTGACTCGCCCGGTCGTAACGGTGGTGCGGTATGCATCCTCGTTCATGTAACCGACCATCAGCACTCGCCCGGTGTCACAGTGCTGTACTACCGCAGGGAGTAGTCCATTGTCCTTTGAAAAATCGGGGGTAGTACCGTTCATAGTCGCACCTGTATGCCATTTTCAAAAAGAGCACTCTTTACTTCGTGTATGGAGAGCTCCTGGTCGTGAAATATCCCCGCTGCAAGCGCAGCATCAGCTGCCCCAGACCTGAATACCTCAACGAAATCACCTGTAGCGCCCGCACCTCCCGACGCAATTACCGGCACGGGTACGGCGAGACCTACGGCGCGAGTGAGTGCAACAGCGAAGCCGCTGCGAGTTCCATCGTGGTCCATTGAGGTCAGTAGTAGCTCGCCCGCTCCGCGATCAACAACTTCACGCGCCCATGCGACGGTCTCTCTCTCCGTGGCCTGCTTACCGGCCTGAATGTGGACACGATTGCCCCCTTCAGCGAACTTGGTATCGATAGCAACGACTACACACTGACTGCCAAACTCCTTGGCGAGCGCAGTGATCAGCTCTGGGTTGCGAACAGCACTGGAATTGATCGAGATCTTATCTGCACCTGCACCCAGAAGGCGCGACACATCGGCAACTGACGAAATGCCGCCCCCTACAGTGAACGGGATCGAGATCGCTTCGGCAACAGCGGTCACGATCTGAACAGTTGTAGAGCGATCCTCATCAGTTGCCGAGATGTCGAGAAAAACGAGCTCATCTGCCCCTTCCGCAGAGTAGCGTTTCGCTAGCTCGACGGGGTCTCCCGCATCGCGGAGGTTCTGAAACTTTGTCCCTTTGACTGTGCGCCCTCCCTTTATATCGAGACAGGGAATAATTCTTTTGGCTACCATACAAAATCCCTGATCTGGCTAATCTTCAGCGCCCCCGAGTATAACGCCTTACCGACGATCGCCTCGCGCACGCCTGAAGCGCTGAGGCGATCAAGGTCCTCACTTGAATGTACTCCACCACTGGCAATTACTCGCAGAGATGGATACCGCTGGGAGAGCCCCGCATACAGCTCAAAGGATGGCCCAGCGAGCATCCCATCGCGCGAGATATCAGTCGACATCACCGTTGTGAGGCCAGATGGAATGTAGCGGTCAATAACCTGAGCGAGTGTAAGTCCGGACTCTTCAGTCCAACCTTTGACCCTCACAGTTCCCTGAAAGACATCGAGACCGATGACGATCTCTTCCGGGCCGAATTCACGGAACCACTCCTGGCACAAATCTGGCGCTAATACGGCGCTTGACCCGATAACAACCTGTGAGCATCCGGCCTCGAACGCGGCCCTGAGGTCTGCCGTGGCGCGTAATCCCCCGCTATAGTCAACTTCCAACTCGGTTAGCCGCGTAATCTCTCGTAGCACCCCAAGGTGCCGTGGCGTTCCGTAGCGCGCGCCATCGAGATCAACGAGGTGCAGGCGGCCAAAGCCTTCTCTAGCAAACTCCCGAGCCACTGTAACTGGGTCGTCCCCGACGGTCGCAACGCGCTCGAAATCCCCCTGCTCAAGCCGAACGCATCTTCCACCGATCAGATCAATCGCCGGCACTACTCGACACTTGGTCATATCTGCCACTCCAAAAAGTTCCTAATAATCCGCTCGCCGATCTCACCGCTCTTTTCGGGATGGAACTGGACACCGATGAAGTTATCGCGAGCCGCTGCTGCTGAGAACGGAGCGCCGTAGCAACAGGCTGCAACGCTGTGTTCTGAGGGATCCACCCTGTAACTGTGAACGAAGTACACATACGGAGAAGGTGGCAGTCCGGAGAAGATCGGATGAGACAGATCCGAGATTATACTCCAGCCGATGTGTGGAATCTTTAGCGGCGCTTCGTGCGAAGTTGCAGCAAATCGCCGCGCCTGTGAGGAGAGTATTCCTAGGCAGGGAGTATCGCTCTCTTCGCTCCACTGACACATAAGCTGAAACCCAAGGCATATACCGAGTACCGGTTGGCGCAGCCCTGCAATAACAGTGTCAAGCCCGCGACCTCGCAAAAAATTCATAGCGCTCCCAGCTTCTCCAACTCCGGGGAAGATTACTCGTGATGCTGAGGCAAGCACCTGCGGGTTGTCGCTGACAACAAAAGGTACACCAATTCGTCTTAGCGCCATGGATACCGAGAATACGTTCCCAGCATTGTATTTAACGATTGCTACAGTCACGCGATCACCTTCTCGATCGGTAGTACTAAAATCCCTTGGGCTCCAAAAGCCTTAAGTTTCTCGGTCAAGTTCCAAAAATCATCCTCATCAACGACGGTGTGGAGGGAACTCCACCCCTGGTTGTGCAGTGGCAGGATACTTGGGCTCTTTAATCCGGGCAGAAGCTTGACGATCTCAGGGATGGCCTCGTTTGGCGCGTTCAGGGTGATGTACTTCGTGCGTTTCGCTCGTAGCACCGCATCGATGCGCGATGCGAAACGCATAACGATCTCCCTCTGTGCCGGTGCCAGCTCGCTGCGTGCAATGAGTAGAGACTGGGACTCAAGCACCGTCTCTACCTCTTTGAGGCCGTTCGCGAGAAGGGTGCTCCCGGAGCTGACGAGATCGCAGATCGCCTCACCAAGTCCGAGACTCGGAGCGATTTCAACCGAACCTGTAATCTCGTGGATCGAAGCGCGTACGCTGTTTCTCGCCAGGAACTCACCTAAGATACGGGGGTAGGATGTGGCAATCCGTGCCCCATCGAGGGAGTGAATAGAATCGTAGTGAAAAGACTTCGGTACGGCGATGGAGAGGCGGCACCTACCGAACCCTAGCTCACGAACGATATCCGCCTGGGAGCCGCGCTCTATAAGCACGTTGCGACCAACGATCGCCGCATCTACTACTCCATCAGCGACGTAACCTGGGATATCATCGTCACGCAAGAAGAGCACCTCAAGGGGGAAGTTAAAGGCCTGAGCGCGGAGCGAGGCTCCCATCGGCTCAAGCTCGATTCCGCATTCGGCTATAAGAGTGCGCGAGGCCTCCGTAAGCCTGCCGGATTTCTGAATCGCTAAACGAACCATAGACATAGTGAGCTCTTGAAAAATAAAGTGACGGATTATGGAAAGTGGAAAGGAACGGAGAGTATCGCGCTAGGCGCGATGGTGGTGAGAGAACGTAAGAGCGTGAAGGAAGAGTAAACGCATGACAAAAAGGATGACACAGGTGAGACTGATATTCAAGGACATTTCAAAAATTCGGTGAAACCGTGCATATCTGCGTGACGGAGAGCTTGGGCCGTGCATCAAGCGCGGCTATGGGCTCGACCCACTAGAATGCCACCCTGCTCGTCCCTCCCCCTGCTCGCACATGGTAGATTTTTCTCCGGTAGATATTTCTACGCCCCGCCCTCCAGCCATCACTGTGCTAGTCAATTAGAGCAGCTAGGCGGCCGAAGCCGCGCTGGATAACGGGAGAAGCTCATGGTAACGAATCGGCACAGCTGAACTACACGGATTTCTGCCGTGTACCAGCACAAGGGGGGCAGCAGCAGCCTGAGGAGGCTTGCCCTACTTCACTGCAAGCTGTTGTTTTGCATTTGCCGCGGGCCCACAAGCAGCAAGAAAATGGCAGATCCAATAAGTAAACGCACCACTTAGACTTCATACGCTTTCTAAGTGGTGCGTTTACTTACATTGATATGCAAAAGTCCGTGCCAGTAAAACTGGCAAGGCTTTTGCGTTACATCACTATAAGTTGTTGTTTTGATTCGCATTCGCGAATCGATAGCGTTCCCCAAAAGCCCGGATTTCGCTACGGACTTCTGGAGAACGCTACATTGGATCTGCCCATGTGCTTATGAGTTCTCTATGGCGTAGCTGCACTTAGCTATTTACTGCATGGTAGTTTAGAGCTCTGCTCTAATATTGTAGTATTGGGCCATCCGCGTATCTACTGTTCTAGAGTTTACAATCTGCCTCCACAAGCGCTGGATCAAAGGTGGCCAGATATTTATTCTTTAAGACTTTACGATCCCTTGAGATCACGCTCCAGCAATTCATTTAGACCATCAAACGACCCGTTTGACATAACAAACACTACATCTTCT
>JBKCMS010000041.1:0-2217 GCA_046300175.1 Pseudomonadota bacterium | reverse complement strand
AGGAGGAGGGGAGAGCTTGGCTCGTTCACCTCTGCGCCTACAGGAGTACCTTCCATAGTATCTAGTCAGAGATTCGTAGGTTTTAGGAATATGACAGGAGAGCTGAGCAAGAAACTCTACAGCATCGAACTCGTGAGCTGCCCCATCCTTGGTTGTATATGTGACGATGTCGTCTTGTATGGAGAGTTTTTCAAGCGAGAGAGGGGAGCGCTCGATATAGCACGATATCGAGTAACGCATGGCGTTCTCCTTACAGACAGCATCTGGCATTAACTTACCCTGGTTGTATACACTCCCTTCATGGCAAAAGCCTTGTCCCGAGCTCTGCTGCTTCTCTCTGCCCTGCTAGTGTTTTCCCTTGACGCTTATTTTTTTGCACCTGGTCGTGGATTCTCAGTCACATACACCCCACCCGAGGCGGACCGCAACGCCTACTCGCCGATAGCTGGCGGGGTATTTTCCGATCCGGAGCGCAAGGATATGCCCTCTCGGGGGTGAACTACGCCAAGTAGCCGCGTGTCTTTTCTATTGTGTTCTATGTGGTCTGCCAGTAATTCAAGTAGCCTTTCTCCTCTCAATTCTCTAAGCGAATTCGAGCACGCTCTCGGGTTTCATTTCCACGGGTCTACGTGCGAGCCTTGGCACCTGATAATGTGCAATCGGTGTGTGATCCCTGCGCTACGAGATGAGACCTCCCGGGAACTCCCTTGGACGGGGCTCTCCCGGCGGTCTGACTCGGTAAGTTCCCGTCACCCGCTCCTATTTGTAGCGCTCCTCGAGAGCTTCAATAGTTTGCAAGTCCTCGACTGAGCAGGGCTCGATACCCACAATGTCATCGAGCGAAAGGCCCTCCGGAGGAGGTGTGAGCTTTAAGTCGCACATGTTTCGATCTCCTAGGCTGTGCTCAAACTTATCGAGCGCACTCTTTCCGAGTTCTAAAACAAATCCTCGCTCCACCGTATCAAGCTCACAGAGGAGCGCCACCAGGAACTTATCTGTAAATCCCTTCGCTCGCAGGAGCTCTGCTAGCTCTGGCTCTTCTTTCGCTGCAATTGCTTCCAGACGTGCTGAGATCTCCCACCCTTCCATGCTCGAGAGGTCGAGGTTGAGAATCCTAGCAGCTATCGCTGAACGCGAGAGATCGTTGGCATACCCAGCAGACTCTTCAAAAGCCTTCTTGTCTGCGACCGCAGCGCTATCCGCGAGGGGCCTTAGGCCATCTCGATTGACCGAGGCCCCGGAGAGCGGAAAGAAGTAGATGTGCCCGGCGCAACCGAGGGAGCGCCCCGGCGGTAGGTGTCCCGTCTTCATGGCGACAGTGAGCGCCGCAAGAGATGTTCCGTGGTAACCGATCCCCGGCTCTCTTTTATCGGAGGCCGCGGCGACGAGATCGACCACCCGCTTGACGTGCTCGGACACAAGCTGATGACCGGCTAAAAGCAGTTCGTTTGCAAACTCCTTTCGATCAATCAGTGGAGCGTCGCGCCTGCGATTGATGTTGCTTTTCTCTAACACATTTACACCCCCCTTGTAGTGAGGTTATGGGCCGCGGTAGGCCACGTGTGAGCTATAAGGCCACCTGCGATATGCCTCACATTAAAGGAAAGGGAAACGTGATTCGGAGCATCTGAAGCTGGAGTGGTTGCCTCACAAGTAAATTGAAAGGGTAGGAAAACCGATCGCTTTTTCGTAAGCAGTTGAAGTCTGGTGGCGGGCCGATGAGGGTTCCGCCCAGACTAATCAGATTAGGGTGGAAATGCACGGTCTGTAGCTTGAGGGCCGGGTTTCAGCGGCCCAAGTAGCGCGTAATCTGGCCCCCTCAGTGGCTAAAAATAGCATTTTATGTACACGACCCCCGTTCCGCCACCAAGGAAAGGAAGCGGGGTTTAGCACTTATCCGGTGGCGGCTCAAATGAGTCGTAAGAGGGGAGTTCGTCGATAGCCTCTTGAGCATCGATAAACTTTGGCATTGGCGGAGGCGCCTGAAAGTCTGGGAGTCCTTGAGCCTTCATGATGTCCTTAATTGAGTGTGCGTCTTGGATGAAGGCGATGATCCTCATCTGCGATTTACATTTAGGGCACTCCAGCGATTAGCCATCTTGATGCCCTCCTTTTGATGTACATTCATAACTACCATACTGCCTGAGATGTTTCACCTGTTGTATGATTGCGTCGCTATCTGGAAAGAACCGAGTGTGCTTTCGGGTCTCCGGCTGG
>JBKCMS010000040.1:0-41291 GCA_046300175.1 Pseudomonadota bacterium | reverse complement strand
ACACGTGAGTGTGTTGGGCTTGAGGCTACTCACTCTTTTAGTGGGGCCAGGCTTGTCGATGCCCTCGACCGAGTGGCTATCCGGCGAGGTGCATATCCCAGGTACCTACGAGCCGATAACGGGCCTGAGATGCGCTCCGCTACCGTATCTCAGTGGGCACTGGCTCATAAGGTTCAGATGATCTTTATTGAGCCTGGGAAGCCCTACAGAAACGGGTTCTGTGAGTCCTTTAACGGCACGCTGAGAGCAGAGTGTCTCAACCAAGAGCTGTTCCTCTCGGTACCCGATGCACAGCGAAAGCTTGTTGCCTATCAAGCAGAATACAACGAGGAGAGACCTCCCAGTTCGCTGGCGATCGCCACTACCCCGCGGGACTACACGACAGCCCTTTATAAATATGTTAAAAAGGAAACAGCCAGGGAAACTCTAATCGCGTCTGGTACTAACTGAGGGGGCAGATCAGATTAGCTTGACCTGTTCCTCAAGCGCCAAAGAGGAAAAAACTTCGTGATTTAGGAATGTTAAGAACCCTCTGTATCATACCTTGAATTGGCACGCCGCATTCAAGGTATGTCAAGAGTCGGTGTGTGTATGTGTGTGTGTGAAATGTTAAGCCAAAAAACGTACATGGATCCGCCTGTCCACAGCCGTTGTTCGGCGGGCCCCTATTTTTAAGGTAGAACAACCGATAGATGTGAGTAATAGTCAGTATTAAGGGGCAGATTTGCGGAGCAATTCGGGGTGGAAATACTAGAACCGGTCTCACAAATAGCTTCGTCGCGAGGTTGAAGAGATGCGAGGCGAGACGAGGAAAGCGAGGGAAAATACCGGGGGGGTATCCACTGAGATACACTCAAGGATTTTTTCACGAAGTTTGACGAAGTCGCAGCCCGCATCTCGTCAACCGCAGCAGAAGATATTTTTGAGACCAGTCTAGCTACGCACCAGAAATAATGCATCCCCATCAGGGGAAGAATAATCAACGAAATGATGATAATTAAACTTGAAGCATGAACCACAACCTTTCGAACCAATAAGTAGTTACCGATATTAACTAAGTACTTCTTGTTACAGACCCTATGCCAACCATCTCCCTATCAATCCCCCTATTCATCTCCCTACGCTGCAAGTGTCTCTCTGCCGCTCTCAAGTCGCTTCTGTGGTGTACGCTTTTCGTCGCTACTCAAGCAGTTGCTGCTATCCCTGATGCTGCTCAAGCAGCTCGCGTTCTGCAGGTAATCGATGGAGACACAATCGTTGTAGAGATCAACAAAAATCGCGAGCACGTCAGGTTAATCGGGATCGATACACCTGAGACACGTCACAACAGACGTTCCGAGCTTCAAGCTCACGACCGGCACGTCGATCAAAAGACGATATTTCAACTCGGTAACCGTTCAAGCAACTTTACTCGCGAGCTTCTTCCGAAAAATTCGACTGTTTTCCTTGAGTTCGACGTAAATAAGCGCGACCGGTACCAACGTCTGCTGGCCTATGCTTGGACCAGCCGCAAGAGCTCACCTTCTGAATTGATGATCAATGAGGAGATACTAAAGGCCGGCTACGCATACCTGCTCACTGTACCTCCTAACGTCAAATATCGCCAACGTCTCGCCGATGCTTTCGCCCAAGGGCGTCGCGAAAAACGGGGGCTTTGGCAATAACCACGTGCTTTCAAGACGTGATGCCGTCATGTTACTCTGTGCTCTATGCATCAACCGATTTCAGACCCGCGCAGACCAGAGCAGAGAGTTACCGTCACTGTCTCTGGTATGCACTGCACCAACTGCGCTCTATCCCTTGAAAAACACCTGCTAAAGGTGGGGGCCCATGCCCCAAGCGTTGACTACGCCACCGGCAGAACCTCATTTTCGGTGACTTCACCGTCTGTAGCCCAGGAGATCATCAAGAGTATTAAGAGACTCGGGTACACCACCTCCGAAGGTTCTGACAGTAGCTCTCAAACTAGTGGCTCGGGTCACCACGACCACGAGCATAATTTCGCCCTCTACGCCAAGGCAGCGATCGCTGCGATACTGACAGCGCCGATGTTACTGGCGATGTTTATCCCACACTCAGTTCTTCATGAACCATGGTTACAGTGCATATTAGCTACCCCTGTTTTTATCATCGGGTTGTTCCATTTCGGTGGCTCAGGTTTGCGTTCTCTTCGCTCCGGTGTTGCCAACATGGATGTCTTAATCTGCCTCGGTATAGTCGCTGGCTATCTCTCAAGCCTTATTTCGCTCGTGGCCGGCCTCTCTCAGGAGATGCTCTTCTTTGAAGCTACCGGCTCAATAGTGACCTTTGTAATGATCGGACACCTCCTTGAAGATCGCGCCGTACGTAAGACTACCAGTGCTATAGAAAGTTTGGTAGCGCTCCAACCGAGACGCGCGGTGCGACTTATTGGAGACGCGACATTAGGCAACGACTCAGAGGAGGTCGACACATCTCAGATAGCTTTAGGCGACCTTTTACGGGTCAACTCAGGTGATACAATACCAACTGATGGAGTTATTACCCAGGGTGCACTCTCATGCAACGAGACGATGATCACAGGAGAGTCTCTTCCCGTAGACAAGAAATGCGGCGACAGAGTTGTCGGCGGATCGATAGTACTTGAGGGCTCAGGTGTTGTGCGTGCCAGCGCCGTCGGCGACGATACAGTGCTGGCCTCTATCGTACGCTTGGTGCAAGAAGCCCACCAGCGCAAGCCATCGATTCAGCGGCTTGGAGATGCGGTAAGCGCAGTGTTCGTACCCGGGGTAATAGTTATTAGCCTTCTGGTGCTTGTTGGCGGTATGCTCTTTTTTGGCCTCTCGGGCAGTCAAGCGCTGGTGCGAGCGTTGGCGATTGCTGTTGTCGCCTGCCCCTGTGCTATGGGACTCGCTACTCCTACAGCCATCATGGTGGCGCTCGGGCGTGCCGCAAAATCAGGCATTCTTATTAGGGGTGGTGACACGCTTGAGCGTCTCGCCTCCATAAAGCAGGTGGGCTTTGATAAAACTGGCACGTTAACGGAGGGTCAGCTTAGGATAGCTCACTTTGAAACTAACGATGGCTCAGCAGCTGAGGAGGCGCGCGGCATCATCGCCGCTATGCAACAAAGCTCCTCTCATCCAATAGCCAAGGCTATTAGGAACCAGTTTGGTGCCGCTACTTCGCCGGTACGATTTGATTCAATCTCGGAAACCAAAGGAGTAGGTCTGGAAGGAATCGCTTCCAACGGCGATACCTATACCTGTGGTGGTCGTATCGTGAAAGAACGCTTTTCGATATCGTCCGATGCAGATCTCGTCCTAGTTAGAAATGGTATCCTGGTCGCCAGCCTATCATTGAGTGATACCGTCCGCGCCGAGGCACAAGGAGTGCTTAAAGAGCTACACGAGCTGGGGCTCAGCTCATCGATCATTAGTGGAGACACCGAAGCGAAGACTCGTGCCGTTGCAAATCAGGTTAATATCTCCGATGTGCACGGAGAGCAGCTCCCGCATCAGAAGCTTGAGATTATCCAAACTAAACAGCAGCTAGAGCCGATCGCCTATGTTGGTGACGGCATCAACGATGCTCCAACCTTAGCTCAAGCCTCAGTAGGTATCTCACTTAGCTCTGCCTCTGATGTTGCGATGCATTCAGCTCAGATTATCCTATCTGGAAACACGTTAAAAAATCTCCCCGCTGCAATACGCCTTTCGCGTGTAACTGTAAGAACGATCAAGCAGAACCTATTTTGGGCCTTCTTTTACAATATTCTTGCCATCCCTCTGGCTGCCTTGGGATATATTTCGCCTCTTGCAGGAGCTTTAATAATGACCGGCTCCGACATAATTATCGTCGCAAACTCGCTAAGAATAAAATTGGCTAGGATCAATAAAGCCTAAGAGCACTTTTGCAGAGAGCTAAGTACGATTGATTGCTGTATCTACAGACTCAACAAATGCAACGACTGTGACCCCAGCCCCTATTAAGGGGCAGCTTTGCGGAGCAAAGCGGGGTGACAAAATTAACTACTCACCAGAAACTCCGCATCCCCAATCAGGGGATAACAGGAAATCATGATCAACTATAGTGAAGTGCAAAAGTCCGTGCCAGTAAAACTGGCAAGGCTTTTGCTGGACATCACTATAGGTTGTTGTTTTGATTCGCATCCGCGAATCGATAGCGACCTTTAAAGACGAAGCATGAGCCACAACCTGTAAACCTAAAAACGGCATTTGCGGGCCTGAAAATGGCGCATCTACGGGAAATCACTTTGGCTTTTGAATTTTTGGTGCTCACCCTGACGGTGCCAGGGTTGCGCGCCAAAAATTTCAAAATCCTGCGTGCTGTCGCGTATCAGCACCATTTTCATGCTCCTTAACTGCCGTTTTAGGTTAAAACCGATGAGTAGTTAGTTACCTTTTTAGGTTCGTGGAATCGAGTGGGTGCCAATCACTCCTGATGGGGCATAACCCATTATTTTCGATGATAAATCACGTATTTCCGCGCGAATGTGCTCGGAAACGACAATTCTACCCACTCTATTCCACGAAGAGCCCTTTTTATAATGATTCACGCAGGGTTCAACACCGGCGCGTTCACTACTCTCTTTAGGTTAGAGCGTGCGACCGTCGCAGAGATCACGCACCTTAACGTTGTAGCATTTTCCTGCGTTAGGAATCTTGATGCACATATTTTCGGCTACTTTTACGAAGGCACCATCTCTTGTTGCACGACGAACGGCAGTAGTTGAGCAGGAGAATTTGTAACGCGCCAAGCACTCGCCTCGAGAAACGGAACATCCCTGACGCGCCGAGCTTGTGCATACGAGCTTACCCTTGACGTCATAGATTGCGGCACGCGAGAGCCTGAATGGATTGCGACCCTGAGTTGCTATAATCGTTGGCTGTCTGAGGAATCCAGCCAATGGGGTACCTACGCCACCTGTGCGTTGTACCTGATTATTTTTGTACTGAATTAACGCACCGATAGCTGAGCGTTCATTAAAGTTATATACGGTGGGGCATACCGATGAGAGTTGCGCCTCTGCCATTTGTACTCCCATTCCTACAACTGCAAACAGACACACAAGAAGTCTTTTCATATATTATCCTCGACATAATTAGATCGTGTAACAGATGCGCTACCGCATCTTTCTCTTCTTGTAGTATGTTGTACGGCGAGTATTAGGGCAATCCGTGAACCTAAAGACAGTAGTTGCAGGTCTAAAAATCTCGCATCTGCTCAAAATCACTCTAGCTTTTGTGCTTCTGCGCCGTTTTTCATCCTGATTAAACACTCTTTTTGCCTCAACAAAATGGGTTCTATGTTCAACAAAGCAATAGCTACCCTGATGCTCGCGACCACAGCTGCTTTATCACTAGGATGCGGGTCCTCGGACTCAGAAGATCAAACACTTACGCTAGAGAACGTATGTGGCAACGAGCGTTCACAGGAGCAAACCTCCAAGATTGTTGGAGGCAGGGAGTGTAATTCGCCCAACGGCACCGTAGTAAAAATCATTCTCTTAGACGAAGAAGATAATCAAACGCTCTGCTCCGGAGTTCGATTGAATGTCACCACTGTACTCACAGCTGCCCACTGTCTAAATGAGTTTGTGTTCTCCATCTCAGTTGAGCTGCCCTCAGGGGAACGCATAACGCCGACAAAGATCACTATTCACCCCAAGGCCGCTACCCTCGGCTCTCTATTCATTAACGATTTGGCATTACTGACTATTTCGCCACCTGCGGGCGAGATTCCACCGCCTACGGTGCCGATAGCAGAGAGTGTAAAAGTGGGGGACACCCTTACCATACTCGGTTATGGGGCTACGACTGGAGAAAACTCAACAGGTTCGGGAGTGCTGCGTGTGGGTGAGATGCAGGTCGATGAAGTTACCAATGATTCAATTCTGAGTGATTATACACCAACTACTCCATCTAACACCTGTTTCGGCGATTCAGGGGGGCCAGCTTTTGTAAAGGTCGGAAATGAAACTCTAGCTCTTGCTGGCATAACCTCAACCGGCACCAACGTCATCTGCGCAGTAGGCGACCGCAGCGCGTTTACCAATTTGACTAATCAGGCGCTAAGAGAATTTATCCTAAAAGCCGCAGTTACGGAGAATGAAGAGGGCGCAGATACGCGAAAGCACCCAGGATATTGACATTTTTTTGGTGCGCGCAACCCCGGCACCGTCAGAGTAAGCACCGAAAATTCAAAAGCGAAAGTGATTTCGTGTAGATGCGCTATTTTTACGGCCCTATTCCGCTGTTTTTAGGATCATCTGATCCGGGCTCATCAGCGCAGCGACGATGCTACATCTTTTGGTCGAGCACGCAGATCACTCTGCTCGCCACTGCTTAAGTTAATTTTCTTGGCTACTGACTGCCCCAGATAGCTATTAGGCATCGGAAAACCTCCGAGCACTGGATTGTAACTTGGCTGCTGAACAGAGCAGCCCGAAACAGCAGTTAAAACAACTACCATTGCGCATACTACGGCTAAACCCCTAGTCATATAACAACCCCCTAACGTGCAGACGAAGTAAAGTTTGGAAGCCTCCCCCTATTCGGCACCTGCCCGTTGTGTGCGTCAGGGATTTCCTGCTAGATCGGCAAAAGCTAGCTATTACAACTGGTTAACGGACTTGCCAGCGTTGCAAGGAAGTGCCTAAGGTGCAATTGGCCAAAGCTAGTGATAGACTACTGGGGTTATGACCTCGAACCCACCTACCAAAAGCGCCGCTGACCAGCTCGCCGATGTGCGTTACGGCCGCGATATACTGCGCCAGCAGATTGAGGCTATCACCCGCATTGCAGATTCCCTCGACTCACACTTCGCTCAAGCGGTTGAGGTGCTTCTATCACTTGAAAGTACTTCGAGAATAGTTGTATCGGGGATGGGCAAAGCCGGATACGTTGGCATGAAGCTCTCAAGTACTCTAGCCAGCATAGGGTTTCCAAGCTTCTTTCTACACCCTGCCGATGCGATTCACGGCGATCTCGGACGTCTTCAACGCAACGATGTCGTTCTAATCCTATCGCACTCGGGTGAGACTGATGAAGTGGTACGTCTACTGCCGCGTATTAAACGATTCGGCGCACGAATCCTCTCAATTACGAGCAGCAGCTCCTCTTCCCTCGGTCGCCACAGCGATGTCGTTATCGCGACCGGCCGAATCCCTGAGGCTGGCCCACTAGGTCTTGCACCAACTACTAGTACTACAGTAATGCTGGCACTTAGTGATGCTCTAGCCATGACTCTTTTGGAGCGCAAAGGAATATCGCGAGAGGAGTATGCAGCTTTCCACCCAGGTGGCGATCTCGGTCGCTCATTGATGCTCGTCGAAGAGATCATGCGTACTGGATCAAGCGTATGCGTAGTTACAGAAGACACTGTTAATTCAAAAGCCCTACACAACATTACGGCCACCGAGGGTCGGCCTGGATGTGCCGCTGTGGTCAACTCTAACGGCGAGATCGTTGGGGTCTTCACCGATGGCGACCTACGTCGTTGCCTGGAAAGGGAGGCTGATTTTCTGAATAAAACAATCGGCTCTGTGTGTTCACGTGCGCCGATTACCATCCACACCGATCAGCTTGCTCAGGAGGCGTGTCGTATCATTCAGGAGCGCAAGGTAAATCAGCTTTTTGTAATCGATCGGACTAAAAAGCCAGTTGGTCTGGTGCATATCCAGGACCTGTTAGCTCACGGTATGATTCGCCCTGACGCGGCGAAATGATTTTTCCCTCGCCCTTCTGCTTGAAAACAAGATAAGGTAGCATCCTGTCTGTGTACACCATCGCCCTAAAAATGCTCATCGGCAATCGTGGTAAGTTCTACGCCATGGTGTTTGGTGTTGCACTCACGTCACTGATTATCACTCAGCAGACATCTATTTTTTTGGGACTGATGTCGCGCACTACCGGTTTTATATACGACACAGCACAACCAGATCTCTGGGTCATGGACCCAAAGGTGCAATTTGTAGATGACATCAAGCCACTTCAGGATACCAAGCTTTTACAGGTACGTGGTGTTGAAGGTGTGGAATGGGCAGTACCGCTTTATAAAGGCTCGATCCGAGCCAGACTACCAAATGGAACTTTTCAGACGTGTAATGTAATCGGGCTGGATGATGCAACGCTGATAGCTGGCCCGCCCGTGATGGTCCAGGGAGCCCTAGCCGATCTCAGGCGTGCCGATGGAGTCATCGTTGACGAGGCGGCAGCTCAGGGTAAGCTTGCAAAACCTGGAATGACGCCGGGGGCGCCCAAAGTTCCGCTGCGCGTAGGTGATATTCTTGAACTTAACGATAATCGCGCAGTAGTTGTCGGTATCGCCCGAGTGACTCGCACCTTCCAGTCGCAACCGGTAGTTTATACTACCTACTCTCGCGCTATGCGTTTTGCACCTCGCGAGCGTAAACTCCTCTCGTTCATCCTAGCTAAGGTGCAGCCGGGATACGACCCTGCCCTCGTTGCTAGCCGAATACAAAAACAGGCTGCGCTTGCGGCTTTCACAGCACGCGAGTTTCGCGGGATCACTATCCGATACTTTATGAAGAATACAGGCATTCCGATTAACTTTGGTATCGCCATCGGTCTAGGATTTCTTGTTGGCGTAGCGATCGTAGGGCAGACTTTTTTCAGTTTTATTGTCGACAATATGCGCTACCTTGGAATCCTGAAAGCAATGGGGGCTTCTAATAAGCTGCTGTTTCAAATGATATTGACCCAAACATTTCTCGTTGGTGCCATCGGATCTGGAATCGGCATGGGGATCGCCTGTCTAACGAGCATTTTGGCGAAGAACTCTGAGCTTGCATTCTATCTTCCCTGGCAGATTCCGGTGATCACGGTACTAGCAACGTCTGTCATCACTCTAATCACGGCAATGACCAGCCTCAGAAAAGTCCTGCGTCTTGAGCCCGGCATAGTCTTTCGGGGGTAGTTATGGCCACAACTTCGTCCGAAATAGCTATCCGCTGTCGTGCTCTTAAAAAAAGCTACTACTCTAAATCAACTGAAACTGTAGCGCTCCGCGGCGTTGACGTTGAGATACCCACAGGAGAGCTTTTTATGCTTGTTGGGCCATCTGGATGCGGTAAAACAACACTCATCTCTGTTATCGCTGGCATCCTAAACTATGACTCTGGTGAGTGTTCGATCTATGGAACCAACCTTCAAGCGATGAGCGATTCCGATCGCACCCAATACCGCGGAAGAAACATCGGCTTTGTGTTTCAATCCTACAACCTGATTCCTTCTCTCACCACTTGTGAAAATGTGTCGATTCCACTTCTACTCCAGGGCATCGAGCGTCCTCTAGCGCTCAAACGATCTCAAGAGGTTCTAACACGGGTAGGACTGAGCGATAAGCATCAGGCCCTGCCTACAGAGCTTTCGGGAGGCCAACAACAACGGGTGGCTATAGCCCGTGCGCTAGTGCACAATCCCAAGCTAATTGTGTGCGACGAGCCCACATCAGCGCTCGATCACGCCACTGGCGCTGAAATCATGGAGCTTTTCCGTCAAGAGGCCCTGTCCGGACAAAGAACATTAGTTATCGTCACTCACGACTCGCGAATTTTCCATTATGCCGATAGAATAGGCGTGATGG
The DNA here is from genome assembly GCA_046300175.1 of Pseudomonadota bacterium. GTDB lineage: Bacteria > Bdellovibrionota_C > UBA2361 > UBA2361 > OMII01 > OMII01. The sequence continues at coordinate 31,682 of JBKCMS010000040.1, read as the reverse complement.
ATGATGGACTTGTTACTAAAGTTGTAAGCTCTTCAACGGAGTTATAATGAATCGCTTTTTGTTCCTTCCCCTACTAGCGATTATTGGTATCATTTTCGTTATACGCACGGTCATCGCTGGAAGCGTACCCCAACCGATCGCCGCACCTGTTATTACCCCACCTAAATCGCCGTTCTCACGCTTTGTTGCTGGCTCGGGTATTATAGAAGCCAGCTCAGAGAATATATCTATAGCATCGCCACTTGCTGGAGTGATCAAGCAGGTATTTGTTAAGGCCGGCGATCACGTTACGCTGAACCAGCCGCTCTTTGCGCTCGACGACCGGGACATTCTAGCGGAGATATCAGTACGTGAGGCACAGGTTACTAGATCACAGGCGCTACTTGAGGACACCCAAACCCAACTTGCAATCTACCGAAGCGTAAACGATGCGCGGGCGATCATGCGTGGTGAGCTTCTTAAAAGAGAGAGTGCTGTTTCTGTGGCTAAAGCGGGAGTTGCTGAAGCTGAAGCTCTTCTAAGTGCCGCCCGCACAACTCTTGAGCGAATGACTATCCGCGCACCGATAGATGGCGCTGTGCTTCAAAGCAAAGCGCGCGTGGGCGAATTCGCCCCAGCGCAAGTTCTCTCTACCCCTTTAATGGTGATTGGAAGCGTCGCCCCCCTTGCTGTCCGCGTAGATATCGATGAAAACGATGCTTGGCGTGTAGCCCCTGGTAAGCGCGCCATAGCTAACTTAAGAGGCAATACTTCGATATCATTTCCACTCATTTTTGTTCGCTTTGAGCCGTACGTAATCCCCAAGCGTTCCCTCACCGGAGAGAGCTTTGAACGTGTTGATACTCGTGTCCTACAGGCGATCTACTCCTTCGACAAAGGTACCCTTCCAGTGTACGTAGGCCAGTTGGTCGACGTTTATATTGAGAGTGAGCAGGGGCTATAGCTAAATCCAGCCTCAGTAGCTTTTTTACAAAAATTCACTCGATTAAGTTTTATCAACCACTACTAACCGCAAGCCCTCATCGGCAACTGCTAAGATCGAACCACTGGGCCCGGTTGCCGCAACTGCAAAATCGAGCATATGCGTAGTACCAATCTGAGTGTAAACCACCTCTTTTTCCGGTTTTCCTAAGATATTTCGGTATACGACTACTTGCGAGCTCCCCAACGCAGCGACTCCCTTTCCGCTAGCTAGTGTCAGCTGACGAAACTTAGTGAAGTTAAAGTTCTTTGAGTCAAGGTCAATTATCTCTAATGCAAAGCGCGAGTCCTTATTTATGCGCCGAAGGAGACTGATCCGACCCTGGGCCATCTCTCCATAGTTTGGATGCCAACCATCGCCGATAATCAGCATAGACTCTCGGCTATCTCCGATACTCTCAACTCCTCGGACACCGCGATACGATGGCAACAAAGTTCGAGTGTTGCCATCTATTAGCAACAGGTCTCCATCCTGCCCCTGTGAGTCACCATAGGAGCGGCCCACTAAGAGCTTTCCATCAACACAATCAAAAGAATCCCCCATGCGCAATGCAGCGCGCTGGGTGAAGCTCCATAGACCTCCTGCACCTGCGGCTGAAGGAGCAAGATCGCCGATAATCGTGTTGTATTTTGACTCAAAGAACCCGATCACAACTGAGTTACCGCACTGGCGAAGTTGGGTAATCTGCGGCCTCTCAGTTACACGCTCATACACCAGCTGTAACTGGGCTGTGCTATTTTTCAATATGCTTTTTGTAACTGTATGGACTCTGATCGGAGGGGTCAGATCTCCTCGTCCCATGCCTGTGGCGATCACATAGCTATCCCCCACGGCAAGCACTCCCATTACCTGTCCAGGTACCGCGATTTTTGAAGTCTCTTGTGCGGCTCCGCCCAAGACCGAAAAAAATCGCAGCTGCTTTAGGGACGCATCGTAGGCTGCTAGTTCATTTTGGCCGGTCGAAAATACCGCCGTTATCCCTTGAGTGCCGGCTATCTGTGCGGATGCTAGCTGCGCAGTGATACTGGCTATAATCACCAACTGAGCGCCTAAATAGGCTAATTTGTGTGATGAAACAACGATTAGCTTTAATAGAAATACTCTCATTACTGACTCGCCTCACCCTCTTTTCTAATCGGAACAAAAGGTATCAAACACATTCCTGGTATGGATAGTACAAACGCCAGAATATATAGATTGGTGTAACCGATTAGCTCAACAATGCGCCCGGCTTCACCACCTATTACAGTTCCCGGAATCGACATAATGGCACTGCCAACCGCATAGTGAGTGGCGCGGTAGTCCTTGGAACACGTGGACAGGAGAAACACCAGCAACGCTGCGCTTCCAAGACCTGCCGCTACCTGTTCAACACCATGAATAGCAGCAATAGCACTGATTCCGAAAGCCGATGACGGATCAGGCTTGGCAACTGATAGCCACACATATAACCAGATATTAACGTTCATCAGTATGCTAAGGGGCCATAAAGCCCTACGCAGACCGACCTTATTGATCCACCAGCCACCGATCATCGCTCCTAGTATCGTTCCTGCTGCCCCAACAATTCCTGCCACCCAAGCATACTGCTCTGTGGAGATGCGCAACTCACGCATCAAAAATGGCGTGACCATTGAGAACAACACCTCATCGCCTAATTTGTAAAGAACGATAAAACAGAGGATCAACCCCACCTTTGGCTGCGCAAGGTAGGTCCTAAATCCATCTTTGAAGAGCCTCACTGTGCGATTAAAGCTTGAGCTCGCCTGGGCTTGTCCTGACTGCCTGGCTGGACGCGGAAGGATTGCAGCGTGAAGTAGCGATAGCGCTAGTAGCACCACACCGGCAGCACAGAAGGCCGGGATCCATGCCAAAGCCGGTGATCCACCAGCTACACGAGCGGTAGACCACGCCACCACGCCTACTAGCCCACTACGCGCAAAAACCATCGCTAAACGATAAGCCAATACGCGATAGCCAGAGAGCAGGGCCTGGTCTTCACGTGATGGAATCGCCTCTAGGTAATATCCGTCGATGGCAATATCATTAGTCGCAGCAACAAACGCCATCAATAGAAACACTACTGCGATTAATTGCAGATATGTCTCAGGTTCGCTCGTGGTAGTGCCTGCCAGGTACGAAAGATAGGCGATGGCGAAGGTAAGAATTCCCAAAATCCCCTGGATAGCTATCTGCCACCCACGCTTTGTCCACCATCCGTCAACCAGCGGCGCCCACAAGAACTTTAAGTTCCAAGGCAACCCCAGGTAATTTATATAACCAAGGTAGCGCTCGCGAACTCCTAGCTGCGTAAAGAACAGGCTAGAGAGTATCCGCACAATCATAAACGGCAACCCTTCAGCAAAGTAAGTTGTATTTACCCAGAGAAGCGTGCGCCGTGATGGACGGTTCAAGGCTATTGGAGATGCAGGTTCGCTTTGTTTATGCACGCTGGGAAGAGTACAACAGGTATATCCGAGTGGAAATCCCCCGCAAAAAAGCGGGCTCAGCGAATTCTAAGACCTGCTGCATCTCGCAGGTAATCTTGGGTCCCTGCTATCTCTATGAAGGCATCGGGAATCGCTATACGACTGATCGCAGGTATTTGCCCGATTGCTCCGGTGCTGTGAAGGGTATGCACTGCTTCTAAAACAGCCGAACCAAAACCTCCAGAGGACTGATGCTCCTCAACACAGATGATTTGCATGTGCTTTTGGCAGATGGCACGCAGTGATGCCAGAGGAAACGGTTTAACGACCGGAAAACTGTAAAGACTATATCCTGGTTGACGTGATACCTGGTCATGCACCCAGGCAAGGATTGAGCCTGTGGTGACGACAGCGATTCCACCCTGATCTAATAAAGGCAGTGCCTCTCCCAGCGGTATCTGAGGTACATCACCGTGTATATTCTTTTCTCCCCCTTTTCCGAGCCTTAAATACTTAGGCCCTTTAAATTTCAGCAGATTACTGGTCACATAGCGGGTCTCTAACGGATCACCAGGCGCACACACCGTCATATTAGGCAGGGCACGCATAATGGCTAAGTCCTCTGTGGCGTGATGGCTCATGCCGTAAGGGCCGTAAGAAAATCCACCCCCTACAGCTACTACTGTCACATCCAGATTGTGATAGGCGATGTCATTCCGAATCTGCTCAAGGCATCGCAGAGTCGGGAAATTAGCGATCGAGTAGGTGAAAACCGAATATCCCTCAAGAGCTAAGCCCGCAGCAACTCCCGCCATATTTTGCTCGGCTACCCCCACATTGAGAAATCTCCGCGGAAAAGCATGCGCAAAGGGGTCGACTACATTAAACCCTAGATCACCAACGAGCAGAAATATCCGCTCATTCTCACGCGCTTCAAAAGTCAGTTGATCTATGAAAGCATTTCTCACTCGCCTATCTCCTCTAGCGCTTGGACGAGTTCATCCGCCGATGGTGGCCGATAGTGCCACAGCAACTTATTCTCCATGAATGAGACACCCTTACCTTTGATAGTATGCGCTATAACTACCTTAGGCACCTCGCTTTCCCCTTGAAGAGAGCTTGCAAGCTGAGCATGAGAGTGCCCATCAACCTCTTCTACCGACCAACCAAAGGCTTGAAACTTATCTTTTAAAGGCTCAAGTGCCAGCACACTCTCAGTAGTTCCAAAACTCTGAATCTTATTATAGTCGATAATCGCCGTAAGCTTACCCAGCCGGTGGTGTGCAGCAAATAGAAATCCCTCCCAATTCGAACCCTCATCGAGCTCTCCGTCACTCATAACTACGAAGGTGCGCCACGACGCATCGGCCAGCTTCCCAGCCAAGGCGACACCGCAGGCAACCGGCAAAGCGTGTCCGAGGCTCCCTGTTGATAGCTCAACTCCGGGGACCTTGTGACTTGCGTGACACAACAGACGCGTACCATCGCTCCCGTATTTGTCGAGCTCCGATAGAGGGAAAAAGCCACGAAGGGCAAGCGTAGCGTAGAGCGCAAGAACACAGTGCCCCTTAGAGAAAAATAGTCTATCCCGAAGCGAATCGTTCGGCATATTAGCGTTAAAGGATAGTACTCTGCCATAAAGCACTGCCAGTATATCAGCTACTGACAAAGAGCCTCCTATATGAGCAGCTCTGGCATTAGCTGCCATTTTAAGCGCCTCGCGTCTGATGGCGCGACTCAATCCAGCTAGCTCTGCCGTACTCATACACCACCCTTAATGTGTGCATGCTTGTCGCGGTGCAAAAAGAAAAAGTTAGTCTGCGTTGTCTCGCTAGTGACTGCTTCAATTATCTTTAGGTCGTCTCCAATTTGCATGAAGCAGTTATACCCGAACTCTGAAAGATAAGAGATAATATCGTTTGGATGATACCCAAATTTAGCCGACCATTTTCTGAGCATTTCAACGAATAAAATAGGTTGAAATTCTTGAAGTGTCTTTGGGCCGCCGCGCAATACAAGAAGCTCTGCTCCTTCAACATCACACTTGAGTAAATCAACACAGACTTGATGTTCTTTAACAAACGTATCTACTGTTGACAAACGACACTCAGCCACATTGCCACTCGCTTGCCCAGAGAGATCGCGCATGCTCGCGTTCACTGACATCAGCGGATCACAATAGAACTGGGCTTTTCCGGGACTCTCCGATAGTCCGAAATTGTGGGCGATAACCGTCGGCGCTCGATTTAACTCGATGTTATTGGCCAAAAGCTCGAAGGTAGCCGGGATCGGTTCAAAACAGTGCACGGTGACGTCTGCAATAAAGCGGCTCAAACTAAGAGCGAACCAGCCTATATTTGCCCCAACATCGAGCACCGTTGCCCCAGGTGCAACCAGACGCGCAAGCATCCTTATCTCCTGGCTTTCATACGAGGTAAAATTAAGTGTATCTATTGGAGCTGCTCTGGTGTCCCCTTTTCCTACCGCCAGCTCTACCCCAGTATCAGCAAAGGTAAATAAAACTCTCCCCTTCACGATTCGAATCTGACTGATATTGGTATCTGCTAAAAAATCAGCGTAGTCAAAGAGCCCTTCGTGGCTCTGGTATGCCTGTTGAATATAAGACTGCTTATCTATTTGGCCGTCTTCATACCTGATTCGTAAATCTCTTAATTTCATTAGAAACTCCTAACCGTGCGGCTAAAGCCCTCATGTGCCGTCATTTTAGGTTGCCAGCCCAACCCTCTGGCTCGGGTTATATCAGGCAGAATTCGTGAAACTAAGCTCTGACTCTCTTTAATCATTGATGATGCAGCGACCATATCGACCTTGAGGTTTCTTTCGGGAAAGGCCTGTACTAACAGCTCTGCTAGCTCACGCACTGAGTACTCCTCTTGAGGATTTCCAATATTGTATGCCACGGCTGGCTCACCAGTGAGCAGTACCCTTAGAAAACCCTCCGTAGCATCCCGTAGGTAGCAAAATGCACGCTTTGCTCGTCCATCGGAATGAATCTCTATATTGCTGCAAGAAACTACATGTCTGACAAAATCTGCGAATACGCGGCCGTCGTAAAGATCCATCCCCGGCCCATAGGTGTGAAATGGTCTGACAATATATGAGTTCAGATTGAACTGCTTATAGAACGCCACGCACATAGCTTCTCCTGCTCGCTTACCTTCAGCGTAGCAGTTTCTTGCAAAAGCCGGGTCGAGTGGACCAAATTTTAGCTCCTCAATGGCGCTATATTGAGAAGTATCTCCATATACCTCGCTTGAGCTAAAGAAGAGCACCCGCTCAGCATTACACTGCACCGCGTGCTGCAAGATGTTATGCGTCCCGAGCGTATTAGCCGCAATAGTCCCTACGGGATCTGTTAGATAAAATTTCGGGCTAGCCTGGCTAGCTGCATGTATCAAAAAATTAGGGCGCATTGAGCTAGGGATCGGTTGCGCAACATCTTGGACCAGAGTGGTCACATCACCGCGCTTGAGAAGCGAGCCAAAACGAGTCAATGCGCGATCGGCATCACGCACAAGCGCAATCAGGTGCATATTGAGTTTACGATTATCGTTGAGCGCTAGAAGTGTTAGGAATAAATAGTTAGCCAGAAACCCATTTGCACCCGTTATCAGCACTGTCCGATTCTCAAGTAGACCCCAAGGTAACTGGGCTTCGATGATTGCAGAGATATCTTCCCTGACTATCGGGTGTAGCTGTTCAAGCATGTCGCGTCCCCGCCTCTAGTTCCAGTCCCGCTATCAGAGATTCAGCGAGGTAGGAGCGCATGTCTGCCGTGATAAGGGGTGTAACCCCCACCCAGAAAGTGTTGTTCAGCACTAGCTCCGTATTAGGCAGGTCACCTACTGTGCGGTGTGGCACTCCAGCAAAAAAAGGCTGCCTGCGTACGTCTCCGGCGAAAAGTAAGCGCGTGCCTATATTTTTCTCTGTTAGATGCGCAAGCAAACGCGAACGAGAAATCCCCGATTCGGGCCTCAGGGTGACCATGAATCCAAACCACGAGGGCTCTGCTCCAGGAATTGATTGCACAGTAATAACCCGTGAGCTTTGCCCAGCCAGGGCCGAACTGAGGAATTCGTGATTGTCACGTCTGGCTGCAATAAAGTTATCGAGCCTTGATAGTTGTGCCACTCCAAGCGCTGCCTGCATATCGGTTATTTTTAGGTTATATCCGATCCTAGAATAGATGTATTTGTGGTCGTAGCCTTCAGGTAGTTCACCAAGAGTCCAACCGAACCGTTTGCCACAGGTGTTATCTTTGCCCGATGGACACCAGCAATCTCGGCCCCAATCCCTGAAAGACTCCATAATCTTCAACAGTCGCGGATTGCTGCTGAAGACAGCCCCACCTTCGCCTGTTGTTATGTGATGCGCAGGATAGAAGCTAAGTGTTCCTATATCTCCGAATGTTCCGACGTGTTTACCATGCAGACGAGCTCCCAAAGCATCACAGCAGTCTTCAATTAGCCATAAATTATACTTATCTGCGATTTGTCTGAGGTAGGCTGCATTGAATGGATTACCTAAGCTGTGAGCGATGACAATCGCCTTAGTCCGCTGAGTAATGGCTGCCTCCACTAATTCCTCCTGAATATTTCCTGTTTGGCAATCGATATCGACAAAAACAGGTATTGCTCCATAAAGAATCAGTGGCGTAATTGTAGTTGGAAATGATGCTGCTACCGTGATGAATTCATCTCCGGGCTTTATTGCTCGATCCCCCAATTCACGGGCAGTGAGTGCTGCCGACGCGATCAGATTTGCTGAAGAGCCAGAGTTGGTAGTGAGCACCCGGCGTACTCCGATTAAATCGGCAAGCGCTCGCTCAAACTGGTCGTTAAACCTACCGGCCGTGTACCATCCGTCAAGTGCAGCTTCAATTATATGCAGTGCCTCCGGAACGCCGCATACTTTTCCACTCACTGGAACGTGAGAAATACCGGGCTCGAAAGTTTTTGGTGCCGATGACACCTCGATAAACCGCGTAACTGAAGCAGCGATCGATTCCTTGAGCTCTTTCAGCAGAGCTTGCTTGTCCTGCTCTATATTCTCCTTTCCGCTCACCATCCTAAGCTACCTACCAGTATTAGGCGACCGCCCCCAATCGGGGACTTGGGTACGTAGAATCTCTACGTACTCTTGAATCTGAAGAATACGTGATTGCAACGGCTCTGTTGCCGTTGCCGTGTAGCCCTCAGCAGTAAATTTAACGGTAGACTCAAAGTCTAACACCGGCTGCCAGCCGAGCAAAGTATATGCCTTCTCTGTATTAAGCTTTAACACCGTAGCCTCACGATCGGTGGTATCACGCTCAATCAGTACCTCGCCTGCATCTAGTCGATTGACGAGGGCCTCGATCAGTTTACGCACTGGAACACAGTTTTCTTTTATTGGGCCAAAGTTCCATGCTCCTTGCAAGCTAGTGTCCTGCGCTAATCTCGCACCTAATAGCAGGTAGCCTCCGATAGCCTCTAACACATGCTGCCACGGTCGCACCGCATCAGGATTACGGATTGTTAGATGTCGATTAGCTTCTATAGCTCGAAATAGATCGGGTACCAGTCGATTATCACACCAATCTCCACCGCCTATCACGTTTCCTGCTCGCGCCGTGGCGATAGGTTGTCCACCACGCTGGGATCCGAATGATTGAATGTAGGATAGCGCGACAACCTCACAGGCTGCCTTTGACGCGCTGTAGGGATCTTTACCACCAAGTGGATCATCCTCTACAAAAGCATGATCTCCTCCACTATTCCGATAACACTTGTCACTCGTTACCACCACCGCTGCCTTAAGCGATTGCGTCTCCCTTACACACTCAAGGAAGTGTGCCGTACCCATGATGTTAGTGGAGAATGTATCAAGAGGAGCAGCATACGAATCCAAGACTAGAGGCTGGGCAGCTAAGTGGAATGCAAAATCCGGCTGCACGAGTCTAAAGTACTCCCTTAAAGACTCAATGTCTCTTATATCTCCGTCTTGGTGAGAGACTATCTCACCGATATGGCACTGAACGAAATTGTCGCGATTGTGCCGCGGGGGCAGGCTAAAACCGTATACAGACGCTCCTAGCTGCTGAAGCCAGATCGCAAGCCACGAACCCTTAAATCCGGTATCACCCGTTAGTAGCACCCTAGAACGTCTATATGCTCCTCCAAAGAGGTCAATCTCTGTCATGCCATACCTTCCATGGCGCTTTTCCGGAGTGCCAGAGATCTTGAAGCAACTTGCTGTCTCGAAGAGTATCCATCGGCTGCCAGAACCCTGTGTGCTTGAAGGCGCTTAGTTCACCGATCTGCGCCAGCCGCTCTAGGGGTTCCTGCTCCCACACTGTTAGGTCACCTTCGATCATCTCGAATATATCGGGCTCCAAAACAAAGAACCCACCACTGATCCACCCACCATCGCCAACAGGCTTCTCTTGAAAGCTACAGACACGATCGTCATCAACACAGGCTGCTCCAAATCTACCGGCCGGTTGTACCACTGTAACGGTGGCTTTGCGCTTCATTTTCTGGTGAAAAGACACCAGCTCCTTGAGGTTGATATCAGCTAGACCGTCTCCATAGGTGAGACAAAACGGTTCATTTCCAACTATCGACTGAATCCTTTTAATGCGCCCGCCGGTCATCGTAGATAGGCCTGTTTCTACTAAGGTTACGCGCCACTGCTGTTCATGCGGGTCGTTGATGAACATCTGATTACGCTGTAGGTCAAACGTTACTGATTTAGCGCTGTGTAAAAAGTAGTTAGCGAAGTACTCCTTAATCACATATCCCTTGTATCCTAGACAGACCACGAAATCGTTGAATCCCTGAGACGCATACACACGCATTATGTGCCACAGCACTGGAAAGCCACCGATTTCTACCATCGGCTTGGGTTTGAGGTGAGATTCCTCGCTTATTCTGGTCCCCAACCCCCCGGCTAGAATCACTGTCTTCATCTTGATTCCTCGACTATGCCCGATTAAACATTTCCCACTGAATGACACTAGGTTCAATGTGGTTATCGGTTACGAACTGGCGCAGGAGTGCTGGCACATTCTCCTTCCAAATATTTGGCCACTCTGATCCCCATTCAGACTTATCGCCATCGCGGTAGCGCACCTGTGGCTCTGAGAAAAGATACGCCGGACCTCTGCACAGAGCATCAAGTGCAAGAGTGAGTGGACTGATGAACCGACCAAGTCCGAACTGGCTGGCGTATTGTCCATGGCATACCGGTCGCTTGAGAACCAGTGTCGATGCAGTCAGAAGATCTACTCCGGGGGATGATAATATGGATGTCACCGAGCGCTCTACTCCGGTTGCACAGACACTGACAGGGGACCTAAAAACCTCTCCGTGCATCCCCTCCCATGACCGGTTTAGGTAGATCATCGATATGGAATTGCCGTGCTCCTGCATGACCTGACGGATGTTTTTGAATGCTGACGGCATCGGCAGATCGTCATCGCACAGGATCCAAACAAAGCTACCTCGGGTGAGCCGAAAGCAATCGAGCATATTAGTGTCAGCGCGCATATTTTTAGCGCGCCGAACGTAGAGGTCAACAATCTGCTCCCTGAGGGCAACCTGCATCAAGTCATAGGTCTGGTCTGTGGATGCATTATCAGCCACTACAATCTCTAGCTGACCGCTGGGTACATGGGCACGCATCTCAGCGAGCTGAACTAATAAATCCGTCAGAGGCGCGGCACGATTGTAGGTCGGTATATAAATAGATAACATATCTGATGACATAGGCGGTCTCTTCTGTGATGCAGATAGGCGTGTAGGTCGTGAGCGCTAAAAAACTCTTGCCTCGATTGGTAGGATGCTTATTAGATTGCAAGCAGCGCAGATATTTTTGCTGGCTGGTCTTCACTCTTGTCAGGCTATCTATCTTGAAGCACTTGAGTTTTTCACAAAGGATCAAATGTTAAAGGATTTTTTTGCACAGTTTTACGAAGTAGCAGCCCACACATTCTCAACTGGGGCAGAAGATACTTTTAAGACCAGTTCTACTTATGAAGGAGTTCTAACTATGTATACGCCTTTAAAGCCACGCTCAGTTTTGGGACGCTTTCTAGATTGCCTCGTCCCAGGCCTTATCCTGACATTCAGTTTGCTTATTGCTGTCCTCGATAGCCATGCTCAAAACGATACTGTTACAGCTCAGGTGTACATCACCATGCATACCGCACCGATCGATGATTACTGCGCGCCGTGCATAGCATCAGAGAAGATGCTTAAGGAGGCCCAACTAACCTACCGCAAGGTACTTGAACCACTCGGTCCGTGGCCATGGTTTAAGTTTACCGATGCGCGCGGAAATCAGAGTACTGTTCGTGGCAGTCTAAATAATGACGACATAACGCGCATAAAAAAAGGCGAGCTACCAAAAGATCGGTAGCCCGCCCCCAAAATGAATGAAAAAAGGCGTGAGAGGTTTTTTCAAAAATCCCTCACGCAGGGTTTAGAAGTTCTTCCAGATATTCTGGTTTGAAACCTCATGGTGAAAGATCACCTCGCCAGTCTTAACTAGAGTACCCAGCTCACGCGGACAGCGATCTGCCGAAGCGAGCTTACGCTCGATGAACTTCTCCTTAGGTACTTCCCCAAGCATCTCAGTAACCCACTCACTTGATTTGCACAAACGCACAGCATCATACACGCTGCCGGGTAGAAAGCGTGTACGCGAGCGCCGGTTCTCGGTGATCTCCTGCTCATTTTTAGGTCCGTTGAGACCTGTCTGTAGGATGGCCAGGAACGCCAAGTACGGATTAGCGTCTGGGGCCACTGTACGCACCTCTATACGTGCGGATTTAGCATTACCAAGCGGGATGCGGATCATCGAGGTACGATCAACCGGTGAAGAACGGATCTGATTAGGCGCCTCAAAATTCGGGTCCAGCCGACGATAAGCATTAACGCTTGAATTCATGATCAAGCATATATCGTTGGCGCTATTGAGCAACCTATCGATGAAATCCCACGCCATCGGCGATAGATTATCCTCACCCTTGGCATCATAGAATATATTCTTCCCATTCTGCGACAAGGAAAGATTCGTGTGCATACCACTGCCGTTGATCCCGGCTATCGGCTTGGGAAGAAACGACGCGGTAAGCCCTGAATTTGCCGCTATCTGACGAGCTGTTAATTTGTACAACTGCACCTGATCAGCTGCTAATAACGCATCACAGAAGGTGTAGTTCAACTCAAACTGAGATGGCGCAACTTCCGGATGATCCTTTTCGTTCTCGAACGCCATTGCACGTTGCGCTTCTGCCAGTGCGTCGATAAATATCTTTAGCGGATCACGCGGAAGAGAATTGTAGTATCCGCTTCCCGAGACCAATTTAAATCCCGAAAACTCATTAAAACTCTGCTCTGCGTCGCGCCCCTCAAAGAGGAACCCCTCACATTCTACAGCGATGTTGGCTGTAATCCCCTTACTTTTGTAAAGCTCATCGCAGAAAGACTTTAGCCGACCACGCATATCTGATGCGTAGTAGCGCCCGTCTCGGTCCTTAATCAAGCTAAACACCATTACCTTTCCAGGACCGAATACATCACTGGGTAGCCAACGAAACGAACCCCAATCGATCTCCAGTCGCAGGTCTGACTCCTTAACCACTGAGAATCCACGAATAGAGGAACCGTCAAATGTGAGGTTATCAAACGATTTGATCAGGAATTTTTTGTCGTAGTCGAGCATATGAAAGCGGCCCTCGATGTCCGTAAAGCACACCGTTACCGCCTTAATACGCTTCTCCTCCTGAAGATACCGAATGTAATAGTCCTTCAACTCCTCATCAGAGGTCCGCCGCGCCACTTTCTCTTTGGCCTCCAGGTTAAGATCTTCAAGGGCGTCGTAAGGTATCTCTAAAAAGTTACGTAGATTTTCCATGTGGCCTCTCATTAAGAAAAAAAGGAATAACTCCGCTGATATGCCAGCAGAATAGGTTAATTATCGACCAATTAAGCCTAAAACTCCAGTAATTTATTCTTATTCGATCAATATTTAGGCTATTCCGGCCTATTTTTAGGCCAAGGTCGGCAGACTACCACTGCCCTAGCCGTTCAAGGCAGCGCTTATGGCCGAAGTTAGCTCAGCCGATCCTGGGGCCACAGAGGATGGAAATCGCCCGACTACACGGCCATTCCGATCTACTAGGAACTTCTCAAAGTTCCAGCGCACCTCCTGCCCACCCGTGCTCTGTGTTAGCAGCTCGTACACTGGATGCTTGGCGGCACCGACAACTGGTACCTTAGAAAACATTGGAAAATTAGCTCCAAACTTACTAGAGCAGAAGCTCTTAATCTCAGCGTCTGTTCCCGGCTCCTGACCTCCGAAATCGTTTGACGGAAAACCGAGCACTACTAGCCCCTGCTCTTTGTGAGCTGCATACAGCCCTTGAAGTCCCTCATACTGCGATGTGTAGCCGCAGCGAGAGGCGACATTAACGACTAATACAACTTTCCCCTTGTACTCAGAGAACTTGATCGGCGCTCCATCAATAGAATTGGCCTCTAAATCATAGAAAGACTTTGTATCTGCTGTTGCCTGAGTGACCATTAGAAATACTCCCAATACCAGAGCAAATATGCGCATAATTTAAGCACCTCAGCTTGCAGTTACTGCATTTTTTAAATCGCTACCTTTCGGGAATTTCGAGAGGAGTCAAAGTGTGCCCTACATGGACGCAAAACCTAAGCATATCTGCAAAACGTAATACCACCGTCTCAGTATTTGTTAAAGGGTGATTCTGAATCTCTGCCGATGGCTCGATGGCGCTATCAATAAAACCCTGCACTCGCCCTTGCGTATCGTTGGCCAGAGCAAATAGACACACAGAACCGGGAGCCACCCCCAGCATTGCCTGTAGTTCCTCTGGAGAGCAAAATGTAAGCCCCTTCATCTCTAGGTTCTTGCCGAGCTGCTTTAGATCGACTCGCGTTTCGGCGCGCACACACACAAGCACGTAGCGCCGCCGCTTCTCGTCCCTTAAAAACAGATTCTTGGTATCAATTCCCGGCAGTCTCTCAGGTAGCAGGGCGATATCAGCCACCGTAAACACTGCCGGATGAGTAAAATGCCGATACCCAACCCCAAGCTGCTCTAAAAGCCCTCGAAGCGCTGTTGGTGAATAGTTCATGCTCTCTCCCTCTCTACTGCCTAATTTTAGAACAATTGAGCTAATTGGGCAGCGGGCTTCGACTAATTTTTGGGGGCTTCCAGGGTGTTAAGACCACTATCTGGAGTCGTGGATGACTCCAGGGTTAAAGCGCTAGCGGGTGTGTTGGGGGGGGTTATCAAGACCGTGTTGTGTGTTGGGGTTGATGCTACAGACGTCCTATCTAGCCGCCTAATGTATTGCCTCAATTCGTCCCACGCCTTTTCTCTCTTTTGCTCATCATTTGGGTCTATTCCTAAAGCATTGGCTAATTTTGCTGCAGCTTCAGGGCTGTCACGTAGGCTGGTACTCGATGGCCCGAGAGGTCGAGGGCCTTCTCCAACATATCTATATCCTGCATACTCACCCCGGGTCCACTCATCAAAAGTACAATTTACTTGTACTTCGCCTTTTGGCCCCGTGATGTTGAGAGTAAACGCACCTCCCCCATGTCCGGATGGTATACCCGCAGGGTGTTCATATGTGATTGTTACTGGTTCAAAGGATATGCTTTTAGGATCTAAAACCGGTTTAGCCATGTCAGCCATAGTAACTCTTCCTTTTTAAATTCGATTTAGCCCTCTCAGCCGCATTATTAAAGTTGCTGAATTATCAGCTGCTGCCACTTGCAAGAGGGTCAAGCTTCTAAACCCTGACTCTCTGATGATTTTAAGGAGTTACCTGGTGCTACTCAAGTATATCAAAAGCTTTTTTCTTAGGGGGGCGTCTCTGGCTTAGCTGGATCACACCCAGCACGTTAAGCCGCAAACCCTGTAAAATACTAAAATTAGTATCAAAAATAGCTTAGTCGCGAGGTTCAAGAGATGCGAGGCTTGACTAGAAAGACGAGGGAAAAACCGCATGGTGTCCCCACTGAGATACACTCAAGGATTTTTTCGCAAAGCTTGACTAAGTCGCAGCCCACATATCTTCAACCGGAGCAGAGATCGCATGTGATTTACGGATAACTGCCAGTGCACGCAATAAACTCACTCGTTTACCACTAACTCAGCGCCCCTGCTCTTGTACTAGCCGCTCAAAGACCGAGTCGGCGACGTTGATTCCGGCTTTAGTTAGTCGAACCTTATCACCATCGATCGCTACAAAGCCTTCGTTAAGCAGCTCCCCTAAAGTCAATTCGATCTGCTCTGGGAATGGCGCTTCGAATAAGCGCTGAAAATCCATCTTTGAAACCCCGATTTCAGTTCTACGCATACCGAGATAGAAAAACTCAAACATAAGCTCTGCGCGATCTAGAGTTTCACGCCACGATACCCGCCCTCCTGGCTGAACAGCTTCTATATAGCTCTGCGGCAGCGCTAGAGTACTCCACCGCTCAGCAGATCTGAGTGCACCTGTATCACTGAAATCGGCACAGTAACTATGCGCACCTGCACCGATACCGAGGTAGTCACCACCGCTCCAATAAATCGTGTTGTGTTTTGACTCATAACCTGGCTTTGCATAGTTACTGATCTCGTATCGCTTAAACCCGGCTGAGCCGACAATATCAGGTATCCGTTGCAGCATCTGAGCGACTCGCTCGTCAGCAGGCATAGTCAGAAGACCTCGCGCCTGTCGCTGAAAAAAAGGGGTACCCGGCTCAATCGTAAGTGAATACGTTGAAAGGTGCTGTATGGGTAGAGCAGTCGCACTGTAAAGATCGCGCTCAAGCTCCTGTAGAGTTTGCCCAGGGAGTCCGAAGATACAATCTAGGCTAATATTCTTAATTCCTACCCGCGCTGCTTGCTCAAGCGCTCTCTTGGCTTCATCAGCCGTGTGGTTTCGTCCTAGAAGTGCGAGCTTATGATCGTCAAAACTCTGGACGCCAAAGCTTATTCGATTCACTCCTGTAGCTTTGTATCCAGCCAAGCGAGCACTCTCAGCATCGTTAGGATTTGCCTCAAGAGATACCTCAGCCCCTGCCTCTATTGAAAAGAAGCGATCGATGATTTCGATTACCTGTGCGATGGATTGCTCAGTAAAGAGCGACGGAGTACCTCCTCCGAAAAACACAGTGCCAACCGACCTACCAG
Organism: Pseudomonadota bacterium; assembly: GCA_046300175.1. Lineage (GTDB taxonomy): Bacteria > Bdellovibrionota_C > UBA2361 > UBA2361 > OMII01 > OMII01. The sequence goes on along the minus strand of JBKCMS010000040.1, from coordinate 15,047 downwards.
CAAAGCGAGGGTCCTCACTGTAGCTCGCTAACTCTGTACACAACGCCTCTACGTACTCACGCTCCGGAATACGGGTAACTGCGTAGGTATTAAAATCACAGTATGGACACTTGTGGGCGCAGAACGGCACATGGATGTATACCGAGAAAGCGCCTCGCTTCATCGCTTATTGGCTTTCCGCCTCGCCTTGCGTTGCGCCTCCAGTTTGGAGCGATCACTTGCTGAGGTATCCAAAGATGACTCTTGGAGATCCTCTGCACCTGCTACATCACTGCCATGCACCAGTTTCATCTGGCGCTGACGCTCTTCGTGCCGTCTACGCTCCTCCTCGATGTGCTTAATCACCTCCTCTACTGGAGGCACATCGTGGTAGCAAAGGCGCCGAATTACACTCTCTTTCATCTCCTCAAGCATCTGCTGGAAAAGCAAAAAGCCTTCTTTCTGATACTCGTAGAGCGGATTCTTTTGGGCGTAGCCGCGTAAGCCGATCCCTTCGCGCAGGTGATCCATCTCTTGCAGGTGGTGCCGCCAGAAGTAATCTAGCGCCTCCAGCAAAGTATCCTGCTCAATAAGCTCAAAACCTATTGATGCATCAGAACCTATCGCTCCCCTGTTAAGTTGAGGAGAAACACCTATTTCTCGCAATCCCTGTAGCTTCTCAGTTTGTGCCTGAACATGAGAGGTATAGAGGTCACGAGCTGCCCCGCGCAGAGCATCGAAGATAGTCTGATGCGACAAAGCCATATCGGCAGGAAACTCAAACTGGCGTCCAAAGATGTGCTGATAGCGCTCGGCCAAAGTGCTTAATGGCCACTCTATCGGCTTAACTCGCTCGTCACACACCTGTGTAACCGACGCCTCTAATAGGTCGTCGATCATATCGAGGACCCCCTCGCGGATATCCTCATTTCGCAGGATGCGCCCTCGTAGGTTGTAGATCACCTGCCGCTGCTTGTTCATTACATCGTCATAATCAGTAACGTGCTTGCGACTATCAAAGTGCATCGCTTCAACGCGTTTCTGCGCAGTCTCGATCGTGCGACTCATAAGCGAGTGGTCTAAGGCCATCCCCTCCTCCCAGCCCATGCGGAGCATAAGCTGCTGTAAGCGCTCGCCCTGAAATCGAACCATGAGATCATCTTCAAGCGACACATAGAATCGTGATTCACCTGGATCTCCCTGTCGCCCTGCACGGCCCCGGAGCTGATTGTCGATACGCCGCGATTCATGGCGCTCTGTACCCATAACAAACAAACCACCAGCTTCAACTACTTTGGCGTGCTCGACCTCACACTGCTGCTTAAACCTCCCTAGCGCACTTACAAACGATGGATCCCCGGAATCACGCGTACCCGCTTCGGCTGCCGCCATGAACTCGGCGTTACCACCGAGGAGAATATCAGTACCGCGCCCGGCCATATTCGTTGAGATAGTCACTGCCCCAAATCGTCCCGCTTGTGCGATGATCTCGGCCTCACGCTGATGGTGTTTAGCGTTTAGTACGTTGTGCGCTATACCTTTCTCCTTTAGGATTCTCGATATCGCTTCGCTCTGGTCGATGCTAATTGTGCCCACAAGGATCGGCTGACCCTTAGCGTGAACTTCTTCAATATCACTGACCACCGCAGCGTATTTTTCGCGACGGGTACGATAGACTATATCTACGTGATCCCGGCGGACCATCCTCTGATTAGTTGGAACTACCGCAACTTCCAGGCCGTATATTTGCTTGAACTCCCCAGCCTCTGTATCCGCTGTGCCGGTCATACCGCCCAGCTTGTCATACATACGAAAGTAATTTTGGAAGGTAATTGAAGCCAGAGTCTGATTCTCTCGCTGAACCTGAACCCCCTCCTTCGCCTCGATCGCCTGATGCAGGCCGTTTGACCAGCGCCGCCCCGGCATCAACCTTCCGGTGAACTCATCGACGATCACTACCTGACCACCCTGGACAACGTAATCAACATCCCGCTCGAAGCTGTTATAAGCTCGCAGTCCCTGAGTTACATGGTGCAACAACTCTATATTCGCCGGGTCGTAGAGATTACTCACACCGAGCAGGTTCTCTGCTTTTTTGATTCCATCATCCGTCAGACTGGGCTGCTTTGAACGCAAGTCCATTTGAAAATCAAGATCTCGCTGTAGGTGAGGAATAAGCGTATTGACCTTGAGGTAGGTATCGGTCGACTCCTCCGACGGGCCGGAGATAATCAAAGGAGTACGCGCCTCATCAATCAGGATTGAATCTACTTCGTCAACTATTGCGAAGTAATGTCCGCGTTGCACCATTTCTGATGCGGAAAACTTCATATTATCGCGGAGAAAATCAAAACCGAACTCGTTGTTTTGGCCGTAGGTGATATCTGCACGGTAAGCAGCCTTCTTCTCTTCCTCACTCATCCCGTGATAAACACAGCCGACAGTGAGCCCCAAAAAAGTATGGATGCGACCCATCCACTCCGCGTCACGTCGCGCCAGGTAGTCGTTTACTGTGACTACATGCACACCCTTGCCGGTAAGCGCGTTGAGGTATGATGGCAAGGTGGCCACAAGGGTCTTACCTTCTCCAGTTCGCATCTCAGCGATCATCTTATGGTGTAGGATCGCCCCACCGATCAGCTGCACATCAAAGTGGCGCATCCCCAGCACTCGACGCGAAGCCTCTCGAACCACTGCAAACGCATCCGGAAGAATATCATCCAGGTGCTCTCCCTGTGCGAGACGTCCTTTAAGGATATCTGTTTGCGACCGAAGCTCTTCATCGCTCATCGGCTGATAGCGACGCTCGAGGTCGTTAATCTTTAGCACAACCGGACGCAGGCTCTTCAGGATACGGTCGTTACGGGTTCCAAATATCTTCTTGGCTAGGTAAACAAACATGGCGAAATAAATAATACGCAGGCACGCTGTGCAAACATCAGTACAGCGCCAGAAAGGAGTATAGGCAGGTTTGCCAAAAAGAGCGAGAGGACAATGAAATTAGGCACATAGGCCGCCAAATTAGGATTGGCCCGGGCCACCAAACTATTTCGGTCCCTTTATGCAGCCAGGGGTTTTTTGTCTTCTACGGCGCAACTTGGGCCAGCCAAGATTGCACTCGCTCAGGGTTTAAGACAGCCGGTCTAATACACGCGATACTACCTGGCCAGTGATAGCTCCCCCAAGATTCGAGCCCACACGACGAATTTCAGCGCCTTTAACACCTCGTAATAGTCCAAGTAAGACCCCGGCTCCGAACGCCACGCCGCAGGCACCAAAAGCGTGCTCTACTACACGCTTCCTTAACCCTAGCGGGTTACGAAAAGATTCAAGTCGGTGCTGAAGCTGCTCTCTCAACTGGTCTACGTGGTCGTGTAAGAGCCTACTGGTAGCCTCAATCTCTTCACGCAAACTCTCTGCGGTTTTAAGCACTTCACCAGGGGCTGGAGGCGGATTGTGCTCTACATCGTGCGCTGCATCCATCCGAATCCCTCCCGTAGCGCCTTCATCGTGCGTTCCGAGCTCTCTCTCACATCGCGTAATTTGCGAGCCCCAACAACTGCTAGTGCACTACCAAGCGCTGCTGATACCAAAGCTACAATACCAAAAGCGGCCCAAAGCGGAGCCTTAAACCATTCAGTAGCAACTAGCTGTACGAACATAAAGGACCCTAAAACAGCAGCAATAAGAAGCGCTGTGCTTCCGGCTAGAACATAGGTTAATGCTTGGCGCATCTTAACGCTCTCTTCACGTACCTCAACCCTCACAAGCTGTGCCTCTTGGTGCATAAGCTTGCGCGCATCATCGAGTATTTCGCGTAAAAGCGGCGTTACCGTGGATTCAAGCTCCTCTCTGATCGAATTAATCATACTCTCACCTACCTTCGTACGCCTCGGACCGCGTTACCCAAGATCAATCCTGCTGCAAAACACACTCCAAGCGAGCGTAGCGGATGACGCCGCACTACCCCACGAATATCCTGCCCCGCCTGCTCACGCATCATGTATTGTCCAGTTGAATCAAGCGCCTGCGATGCCGTCTCCAAAGCACTTCTGGCAACGCCTTCTCGGGGTGCACGCTCTTTAACCAATGTGGCCGCCTGGCGCATCTTAGCACCAAGCATATTGAGCGCCTTATCAAGGTACTGACCCGCTGTTTGTGCTTGCAGCTCCTCGTGGCTGGCACCACGTTGAGCCTGGTCGGTCGATGATTGATTAGGGATAAATGATGTCTGTTCCATGAACGCCTCCTCGTGTGGCAGATTGCCGATATAATGGTTTTTACCTCGCCTTTTTATAAGAGAGACGATAGACCTTTCGCGCCCACTACAAGGATGATCTGGAACTGGGATCAGTGGGCCCTTTCGCTACTTTGCATCTTGGTTCACACTTGAAGTTATGACAAACGAAAAGACCAGAAACCCGGCCATACGGACGATCATGATGCCCCGAGATACCAATGCATTGGGGAGTATCTTTGGAGGGCACATCTTGAGCCTAATCGACTTGGCAGCCGGACAACATGCCCGGACTGTAGCCCCTAAAAAATACGTTACAAAGGTGATGCGCGAAGTTGAGTTTATCGCTCCAGTATTCGTCGGTGATGCTGTCAGTTTTTATTGCTCAACTACGAAACAAGGACGCACTTCAATAACGATCCAGGTGGAAGTTGAAGCTGTGCGTGGGGTGGATAACCTCCAGACGATCAAAGTTACCACTGCGCAAGTAGTTATGGTCGCCGTTGATAGTCAGAATAGACCGATCCCCATCTTTGATGAAGCGTGATTAATCAACAACGGCGAGCACCCGCTCCCAGATCGGCTCGGCTGTTATCTTCTCTCCGGTAAAAAGAATATCTTGCGGCTCTAAGTTGTAGCATTGAGAGATGCTCTTTAGCGCTTTGGGCTTGTCGTTCTGCCGCAATGTATCAAACTTAGTTAGCACTATAATGTACGGAATACCCTCGGCAGCACAGATGCCCTGAATCGCACGCTCGTCGTCGCCAGGTTCACGTCGACAGTCATTGAGAAGAATTACGGCACGCAGGTGCCTTCGTTGTCTGAGGAAATCAACCGAAAGCATCGATATCGATTCGCGCGCCTCCTTTGAGAGCTTGGCGAATCCAAAGCCTGGCATATCCACTAGGCACAATTGCTGCTCTACGCCGTTCCATACCCCATCAACCCGATAAAAATTAAGCTCTCGAGTCGAGCCCGGATTGCCGCTTACGCGCGCAAGTTTGCGTCCTGTAAGGCGGTTAATGAAGGTTGATTTACCTACATTAGAACGACCAATGATCGCTACCTCCGCGAGTTGCTGCTTGCGAATAGTCTGCAGAGAAGGAGCCCCGAATAGAAACTCAGCGTTTCGAATCACAACACCCCGCACTGCTAACCGGCGTGTTTCGAGCATCTCGGAGTGAACGCTCAAGCCGAGCAACTCTAGAGCCCATCCAAGCTACGTAGACCGCCACTATCGTCCACACTGCTGTGTATGCCCAAAAAAGATCTGGGTAGGTATCAACCGTCATAGCTATTCCTATCTCTTCCACCAAGTAGACTTACTTCACGTTCAAGCGCCCCCACCGCGTAGCGCACCCAGATCAGCAACGCGCACAGAGCCATCAACGCCACTACAGAGAGGCCAAAAGCCTGCCAATAAGATGGGTCCTTCAATCCGCCCCTCTCGATCACCTCAGGATGCAACCTGGCACTCTGTGGCAGAAACTTAATTGAAACATACACTATAGGCACCGATATAGCACCGAGGATGCCTAGAATACTCCCATGCACAGCACTCTTTGTTGGATCGCCGAAATTCCTCAGCACCGAGAAAGACAGGAATATTAACCACAGAACAAGGAAAGTGACCAGGCGCGGCTCCTCCCACCGAAACCAGGTGTTCCAGGCGCTGTGGCCCCAAATCATTCCGGTTACAAGCACGATAGTGCACAACACAAAACCCACCTCTCCCGCTGCTATCGACAACAGGTCGGCCCGTTCGCTACGGGTGGCTAGGTAGGTGATACTGGCTACAAAAACCACCCCAAATGCAGCGTAGCACGCCAGCGCACCACCCACGTGAAAGTAAAAAACACGCTGAACTGCACCCATAATCTGCTCATTAGGCACCACCATAAAAACATAGTACTGAGCAAGCGCTAGGAGCAGAAATACAAGCGCTGTGGCCAAGATAAAAGATAAGCTTGAGAGGCGTGACATAGAGCCGAACTATAGCAAGGCGTCAGCCTAACTGCCAGAGAGCTGCGGGCTAAGCTAACACAACAGCCACCAATAATATCGGGGCCAAACTACGGCGCTTAAAAGGTAGACCGTAGTAACCTTTCAAACTTGGGGGCGCTAGGCTTAAAGGCGACTTGAAACAGCTCACCACTTGTCCCGTTTTGGCCAGAGAGATGGCTAAAAGCGCCAGAAATCCCTGGGTACTCCCGGCAAAAATCAGGGATTTTCTTTACCACAAAACCGCTAGAACGAAGGGTGTCGCTGAATTTGCTGAGTAGTTACTTAATAAGTTGATTACAAAGCCCCTTAACACTGCCGTAACACCTTCCGGCGTCTGGCACCTTTACGCAGAGATTACCAGAAACCTTAAAGTATACAGTGGGCGAACCGGTGTTGCCGACTGCTGAGCGCCGTAGGCTGGAAGTTTGAATGGTACATCGAGCACGACCTGCATGACCCTCTGCTGATACAACTGGACAACTAGCCAAGCCTTTTCCCTTGGAATCGTAGACCACATGCCGAGAACCAGAGAAATTCCTACGGTTATAGATCAATGTTGGTTCGCGTCGGTAACCGATTAGCGGTGTACCTACACCACCCGACCTTAAGGGAGCTGAATTTTTATAGATAGTTGCACTCTCGCTACCAACTAACTGAACTTTTGGACATGTTTTACTGAGGCTCTTTGCTCTAACCTGCGCCTCTGCTGTACCCGTTGTGGCAACTAACACCACGGCGATAAGAGCACTACAAGCTACAACCACACTAGAGCCGGTCTTAAAAATATCCTTGGCTGTAATTGACGGTATGCGGGATGCGATTTGTGCAATATCGGTCATGCTAATTCTCATCGGATACTCCTTAGATTAGTCGTCACCCCAAATAATTTTGGGTCACGTAAGTATGTAGCGTTCTCCAAAAGTCCGTAGCTAAATAGAAGCTTTTGGAGACCGCTATCGATTCACGGATGCGCATCAAAACAACACATTATAGCGATATGCGGCAAAATCTTTGTCAGTTTTACTGCCACGGACTTTTGCTCATCAATATTTAAAGTCTAGCGATACGGCAGCAGCTGCGCAATGCCAATTCAGATAGAAGACTCGCAGAACCCACCGGACAGATAGCTCATGATGAGCTTGTTAACCGCGCACAGCAGCATCGTAGCTATTTATACCAACGAGTAGAAATGCCAACCCCGATACCAGCAGTACACCCGGCCAAACGCTACCTGGTGAGATCGCACCATACAGCATGCACTCAGTAGTGAGCTCGATCCCCGCAAAGAAGAGTGGAAAAAGCAGTGGTAGCGTTAGCAGTGGCAGGAGCATCCCGCGGAGCCTAGCCGTTCCAGTCATCCCAGAGACGAGTACCACCAAGGCTGCTAGGTTAAGCGATGCCGCTGCTCCAATTGCTGCAAGCAAACCGAAAACCTGGATGATACTCTGATCAAGCGCCAAGCTAGTTACCAGAACAAGCAGTGTCCAGGTACAGAAAAACATCGCTGCCGTGACTATTACTTTTGCCAGGTAAAGCTGGGCGCCAGTCACACCGGCCAGTAGGAGCCCCTCAAAGCCTCGTCCCTCAAGCTCTGATTCGCTCGCTCGCCCACTGGCAGTTGTGGTGATGACCAAAAAAATGATCCATAAAAGCATCGGGTATATCTTTGTGGTGCTGGTGACGTCGAGCACAGCAGAGCTAACTCCTGCTCCAACAAGGACTCCCACAATCAGCGTTGTAAAGAGTAGCAGCGTAATGCTCTCTTTGCCCCGCAATTCAACTGCGAGCTCTTTTGCTATCAGTAGCTTCATCACAGCAAGCCAACGCACCTGGTATTAAGCCTCCCCGCCCTCTAACGATTAGTCGTCCTGTACTGCTGCACAACTGACTCCAGAGCGCCACGTGCTGCTCGCGAACCTGAGTCTGCTATTATCGCGCCTTGCTCCATGACTATAGCCCTTGTTGCGCTAGATCCCAGCCTCGCAATATCGTGGGTTGCCACCAGAGCCACCCGACCTAAAGCAGCGTGCTGCGATAGTACTACCCGCAACTGCTCTGTTGCTGCTTCATCCAGATTACTCGATGGTTCATCGAGCAGTAGAATCTGAGGTGATGCCATCAGGGCTCGTATTATGGAGGCTTTACTTTGCGCTCCACGAGATATCTCTTCGACTGCCTTGTTTTCCAACTCCTCTAGACGCCAATGGCGTAGGAGCTCTTGAAGCTGCACCTGGCTAACACCGGCTAGTGACGCATACAACGATAGGTTGGTCTTAAGCGACAGTTTGGAATAGAGCCCTGTTTGATGGCCAGAAAATCCTACCCGCACCCCCTCTGGTATCGAAATATCACCGTAATCGGCCCGAGTAAGCCCGGCGATGATCCTTAGTAATGTACTCTTTCCGGCCCCGTTTGCGCCAAGTATCAGCACTACTTCGCCTGCGTGACAGCTAAGCGTTACGTTACTTACAACTACCTGCGCGCCGAAACGTTTCTTGATCCCTGTAGCCTTAACAAGCGCTCGGTCGGGCTGGGAACGGCATACATCGCTCACCACCGTGTTATTACTCATGGCCGCGCAGCTCTTGAAGTATGCGGCCCACCTCTTGGGACAACTCTGCGTAGGATCGATCATAGTCCTCACGACTGACCTTGCCCATGGTGAAATCCAACTCAAGATCCTTTATTGCTCGCAGTGCTCGCTCTTTTGAATCCAGCAAGCGGCGCGCTGCCTCTGCTGCAGCGCTCGAGGCGTCAACCGCCCCGCCAGTTTTCTCAAAAAGCGGTTCAGCGAAGTACAAAGCCATGCATAGCGATAGGGCGATTGAGAGCGCTATCCAAACGACCATAGTGCTCATAACGATTGCTCCACCTGTTGAGCTGCCACTGTATTTCTAACCGGAGCCACTTTAGCCACCGGTATGGCCACCACCACCGCTCCAACCACCATAACTATCGCTCCGTACCACAACCAAACTTGAAGTGGATTGATAAATACCTTCATGGAGGCTTTTTTACCCGATTCGTCGATACCAGCGAGAATCAGGTAGAGATCCTCACGTTGACCCATCCGCAGCGCAACCTCGGTCGTTGTTTCTTTGTTCTTGGGGTAAAAACGCAGCTCTGGCACGAGCACTGCCTCTAAAGAATCATCTTTCAGGAGTCGCGCATTTACGTGCGCCTGTATGGCACTGTAGTTTGCGTGTTGCTCTTCATGAAACTCAGATAACTCCAGTGAGAAACGCCCGACGTTGAAACGTTCACCAGGAGCTAGAGTAAACTCGCGCTCAGTTTTGTGGGCCATCGATGCGGTGATGGCCACCGTCATTAGCGCTACTCCAAAGTGGATGATGTGCGCGCCGTACTTAACTCTATGCCGACGAAAGAGCTGCAATATCGTACGTGGCGCATACGTGGCAGACTGCGTTGTCGCACTCTGCGAGCGCAGCCCGCGTTGAACCTCACCGAGAATAGCCATCACTACAAAAAACGATATGGCGTACGAAAGCACCGGATAGAAATCAGTTATACCCGCCGAAACAAGAGCAATCGCCACAACAAATGCAGCGGCTAACGGGATTGCAAAGGAGTTCACCATCTGCTTAATAGAAGACCTTCTCCAAGCAATAGTGGGACCAACTCCCATCAGAAACACGAGTGCCAGGAATAACGGAACATTAACGGCGTTAAAAAACGGTATGCCTACTGTCTGCTTTTGGCCGGTAAAAGCCTCAGAAAATACCGGGAACATCACTCCCCAGAGCACAGCAAAACAGATGCTAAGCAACACCAGGTTATTTAGTAGAAATACCGTCTCGCGCGAGAAAAGGCTTTCAATTGTGCGCTCTGGGCGCAGCTCGGAGCGTCTAAAAACAACTAGCACCGCAGCTACAAGAAGTATAACCGCTAAGTAGGTTAGAAACACCCAACCGATATCAGTAGATGCAAAAGCGTGCACACTCTGCACAATTCCTGAGCGCGTCAGAAAAGTTCCGAAAACTGTGAGCGCATACGTCAGTACACACAGGAAAATATTCCATACTTTGAGCATTCCCTTTCGCTCCTGCACCATGACTGAGTGCAAGAATGCTGTGGCTGTCAGCCAAGGTAAAAAAGATGAGTTTTCAACCGGGTCCCAAGCCCAAAAACCTCCCCATCCAAGCTCTAGGTAGGCCCAGTGCCCACCCAGAACGATCCCCGCTGTGAGAAAGGTCCACCCTATAAGCGTCCAGCGACGTGTTAATCTGATCCAGTCGTTTGACATATGGCCCGATGCGAGCGCAGCCATACAAAAAGCATAAGGAATCGCTAGACCCGTAAATCCTAAGTAGAGTGTCGGCGGGTGTATCGCCATGTACTCATTCTGAAGCAGAGGATTAAGCCCATTTCCATCAGGCATCACCATGGGGGCCTTGAGGTACCTGAACGGATTAGTAAGAAAAAGCGTGATTGTTGTAAAGAAAAGGGTCGACGAGTTAAGGAAGCAGTAGAGCCACGGTAGAAGCGCCCGAGGATAGCGCACCGAAGCCCGCGCTACAGCAGCACAAAACAGAGCTACTAGTCCGCACCACAGCAGCATCGATCCATCCATCCCACCCCAGATCGCCGTTATCTTATAGACCCAAGGCATCGCTCGATTGGAATACTGCCAGATATACTGAATCGAGTAATCGTTTGTGACAAATCCGTAACCTAAGCCAACAAGCGATACCCCCAAAGAGATCGCTACTCCGATCGTAATCCGACGAAGCACCTCCACGTATGCTTGCCGTGCTACGCCTACTCCTTTATCGATTCCAAGGCCGATATAGGCCCCGCCGAGCACCCCCACAAGAGCCAGCAACCATCCGATACACAGTGCAAAATGTCCAAACTCAATCACCGCCCACCCCCTTGCAGCAAATCACTGTTCCATGGCACTAGCGCCAGGGTCTGATCCTGGCATCGCCGGCTCGTACTTAGATGGGCACTGTGTCTGAAGTTTAGCTGCAATGATCGTCCCATCCTTAAAATCACCATCAATTAAGACATCTCTACCAGCCTGAAACATGTCCGGCTTAAGGTTTCTATACTCTACGGGAACGGTTACCGAAGATGCGGTGCTACTACTATTACTATCACCAGTGGGGGGCACAAGGCCGGACTCTCCACCAGCAGCACTCACAGGATCGCTGACTCTAAAACGAAGTATAAAGCTCGGCTCTGTCTGGTACTCAATAGGTTCAGCTACCCTGCCTCCTACTCTAATTCGAGGTAGATCTCGCGCGTGTGCTCGGGATACTAGCTCTGAAGGCTTTAAAACTAGCGAGCTCGTACCCTGAGTAGCTTGGTACACCAAAACACCACCAGCCACGATGAAAAACAAAACCAAACTAAGGAAGATACGACCCATGCAACTCGCCTACTTCACGATCTAGTGATGCCGCAGATGGTATAACGAATAGCAGGAATTGGCGAGGGTTGGCGCCTATGTTTCTAAAAGCTAGGCAAAAAAATAACCAGTGTATCCAATTAGATATCACTGGTTATTGTTTTGATGAGCAGGGGGGCGTTTGCACCCCCCAAACGGAGACTGGCTTAGCCTATCTCTTTTATCCTGGCTGCGAATAGCTCCGAGGTCTTTACCACTACGGTATCACCAACTTTGACCACCTTTAGGTTTTGAGGATACTTGGCCTTTACCGTTACGTACCCTTCAGGGCTCTTTAGGGTAATTAGCTCTTTTTTCTTATCGATCGATTCTATTGTAAGGATATCGACCCGCTCTCCGGCTACAAGTGCCGCTGGCTTTTGCCCCTCGGCTGCGCGACCTGCCACATCAACACCTAGCCCTGCAAGTGCCAACTCCTCTGGAGTTGGTTGACGCACCTCGAACTCAACGGCCTCAAAGTAATCAAGCTCTACTGTGTCACCCTTCTCCACTTGAGAGAGGTTCTTTACCGCATCGCCAACTTTCAGCGGCACTATCTTGTCATCGCTGGTTCGAAGCGTAACTGTACGACTTGGTAGATTAACGCTCTCTACTTTAGCTGTCATCGTCTTTAGCTCGGACTCCTCACCTGCAAGCCCTCCCCCAGGAAGCACTGAACGAGAGGAGGTCTGAATGACGTTTAACCCAGAGGGGGTAGTCGTCTCGGAAACCACATCCCCAGTATATGGGGTAGCAGAACAACCAACAAAAAGAGCTGCAAGAGAAATGATAGATAGGCTTCGGTACATAGCAGTGTCCTTAAAAGAATAGAGTCTAACGACAACGCGAACTTTACGAATCTTTGGCTTGGTCGGCAAGCTTTTTCTGAGAGATCGACTAATCTACTAGAACTCACCAAAGGATCAACTCTCAACCCAATCATCAAGCTCTGCACCGAGCCGTTTAGAGACAAAAACCTTTAACTTTTCACGCAGTTTATTTTCGATCTGCCGGACGCGCTCTTTGCTGATACCGAGAGAATCAGATAACTCCTGGAGGGTCAGCTTCTCTTCGGACATAATACGCCCCCTAAAGATCGCCTGCTCTTTTTGGCTCAAACTTACCTCAAACTCAGAGACACTATTAGCTAAAGTATCTCGTAGCTGCTTCTTTGCTAGCTGATCCTCCGCTGACTCGTTATCGCTAGGTATGACAGAGAGCAGACTTGAATCGTTATCATCTTGAAGGGGTGCATCGAAGCTCATATCTGAGCCACCTAATCGCTGCGACATCTCAACTACTTCGCCTTCTTTCACATTAAGCCGTTCAGCTAGCAGCTTTGTAGACGGGTATATCCCCTCGCGCTCAAGACGATCACTTTCTTTTTTTAAGTTAAAAAAAAGCTTGCGTTGCGCTTGCGTAGTTCCGATCTTGACCATGCGCCAATTGGCGATGATGTAGCGAATTATATAAGCGCGGATCCACCAAACAGCGTACGAAGGAAATCGCACCCCACGATACGGATCAAAATTACGCACCGCCTCCATCAAGCCGATGTTGCCTTCCTGAATTAAATCCAACACATTCTTGGCCACTCGCTCGTAGTCGCGCGCTATCTTCACAACAAGCCACAACGACCCGGACACCAAGGTGTATGCCGCATCGGGGTTTTTAGTGGTATGGTAATCCACCGCAGCGGCGTGCTCAGCTTCCTTACTGAGAGGTGCAAACCGACGGATTTCAGCGAGGTAAGCATCTAGTGGGCTATAAGGAACGACTCCACGCTCTAACTCGGCATATGCACCTTCATCAAGGTCACTAGCAGAAGACGCTTCATCAGCCGAGAGGTCCTCGGGGGATATCTCTAGTAGCTCCCCTTCAACACTCTCCAAACTCTCCGCTGATTCAGTGGACTCTGGACTAATCGGCACTAAGCTCTCCGCAGGCAGGATTTCCCCTTCCAGAACAGGCACTGGATCGCCGTCTAAAGCGGGCAGCACCGAATGAGATTCAGCGGATGGCTTTTTACCCCTTTTTTTAACTTTAGAGCTCATTAGCATTAGTCTACACCGAGTCGCCTCAAAGCCTCAATCCAGGGTCGGTTTACGCAACTTTTACCGCAAGAACTCCGATTAATGTGTCGGCACACCGACATATCCCATCGCTTAAGAACACTGGAAATCACTGTGTGCACTAAAACTTAAGAACCGAACCTTACAATCACCAATTCCATGATTCACCGCCTTAAACGCGCCCCGCTGACAGAAATTTTACTACTAACACGGCAACTAGCTTTAATGCTTAGGGCCGGCATACCGATCAGCGCAGCCATCGGTATATTATCGCAGCACAAGCGATCCTCTGCAGCTCGAGCGGCTCTCTGTTCTCTGCGCGAAGCGATCGAGCAGGGTGAATCGATCGCTGCTGGCATGCGCCTAAGCCCGCACTATTTTCCTACTTTTTATTCTACCCTGGTTGCTGCTGGCGAGCATGCCGGGATACTCGACCAAACCTTGGATACCCTGGGAGACCAAATTCAAGCGCAGAGAGCTCTACGAAGTCGAATTATTAAGGCTGCAATCTACCCTGTAGTCGTCTGCCTAGGCTTGATGGCGACTATGACGTTTCTATTGCTGTGGGTTGTGCCCACATTTGAGGAGTTATTTGCCGAAAGCGGCGTGCCCCTACCCTGGCTCACCAGATTTGTGCTTTCACTCTCTCGCAATCTATCTCAGTTTGGACCACTAGCAACTCTTACCATTCTAGCGGTTGCTTGGAGCGTTGTCTGGCGGTTTAAAAGCAGAGGCTCAGCAGGTGCTATCTTTGAGCGTCTAACTACCCGATTACCTCTCTGGCGCAACCTACTCCGTGCCAAGCACTCTTGCGAGGTGTCCGGACTACTTGCAGCGCTGATCCGGGTTGGTATACCGATCCTAGAAGGTTTGGCGATCACCGCCCAAACCATTCCGAGCGAAAGAGCGCGCGCCGCGCTGCTACGTATCCGAAATGACGTCGGCGATGGTCACTCTCTATGCGCCGCCTTCAAGTCATCAGAGTACTTTCCCGAACTGCTAGGGGATCTGATCGAGGTCGGCGAAATCTCGGGTTCTTTGGAATTAATGCTAATCAAGGCAGCTGATTTCTATCGAGCCTATGTCGACCAGAATATCGACACCTTAAAGCAACTGGTCGAGCCGGCTTTGATATTGATTATCGGGGCCCTAGTTGGCGTCACCGTGCTTGCACTGTATCTACCCATTTTTCAGATCGGTGAACTATAGTGATGTGCAAAAGTCCGTGCCAGTAAAACTGGCAAGGCTTTTGCTGGACATCACTATAGGTTGTTGTTTTGATTCGCATCCGCGAATCGATAGCGTTCTCCAAAACTCGGGATTTCGCTACGGACTTTTGGAGAAC